>JBAXKK010000069.1:0-14064 GCA_037137395.1 Elusimicrobiota bacterium
GATCGGGCCGAGGCGGAACCGGCGCTCTAGTCGCCGGGCCGGCCGCAGGCCCGATGGTCCCATGGCTTACAGGACCCCGAACTTGCAGCCTAGGTGAGGTTTTCTCATCAATAACGCAGACTTTTTAGCGGAGGATTTGGGGCTTAGTAAATGCCGCGTATTTTCCCTGTCACCGAGGAAAGAGGGAGGAAATACATTTTTTGTCCGGTGGTCGGATCCTTCCAGGTTGCAGAATCGTCGGAATTGTCCCTGTTGTCGCCGAGGACAAACAGCGCGTCCTTCGGCACTACCACCGGGCCGAGATTATCCCCGTCCAGCGTCTCGTTCGCCCTGGTGTGCTGCGTGTATGTCTCAAAAAGCTTTTCTCCGTTCAGCCACACTTCCTTGTTTTTGAGCTCCACCGTGTCGTCCGGCACTCCTATAACCCTTTTGACCGATTCGTGTTCCTGTCCCATTGGCGAGCGGAAGACTATTATCTCGCCCCTGGCGGGGGCGCGGAACTTAAAAGCGAGCTTGTCCATAATAAGGCGCTGGCCCAGATAAAGCGTCGGCGCCATGGATTCGCTGGCGATATACATCGGCTCATAGGCGTATTCTCTGACCGCCAGGACTGCTGCCAAAGTTATGAAGATAATTATTAGTATGCGTTTCATAAATAGTACGGCAGCGCGGCAGCAGGAAATACGACAGCGTAAAAGTAAGACAGGCGACAGTTCCGGAAACGGCAATTTATGGCTGGTGACTCGTCCCGCACCTGCCGCGCTTTTGTTACTCCAGCTTCACCGGCAGCCGGC
This sequence comes from Elusimicrobiota bacterium, assembly GCA_037137395.1. Classification (GTDB taxonomy): domain Bacteria; phylum Elusimicrobiota; class Elusimicrobia; order Elusimicrobiales; family UBA9959; genus YA12-FULL-51-18. Next base: position 795 of record JBAXKK010000069.1, read on the forward strand.
CCGCGGGAGGGGTGTCGCCGCTCAGCACTTCTCCGGCCGCAGCCATGCCCGGAGCTGTCATGCCATAGACGGCCAGCTGCGTGCCCGCCTCAGGGTAGTTCGGCAGATCATAGGGGCTCATTAAGCTTATCAGGACCGAGGGCTTGCCGAGCGCCAGAAGCGCCTTTATCGCCTTCTTTTGATTTATGTTCTGTGCCTGCGCCCACTGGAAGCTGCCTATGATGAGCCGGTCGGCTTTGCCGGCCGCGGCGATGGCGCCGATTATGGCTTTCGCATCCGGGTTTATATCGAAAACAGATTGTTCCGTCGGATAGCCCTTTGCGGAGAGCGCCTTGTAAAGGGTTAGAGCGTTGCCGCTGAAGCGGGGCGGGGCGAATATGATAACGGCGGTCTTAAGTGTCATATCCTTAAGCGGAATCAGTCCGTTCCTGTCCCGCACGAGGGTTACCGCTTCGCGGGAGATGGTTTCCGCGATATTTATATAAGCTTTGTCGAAGGATGACGGGTAAGTTTGCGTCTCAAAAAATCCCGCCGCGCGTTTGGTTTCGTAAATCCGGTAATAGGCGTCGTTCACCCGCGTCTCGGTGATGATGCCGGCTTTGACCTGGCGGACTATCTCGTTTCTGGCTTTAATGAAGTCGCTTTTTCCGAGGAGAACGATGTCGGCGCCGGCTTTGATGGCGAGCGCGGCGGCTTTATGTATCTGGTATTTTGAGCTTATGGCCAGCATGTCCATGCTGTCTGTTATCACCAGACCCGTGAATCCCAGTTTCTTTTTAAGCAAGTCGACAATCACCGCTTTTGAGAGTGTTGCCGGCTTTTGGGGATCAAGAGCGGGGTAGAGAATATGGGCCGTCATGATGACAGGGACCCTGAACTCTATAGCTTTTTTGAAAGGCTGCAGATGGTATGTGTCCAGCGCCGCTGGCGTGAGACTGATCAGGGGCATGAGTTTATGAGAATCCTGTTCAGCAGCGCCATGGCCGGGGAAATGTTTGGCCACGGTCAGGATGCCGCCCGTGGTAAAGCCGCTGATCACCGCGGCCCCGATCTTTGAAACCAGTTCGGGGTTGCCGCCGATAGCCCTGACGCCGATTATCGGGTTTTTGGGGTTTGTGTTAACATCCAGTACGGGGCCGAAGGCCATATTGATGCCGGCCCTTTTAAGTTCGCGCCCGGCCAGGTAGAAAAGAGAGGCGGTGTTGTTCTCGTCGTTCGCCGCCCCCAGCATCATATTTGTCGGCAGTTCCGCCAGCCCCAGCGTGGTGGGTACGTAGACGCTTCCGCCTTCATAATCGGTTGCGATGAAGAGCGGTATGCGGAGCCGGTTCTGAAGGGCGCTACGCTGGAAATCTTCGTTCAGACGGCGGGTGTCCTCTAGCGAATATGACCCCCATTGCAACTGTATGCCGCCGACTCCCTGAGCTATCGCTTCGGTTGCTTTAGACGCCTCGGCCGCGTCTATTGAGATCATCAGGAGCTGCCCGACTTTATCCTCAAGCGACAAAGACGTCTGGGCCCATAGTCCTGACCCGAAGAAAAATAAACTAACAGAGATAAGAAGACGGGGAAGCATTATTATATTCTATTAAACATAGTCCGGGATGTCTAAGTAAAAAGCCTCCGCGTCGTTAAACGCGGAGGCTTTAAAAAGGAGAGTTGGTTAACGTGAGAACTTATAGCCTTTTTTCACGGCCTGTTTGTGCACCGCGTCGATAACGGCTTTATCCAGGGTTACTGGAGCGCCGGACTGCGTCTTTTCCTGCCTGGCTATATAGCTCTTGCGCTCTTCCTGAAGGCGGATTATATCCGCTTTTATTTTTTTGCGCTCGGCCAGTTTGGAATCAATGTGCTTGTCCAGCTGCGCTTTATCCATTTTTCTGAGTTCCTCGGGAAGTTGCTCTTTTTTTATATCCGAGCGTTTCATCGCGCCACTCTCCACCGCCGTTATTATATCCCACGACGATTCGTAATCCGCCATGGCCGCGGGCGCGGAAGCCTTGAAGGCGGCCCGCTCAGATAGTATGCTGGCGCCTCCGGAGCGGGCGACATTGCTTTCAAGCGCCTCTTTGCGGTTCAGTTCCGCTTTACCCTTTGAGCCGTAGGCTACATAAGTGGTGTTGAGTTTTGAGCTGAGGATGGCGATCTGATCGTCCTGGGGAGCGTTTATCGCGGCCACGGGGGCCGATTGGTCAATATTGGTGTATTCGCCCTCGGACAACTGGGCGGCAGTCAGCCACTGCGTGGCCAGGCCTTCCTGGCGGCGGCCGCAGAAGATGGTGTTGACGAAGATGCCCTTTGCTTTGGCTAATCCCACGGCCTGCTGGAAATCCGTAGCGCCCTGAGTAAAAGGTTCGTTGCCGGCGATGAAGATGGCTTTGTAGGCGTCGTCTTTCTTGCTCCAGGCCAGTTCCTGCACGGCATTTTTGATGACCTGCCCGCAGTATTCCTCTCCGCCGTTGGTCTTCAGAGCGAAAAGTTCTTCAGCAACCTTATCAAGATTTCGGGTAAAGGGGAGCACCTGGCGTATCCAGCCTTTCTCAGCCGTGAGGCCGCTATTTCCGTACTCATAGACGGCGACTTCTATTACCGGGGCCGAGCCGCTCTTTTCGGAGGCGTTCAGTTCATTGACTATCTTCCAGACCTGGTTGCGGGCCTGGTTGATGAGGCCGTCCATGCTGTTTGATGTGTCCAGCAGAATTGCCAGCTGAACCAGCGGTTTGCCGTCGTAGTTCTTGCCCGTCTGGGTTACGGTAGGCGTGTCCTGCCAGGTTTTGCGGACGCTGGCTCCGGCGGCGGTCAGTATTTTTCCGGTTTCGGTCTCTACCACACGGGCGTTGATCTCAGTTTCTCCGTCTTTTGTGTCGTTCAGAGTTCCGGTGATAACGGCGTCGGCTCCTAAAAGTTTTCCCAATTTTCTGGTGGTTTCTTCGTCTATGGCTCCGGATGCCTGAAGGTTCAATTCACCAAGCACCTTTTTTAGGAGGTTGCGTTCGATAAGGATAAGCTTCTTGTTCTGGGCAAGCAGGGTTGTGAGCCTTTCCTGAATGATAACGGGGCCATCGGACGCTTTGCCGCTGGTGTACGCGAATTCCAGTACCGCGAGTTTTATGCCCGGTTTGTCGTTGACGCCCGCCCCGAGTTGGTTGGTCAGTGTTTTAAGTTCCTCCGCAGCCTGTGTCTGCGCTTTTGGAGCCGCCATCTGCGCGCCGGACTGGATCGGGAAAAGGAAGAGGAAAGTCAATGTTAAAACTTGGTTCATAGTAAGCACCCCTCGCGTGGATTTGTTGAATTTAGGATACAAAAACAAATCTGCTAAGTCAAAAATGAAAGCATAAATTTAGGTGATACGGGCTTTTTTTATTGGTATAATAGTCCAATTCAAATCGGTGAACCTGGTGCGCCCTATGTTAAACTTTTTAGCCCCCATGCTGTTCCTTTTCGCTTCCGGCTCTTTTGCTTCGGAGCCGACGTTCATGCTTGACGCTGTCCGGTCGGACGCCATCGGCGCTGTCTCTGTTTCCGCGATCGGAAACGAAATATTCCCTTCTCCGGTTCGCAGGCCCGCGCCTCCGGAAGATCCGTATTTTAACGCTTATATTCTGAAGGCTGTGGATTTTCTTTACGCCAATTACGGCCTTCTTGGCTACGATATCCACTCCGTGCTCACGCATGACATCGTTTACCATACCTACGGCACTATTCCGGCTCTGCGCGCGCCGCTGACCATGTGCGTGGCCGCCCAGATGGAGGTGATACTCACCGCCTATCGGATCTACGCGGAGGAGACGGGGAATTACTCGATTTATGAATATCTACCGAAGCGGAGCTTTGAAGGCCTGAGCGCAACCGACATTAAAGGCCATATTTGGGTGAATCCCGAGTTCAACGCTCACGGGACGGCTGACGCCCTGATTAACTTTGGAATGGGTGAGAGAACAGAATTTGAAAACCTCAAGCCGGGCTCATTCATCAATATCAACCGCACCAACCGCACCGGCCATGCCGTTACATTTATCGCGTATATTGACATAAAGGGCGCGGTTCAGCATGAATACAATCCCAGCGTGGTCGGATTTAAGTACTTTTCTTCCCAGGGCGGGCGCAACGCCGGTTCCGGCGGTTTCGACTATCGGTATGCGGTTTTTAGCAAGTTCGGTTGTCCTACTATGCCGTACAAGCGTGATTGTAACGTTATCTATTCGGCTGATCAGAAGATGCTGACCACCGGCACCATGCTTAGTCCTAAGTCCTGGGGGCGGCTGACTCCGCTGCCCGTGCCGGTTTCCCTCAAGGATACCGTTCTTAACGAAAACTTTTTTGACGGCGTTACCACTGACGAGTGATCTCTTTAAGGTGCAGACATTAAACTATGCCGGGGCCATTTACATCGGGCCATGGGGGGCGGATGGGATTTTTTAAAAAATACAATTTAGCGGCGGCCGGGATGGCCGCGTTTTTAGTGCTTTCCGCTTGTTCGGGAAAAGAGGCCCCCTCGTATATCCGGAACACGTTCATTATGAATGTGCCTTCGCATGTCAGGGTGTTCACTTCTGATGAGGCCGTGGCGAAGAAGATCGCCGACGCTGTTATTAAGGAGTGGGCACGTATCGCGGGCGAATATAATTTCGGCGAGCCTTTCACTTATACCACTTATATCAATGATAAAGCCTACGGGGAATGGGTTAAGGTTGATGATGAGTTTCTCAGGCTGCTGGTCCTGTCCATGGACTATTTTAAGCTGACGGGGGGTGCGTTCGACGTGACATTCGCCCCGTTGTGGCCGATTTGGAAAGAGGCCGCGTCTTCCAAAAAGATGCCTTTAAAGGAAGATATATCAAAGGCGCTCTCCAGCATGGGTTCCGATTATGTGCAGATAGATTACGCCCGAAAGATGGTCCGGTTTACGAAGCCCGTTCAAATAAATATGGGCGGACTTCTGCGGGGCTATTGTCTGGAAAGGGGCTATAAGGTGCTCAAAGAGCTGGCGGGCGATAAGTACCAGGTGGAACTCAGGCTCGGCGGCTACATGCTGGCTTATGGTGGGGGAGATTGGGCTTATGAAGTGCCTGACCCCTTGCACGAGGGGCGTTCGCTGGGTCGGTTCCGTTTTAAAGAAGGCGTGGTTATGTCTTCCTCAGGCAGGGACCACTTCGTGCAGATAGAGGGCAAGCTTTATTCTCATATTCTGGATCTTAAGACCGGATATCCCATACCTGATTTCTCCAATCTTTTAGTTTACTTCCCGGCCATCGAGAACGGCGAATACATCCCGTCGGCGGTGTTGGCCGTAATGGGCAAGAAGAAAGCTTTTGAGCTTTTGGGCGGGATAAAAGGGGCGGCGGCGGTGTGGATAGACGGCGCGGGCGCTGTTGAGACGTTCTCTAACGCTGCCAGCCGGGCCACCTGGGAAAAAAACACAAGGCTATTTTAAGAATGCCGTTACAAAATGGCGGTTATTTTGACAGCCGCTGTTCTTCGAACTCACCTTTGGTCTTATTTTTCCTTACATTATACCAGTTGAAATAACGGCCGTTCATCGCTATGTAAACGCCCGGGGGGAGCGTTTGCGAGAAGGAGATGGCCGAGCCCAGGTTGAACATCCCGTCCGAGCTGCCGAATTTGTACGGCACCATGGCGCCGGTGAGTATCACGGTTTTGTTCGTGATTTTCGGGCCAAGCAGTCGGGCTGTTTCCGGCATGGTATCGGTACCATGAGTGATGACAATGCTATGCTCCTTGGAGGCAAGGCACTCGCGGAGTATCTTTCTGCGGTGTGAAACTGTCATAAACAGGCTATCCACCATCAAAAGCGTCTTTACGTTCACGCTGACGCGGGAGCGGCCCAGCGCCAGCATCTCGCGCAGGTGGGTGTTCCTGAAGAAAAGCTCGCCGCTGAGTTCGTTGTATTCCTTGTCAAAGGTTCCGCCGGTAACGATTATTTTAATAGACATAGTAGATGGTGAATGGTGGATAGTGAACAGTGAATAGTGGGCAGTGTTATAATGCGACTCCTTTATTAGCCCGAATCCTGCAGTTCAGAATGATTCCCATAGATAAATCAGGGGAACAAAATTATTCTGCAGGATTCCCCGCACAGCGGGCGGAGGGCCAAGCTCCATGCGCGACAGGCCCGACGGGGTGTATTCCTCCCGAAGGGCGCCCGCAATGCGGGCGGAAAACTTCAACTGAAGTTTTTAGGTTAGTCACTAACCACTATTCACGCGCCACTTGCTTTTATTTCCTGCCGTCCTTAAGGAATGCCAGATAGGCCTTATACGCCATATATATATCCAGTTTTCCGGCCAGTTCCATGGGGGAGTGCATCGATAAAAGGCCGACTCCGCAGTCCACGACGTGCATGCCGTAGCGCGCCATAAGCCAGGCTATGGTGCCGCCGCCGCCCTGGTCGACCTTGCCCAGCTCGCCGGTCTGCCAGATAACCCCGGCTTTATCAAAGATCCTTCTTATTTCCGCCACAAATTCCGCGCTGGCGTCCGAGGAACCGGACTTGCCGCGGGATCCGCCGTATTTGCTCAAACACACTCCGTGATTAAGAATGGCTGAGTTCTTTTTTTCCGAGACCGAGGCATAGAGCGGGTCGAAAAGCGCGTTGACATCGGCTGAAATCATCCATGAATTATTAAGGGCGCGTTTCAGAGCGAGTTCGCTGTAGCTGTCCGTGGTCAGGTTTAGCAGTTCCGCGGAAGTGTTCTCGAAAAAGTTCGAAGCCATGCCGGTGGCGCCCACGGAGCCGATCTCCTCCTTATCGCAGAGGAGCGCTGTCGCGGTGTATTCGGGAATACCCTTTATGTCCACGAGCGCTCTAAGTCCGGCGTAGGCGCAGACGCGGTCGTCCTGCCCGTATCCGAGTATCATGGAACGATCCAGGCCGGCCTCCCGGGGCTTACAGGCCGGGACCAGCTCAAGCTCGGCGGAAAGAAAATCCTCTTCTGTGACGCCGTATTTATCGTGCAGCAGCGTTAGAATATTGTGCTTTATTTTTTCCTTGCGGTCTTTTTCCCTGATAGGCACGGATCCCACGATGACGTCAAGATTCTCGCCCTCTATTCCCTCTGAAAGCGTTTTTTTGTTCTGGTCGGCGGACAGATGCGGCAGGAGGTCTGTAATGCAGAGCACGGGGTCGGAGGGGTCTTCTCCGATGGTGACGGTGACCGTCTTCCCGTCGGGTTTAACGAATACCCCGTGCAGGGCCAGGGGGATGGTGACCCACTGATACTTTTTTATGCCGCCGTAGTAATGCGTGTCCAGGAGCGCCATCTCTCCGTTCTCGTAAAGCGGGTTCTGCTTGATGTCGATGCGGGGCGCGTCCGTATGGGCTCCCACGATGTTCATGCCGGCTTCCAGCGGCTTTTTGCCGATTATAACGGCCATGAGAGTCTTGCCCGCGCAAGATTTATAGACCCGGTCGCCGGGCGCGAGTTTGATGCTCCCGTTCTCAAATTTAACCAGGTCTTTAAAGCCGGAAGCCTCCAGCAGGCTTACGCCTCTGTCGTGTGCTTCGCGCTCGGTCTTGCTGTCTCCCAGAAAAGTCAGATACAGTTTGTTGAACGCTTCCATTAATTTGGCTTCCGCCGGAGAAATTGTTTCGTATCCGTTCTTGTGGGCGTAAGCGACGTTCTTTGAAGGTTTTTTAGCGAGGGTTTTCATTGTGTCTCCTGTTTGGCAACGCGCGGACTTTGCTTCTATGTTGCTTTGCTATGAGTTATTAAATAATATTAGCATAATTTTAGCTTTTTCCTGCGGGCCGGCGGCGCTATTTGGTAGAATATGAGCGATGTTCACAAACAATCCTTACGCGAAAAAAGTGCTGCTCCTGATCTTTTGCATCAGCCTTTTTAACTATATCGATAGGCAGGTGCTCTACGCTGTATTTCCGTTGATAAAGAAGGAGTTGTTCCTGACCGACACCCAGCTGGGTTTTCTGGCCTCCTCCTTTATGATCGTTTATATGTGTTTCGCGCCGCTGGTCGGATATTTCGGCGATAAATATAAACGATCTTCGATAATCGGCATCAGCGCCATTTTCTGGAGCGTTGCCACCATCTTTACCGGCCTGACCAAAACCTACCCCCAGATGCTGTTTACCCGCTCGGCCGTGGGCGTGGGCGAGGCGGGTTACGGCACGGTCTCGCCATCTTACCTTGCCGAATGGTTTCCGATAGATAAGCGCGCGCGCGTTATGGCCCTTTACGCTCTGGCTATTCCGGTCGGCAGTGCCATAGGCTATCTTCTCGGCGGGGTGCTGGGTCAGCGTTTCGGCTGGCGCGCCGCTTTCTATATCGTCGCGGCGCCTGGCATACTTCTGGGCATCAGCGCCATGTTCCTCAGGGAAACGGACGAGAAAAAGGCCAGAAAATCTGAACGGATAAAGCTAAGCCAGTACAAAGAAATTTTCAAGAACAGGACTTTCATGCTGATAGCTTTCACCCAGGCGATCGGCACTTTTTCGGTGGGCGGCCTGGCCGCCTGGATGCCGTCGTTCTTTGTCAGGGAATTCGGGCTCTCCGTGGCCCGGGCGGGTTTATATTTCGGCGCCGTCACCGTTCTGGCCGGAATAGCCGGCAGCCTGTCCGGCGGATGGATAGCCGACTGGCTGCATAAAAAGACCAAGCGCTCGTATTTTATCGTTGGATACCTCAGTTTTTTCCTCAGCATGCCCTTCGGCGTGATGATAGTACTGTCCAACAGTCTGCCCATGGCGCTCGCCATGGTATTTATGACCGAATTTTTCATCTTCACTCATTCCGGCCCTTACCACGCGGCTATCGTGGAGATCACTCCCGTGAATATGCGCTCCATGGCTTTCGCCCTTGATATTTTTATTCTTCACGCCTTTGGCGACGCCATCTCGCCTACGATCCTCGGCATGGTATCTGACGCGAGCGGCCTGGGATTCGCCATTTTCCTTGCGGTGATGTTCCTGTTTTTTGGAGGTGTGACGTCTATTTTAGGCGGCTGGTATTATAAAAAAGATTTCCACCCGGAGCTGGCTTGATGAGTCCATTTGAGGTGATTTTTGAGGATGACGATTATATCGTGGTCAATAAACCTTCGGGTCTGCTGACCATGCCGGGCCGCGGCCCCGCCGCCAGAGAAAAAAATCTTTTAGCTCTGCTGACCCAGGCGCTTAAGCGCCCTATGTATGTCGTGCATCGTCTGGATAAGGACGCAAGCGGCCTTATTGTCTTCGCGAAGAATGAGAAAGCCCACCGTTACTTTTCCATCATGTTTGAGACGAAGGCGATAAAAAAGAAGTATCTTGTGGCCGTGGAAGGCGATGTCGCCCCCAGGCGCGGAGAAATTGATAAACCCATAAAGCCTTACGGCTCAGGGCGTATGGGTGTGGGCTTCGACGGCAAGGATTCGCTCACGAAGTATGAAGTGCTGGAGCAGTATAAAAATTCGACTCTGCTTGAAGTGCAGCTGATCACCGGCCGGCGCCATCAGATACGGGTTCACATGTACTACATGAAGCACCCCGTTATAGGCGACCGCCTGTACGGAGACCAGGTGAAGCAGGCCGCCTATCCGCGTTTGATGCTTCACTCGTATTCACTTGAATTCGCGGATATGGCCGGCAAGAAAAAGACCCTTAAGGTCGATCCGCCCAAAGATTTCCTCAGCGTTCTTCCTTTCTTGTAAGCTTCGGTTTCTAAGCGCGCTTCGCTGCGGACGGCCGTAGTCGCCGCTTATCTTTCCGCCAGTTCTATTTCTGCGGTTTTTTCCAGATTATCGCTGAGGTATGTCAGCTTCACCTTGTCGCCGGGTTTGTATTTTTTTAATTCGTGCGAATACCCGCGCAGATCGTCGGTCGGGACATCGTTGATTTTTATGATTACATCGCCGGCCCTGACTCCGGTTCTGGACAACGGAGAGCCGTCGGCCACGGAGTCCGCTTTGACGCCTTTGCCTTGCCACTCAAATGACGGGACGAGGCCGGTGGAGGCTTTTCGGTCACTAGGTCGGTCGGATGTTTGGCCTGGCGCCCTGGCGGTCAGCGGGCGCGTGATTAGGGCGCTATCGCCGGCCAGATAATCCGTTATCTCTTTAATAAATTCTGCTTCCTTCACCATGCCGATGTAGTCTATTTTGTCGGCCGTGTCGGTTGTCTTGTGGTAATCCGCGTTCACGCCGCTGAGCGCCTGTATGGCGGGCAGTCCCGCTTCTATAAAAGTGGCTTGGTCGCTTGAGTCAAGGTCTAGTTTTGAGGCTTCGTAGTCGGTGCCGGTTACAAAGCCAGCGCCTCTTAGGATATGGATCCACTTATCGGAGGAGCCAGAATTCAAAAAGACAATCTTGCCCCCGTCCAGGCGGCCTACTGAATCCAAATTTATGTCGGCGTTGATATTCTTCAGGGTTGCTTCGGGCAGGCTCCTGATGAAATACTTTGAGCCTAGACGCCCTTCCTCCTCTCCGTCAAAAGCGGCGAAGATGATTGAGCGCGCGGGGGGGTGTTTTGAGTAATACCACGCCAGTTCAAGCATGAGCGCCACGCCGGATGCGTTGTCGTTCGCGCCGGGATAGACCCTGTCCTTCCCGGAAGGGAGATGATCGTAGTGGGCGCTTATGATCACATATTCCTCTTTGCGCGCGGAACCCTCTACTACGCCGGCCAGATTCCTGAAGGTTTGTCCTGATTCTTTCCATTCCTGATTGAATCCGCTTTCAAAAAACGGCTTCAAGCCGTATTGGCGGAACATCTTGCTGATATATTTGTGAGCTTTTTCCAGGCCCGCTTCTCCCGGTCCGCGTCCCGCAAGGCCGGAGGCCAGGTAAGAAATATGCGGTTTTATGCGTTGGATGGAAAACAGTGAGGCTGGAGAGGCCAGCGGCTGGCGCGCGGGATAAGTCTGGCGCGCAGCGGTATCGTTTAATACCGCGGACAAGGGGGAATTCTTTACTTGCCAACCGCCAGTCGCCAGGGAAGTCATTTCGCCGTCGAAGACCAAGTAACCGTATTTTCCATAATGAGGGAGCTTGGCGGAAAGCAATTGGAGCTTTTCCGGGCGGCCTGCGAGTATTAGGCCAAGGGAGTAAAGCGGATTTTCAGAATTTAAATCCGCCAAAACGAAGGTGGAGGACTCTGTCGGGAAGTCCTGATTACTCAATACCGCCCGGCCGGGAGAGAATCTTGCTCCAAGCGCTTCCAGGCGGACGGCGAGGGCGGAATAAAATTTATTCTCCCGCCCGAAAATCCATACATGGCGGTCTTTGGGCAGGGCGGACAGTTCCGAGTCGTTCTTTATCTCCGGCAGATTGCCCGTATCTTTGTTCCAGCTTGCGGCTAAATCTGCATAGGCTTTGAAGGTTTCTCCGGAGGCGGCGGAGGGTAGAATTATTAGCGGTTTATCCGCGCCCAGCAGGCGTGACAGAGTGGGCGGGGTCTCAAGCGGACTCAATTTTCTAAACAGGTCGAATTCCGGATCCAGTTCCACCCGTGTCGGACGCGTTTTTGAATAGTATTTAAAGATATCCTCTTTTTTGTTCATAACCAGGCGCAATAGGCGTGGTTGGGTCATGTTTTCAAGCTGTATCGCGACCGGCACCTCCAGCTGATAAGCCGGGCCGTCCTGTAACTGCGCGATGGTGAACTCCAGCGCGAAATCGTCAAATTCGCGCGTTATCCTGATATTCTTGAGCGCGAGTTCCGGGGCTCCCGCCCGGTCCACCCATTGTTTAAAAAAATTATTCAGCCTGGTACGGCCGGTCTGCTTTTCAAAAGAGATCTTCAGATCTTCAAAGGACGCGCGTTTAAATTTATTGTTCTTATAGAAGTCCCTCAGGCCTGCCTTAAACTTCTCGTCTCCAAGGCTGGTCCTGAGCATGTGGTATACCATCAGAGCTTTTCCGTAGCCGATCGCCTCCGAGGCCGAGGAGTCCCGCGAGCGGAACTCACGCAGCGGGAAATCCTTTCCGCTACGCGCGTAATCGGCATACTTTTGCAGGGTGGTCATGCGGTATTCCCTGCCTTTGCCGCGGCCCTCACTGATCAGGTAATCGGCAAGGTAGGCGGTCAGCCCTTCGCACCAGTTGCCCTTTATGTAATCCACAAAAACGCTGTTGCCCCACCAGTTGTGCAATATTTCATGAGGATAGGACGAGTTCAGGATGAAAGGCAGGCGGATGACCTTTGGCCCCAGCAGGGTGAAGGATGGCAGGCCGTATCCGGTTTCCCAAAAATTTTCAACCAGGGCAAATTTTTCGTACGGGTATGGGCCCAGCAGGCCCGAATACATGTCCACATACTGCCGGGTGGCGGCCAGATATTTTTGAGCCAGAGCATCGTCGGACTCCCGCAGGAATACATAGGAGTCCAGGCCGCCGGCGGAAGTTTTGTACTCCTTATATTTGCCGCATACGAGCGTTATCTCGTCCTGGGGGAAGGGTGTTTCCCATATGGCCAATGTACGGCCGTCATGTTCTTTCCGGGAAGCCCTGGTGCCTCCGGCAATGGATTCGTAGCTTTGGGGCAGATCTGTCTCAATTTTAAATTGAGCGAGCTGGCCGTCAAATTCCGGATACCAGAAAGATGTCCCGGACAGATACACGCCGTCGGTGGTTATCAGACCTTGAGTTTCAGAGAAGGCGCGGGCGTAGTTTTCGGCTTGCTCCGCCAGCGGATGATAAATCACGCCTCCGTATTTGAGCCTGAAAGTTTTTATTCCGGCCGGCAGTGTTAGTGAATATTTTGTGAAGATAGCGTCGGACGGAGAGGGATTAATTTCTTTTAGCTCGGCTCCCGCGGTGAGCACCGAGGGCGACAATCCTTTATGAAGTGAAAACACTATCCCGCCAATGTGTTCCGGCAGCGTTATGGAATCTTCCGCCTCCAGGCTGTTTTGGTCGGGATTTATCCTGATTTTAAGGTCGTGGCTGATGACGCCGGCGTTAAGGTTCGCGGAGAGAGAAAAAACGAAGATAAGGCTCAGGAATTTCATGGGACAGGCTCCGTTGTTTTTTTAGTTGCGCTACTTTTACAATATACTATAATTTTGGAATATGGGGGGATAGTTATGGAAGCGCGCTTTGTCCCGGAGGAATCGTGAAAAAATCACCTGTGGCATTACTACTTGTTATAGACGCTGTCGGGATCACCACCATTGAGCACCTGCTTGCAAATTACAATAAGAAAGTTAAACTCCCGAATCTGTCCCGTCTGGGTTTCGGCGAAATAGTCGGACCACGGTTTAAGAGCCGCTTCGCGCCAAAACACTCTAAGAAATCCTACGCCGCCGCTCTAACGCAG
>JBAXKK010000070.1:0-13687 GCA_037137395.1 Elusimicrobiota bacterium
GGGTGGCTGGGTAGACCAGGTTAGAACCTGTTTTATGCAGGTTTAATGTTCCCCCACTTTGACCGTGTATGACAGTTTATGATGGACCGGGTTGCCCGTGTGCACCATAAGTTGTGGGGTCAAATCGGGGCGTGCAAAAAAGTGGTTGTCTTTACCCGGAGATTCCCCTCGTATTCGAGATAAAAGGCAAAAACCGCTGGCCTTTCGGCTACGATATACTTCGCAAGCTATCTTACCCGGATTACTACCCCGTTCCGCCGAGTCAACCGCCCGCATCTCCCGGCTGGGGCGGCGCCCGATACTGATTAGGGTGGAGGCAACGCTTACTGCCCTGGCCCTGGAACTTGGGATGACCCATTTTGAGGTAATCAGCCGGCTGAACCTGCTCCGGCTCGCGCCTGAACTTCATGAGCGTATTATGGCCTTGCCTCCGACCTCACACAGGTGTCCGATCAACAAGCGAACGCTACGATATATCACTGTAATCCCTGATTTTGAGTGCCAGCAAATGGAGTTTAATAATCTAATCTCCCATCCAATTGTAGGAGCTTCCTGAATTTTTAGGCGCTTTCTTCTTCTCTGGCTGACAACTCATCCATCTCTGCTTTGGACAGCTTCGGCGAGAACCACCGTTGAGCTATAAATGTCGGCACGACTGTGCCTATAACCACTGCGACGAGTACTGAGAACTGCCCTTTGTCGATGTACCCTGCTTGGAGCCCATAGAGAGATGAGATAGTGCCGAATGTAAGTCCCGTGCTCATCAGCAGGGTCGTATATTCGGCGTGCTCGGCAACATACCGTTTAGCCACGGGCCAGACACCGATGAATTTAGCCGCGATTTTTATCCCGAACAGGGCCAGGAACAGGGGCCATTGGGCCGCAATTGCCTGCAATGAAACACTCATGCCGCCCTTAATGAAAAAAAACGGGGTTATCATGGCGAAGGCAACGACGCGGAGCTTCTTCTGGAGATCCTTATGCTCACGGAACATTTTACCCAAGTACAGGCCAAGAATGAAAACGGGCAGCACTGCGTGCCCCTTTCCTAATTGGGCTAAGGACATGAAAGAAAAGAGCAGGAAGAAAAGCAATTTAATCTCCGGCTCGATAACACGCTTGCCGTAGCGTAAAAATATACCGGGCAGCCAGCGCGCCGCCGCCGCTATGATCGCAATAGAACCCAGAATAAACCACAGTGTGTAAATGTTATATTCCGCAAAGGATAACGACAATGCCGCGGCGACCCCGAAATCCGTGACAAATGTCGCGGCCATGATTGTTTTTCCTATTTCCGTATTGGTTAGTCCGGTTTCAACCAGAACCGCATACACCACAGCCAACGAAGTGGTGGAAAGGGCGCATCCTGCTATGAGCGAGGCGTTCCAGGTCCAACCCGCGCCCCAGTAGCAATAGGCAATGGCGGCGATGTAGGGAATCACGAATGACAGTCCGCCGATAAGCAGACTCTCCTTTAACTTGTTTCGCAATATCCTGCTATCCACCTCCGCCCCGGCCAGAAAAGTCAGGAGGACGCCGCCGAATCCCGCGAGAAAATCCATCCAAGGCGCTGATTCCAGGCCGAGAAAGTTTCCAGCTATGACGCCAGCCGCTATTTCAATGATGGCGGCCGAAAGCGCAAGTTCAACGGAAAAAACACTGGCAATAAAAATCAGAAGCATTATACAGGTTGCGGCGTAAGTCATATCCATATTTATATCCTAAAAAAAAGACCCCTACCTTCATGGTAGGAGTCATCAGCCCCGTTGCGGGAGCAGTTCAGGCGAACTCCATCGCCTAGCTTTATTTTAGCAGGTTGTTTAAGGCGGGTTCAATGCTTATAACAAAAAATACCGTATATATGCCGTAATTCCCGATTTTGAACGTCAGAAAGAATAATTCTGTAGGCTTGGCGGAGTTGCTCTGAATGCAGGTAAGGATTTAAGTAGTCCGCCTAGAGTTAATGCGTCCAATCCAGCACCTTTACATCCGCCCCAAGCTTTTTAGTTACCGCCTCGATCATTTTGGCAGAATGTGGGCATGGAAACCCTATGGGATTCCCGTTTTTGATGCATGAGGCAAATACTATCATCTGCGCGCCGCGATCCACCATCATTTTAGCCCGCGTAACCGCTTTCTTGCCCGGGCATCCTCCGCAGGAAACAAAGCCTACAATCTCAACCGGTCCGGTTTGTTCAAAAGCGCACTTCCCCTCTTGGGCGACTTTGAAGTCGGTGTTTCCTGGGCACATGTCCTCCGTTTGCTGGCATCGAATGATTCCTGCTTTCATCATTTTTGTTTTCTCCGTCTGTGACCTGATGCGTGTTTATCTATGCTACAAAATTTCCAAATCCTCATGGCTATATTTGCGTTAGGTTTTAATTAATTTTAATCGCTTTCACCGGACAGGTCCAGACACACCCGCGCAATCGGTCGCATTTAGTTTCATCCGTTACCTTGCACTTCCCAGTTCCCTTGTCTAAATACAATATCTGTTTCGGGCACATGTTTACACACTTCCCGCAGCCCGTGCACAAATTCTCGTCAATGAGAACTATTTCATTCGTCATTGTTCCTCCTGAGCGGTAATCTCAAACGCGGGAGGGTTCGTGAGGTGCCGCTTTACCGTGCAAAGCTCGGTGGCTTTTATCAGCGCGGCTTCATACTGCTTCGGAAAGCCTTTCGGAAGTGTTATCCGCATACCGACTTTTTTGACCAGGTGCGAGGTTTCATCCCAGTCAAAGGAAAGGTCGATCTTGAAACCTTCCGTGGAAAGATTGCGGCTCTGCAGGAATCCCACAGCAAATATACCGGCGCATGTCCCTAATGACGCCAGAAATAGGTCAAAGGGTGTAGGGGCAGAGCCATCCCCGCCAGCGCTTTCGGGCTGGTCGGTCTTTATTTCAAAGCCGTGAAAGGACGCGTTGATCTTCTTATTTCCGCCAAAAGTTATTTCCATGTTTAATATCTCCTCTATTTTACATTCAGCACTTCAGCGATAGCTTTTTCCAGGCTTTCCTTCGGCAGAACGCCGCTTACCATCTGCGGTTTGCCGGTTTGCGGGATTAAAAGCATTGTCGGGATGCTCTGTATGCCGAACAGAGATGAAAGATGCTGCTCCTCATCGGTGTTCACCTTGTAAATATCAAGTTTTCCGGCATATTTCTCCGCCAGCTCAGCCAGCACGGGAGAAAGCATTTTGCACGGCCCGCACCAGTCCGCGTAGAAATCCACTATGCAGGGCTTATCCCCGGTGAATTTCCAGTCTTTGTTTTGTTCAAAGTCAAAGACCTTTGTTTTGAACGTGTCATTCGTAAGATTCTGCATAATCCCTCCTGTCTACCTGTTCATCGTGAATAACAGCCCTAAGAGGGCTCCCCATATAGTGCTTAAATACGGGTTCTTCACTATAGGGCACATGCCGGAGGCGCACCCAACGATCCTGTGCCAGAGATATCCCAGTATTCCCCCGCCAGCCACTCCCACGATAATTTTAAGATCAGACATTTCGGCTCCTCTGCATCTTTACCCTTCATGTATTAGACGCGCAAAGGGCAAAAAGGATGCGCACTTTTTGCTGGCCAATGATGAAACGAGGATGTCGAGGATGGGTAACGACTCAGCGGAAATCTTTGAGTTGTTTTTTTAGGAGAAGTCTTGCGCGATGTAGTTTCGCTTTTAACGCCGGTAGAGATATTTTTAGCCTGCCGGCCGCTTCCGAATTGGATAAGCCCTCTATGTCGCACAAGGTTATGGCTATTCTATAGTCCAGCGGAAGCGCCACCAAAGCGTTGCTTACCGCGCGGCTGAGCTCGTTTTTGATGGCGTTTTCGCTGGCTGAAGGCGTTGACGGATGACCTGGGCTTTTGTCTCCAGTCTCCGGGAATCTCTGAGGTGGCCGAGGTTTTGGCCTTGCGGAACCTTTGCCAGCAGTTATTGGCCGCGATGCGGTAAAGCCATGTGCCAAAAGCGGCATTTGCCTTGAAAGAGTTTATGTGTTTCAGCGCTGAGATAAATGTTTCCTGTGCCACGTCTGGGGCTTCTGACGGCATTCTGGCGCAGACGCTGGAAGCGATGCCGTAAAGCCGGTCCTTATACTTCAGGACCAAGGTTTCAAAGGCTTTATCATCACCATTGCGGGCGCGTGTTATAATTTCGCTTTCTTTTATCATGCAAAAGTTGAAGAGTAGTAGGGCCTTACGACTCAGCCTTCCCCGCTTCCGTTTTTTGAACTTGCTGCGACTTGTTCCGGATCAGGCGAATAGCCCTGTCCATCTTTCGGTATCTAAATATTCCGACCGTGATGGCGGCTATTCCTGCCGGGATACAGACGATCCCTGCGGCTAGGAACCAGCTGTCATGAGAAAAATGCACTATCGAAACTCCGGCGATCAGCAGCGTCACACCGGAACGCAGGTATGCAAGCAGGGTCCGTTCATTCGCCAGAAGAGTTCTGTCAATCGCAAGCTCGTCCCGCAGGATAAGATCGCTGCCATCGAAGCGTAAATAGTGGGAGTCTTTCATAATATGCCTTCCTTCCCTTGATTACAATCCCATAAAGGTAACGGCTATTCCGCAGGTAAAGACCGCGAAGCCAGCGAGAGCATGCGAGTATCGCTCAATCTTCTGAACCGGTAGCAGTTCAATTCCGCGTAACGCCGCTAAAACCATAACCATCATCGTGGAAATAGTGCATAGGGAGAATACCGCTGTTACGGCGATTACCCCGCTCATGCTGCTCTTGGCCGCCGGATATATAAGCAACGGGATAAGTGGCTCACATGGGCCGAAAACAAAGATCGTGAACAATATCCAAGGAGTGATGTTTGCTTTTCCTGCCTCATGGACGTGAGCGTGTTCTTCTGCGTGAGAATGATTGTGAACATGTTGGAATCCGCCGTGCTCATGCGAGTGCTCGTGTTCCCGGCCTGAATATGCCTTCTTAAGTCCCCAGATAAAATATAGCAGACCGAATATTACCAGCAGCCAGCCCGCAAGGCCGCCACGGAAGGCTTCTATTTTTTCAAGGCTGGTCACTTTCGCGCCGATATAAACACCGGCAAATCCCAGTATTACAGAACTCCCGACATGGCCCAGGCCGCAGACGAAAGTGATAACGCCGGTTTTCCAATAGGACCAGCCCCTGGCTTTGGCCATTGCTATAAATGGCACATAATGGTCAGGACCAAGCAATGTGTGAAAAAAACCGATAGAAGCTGCCGTAAGCGCCAGAACTTTAATATCCATTGACTCCTCCGAAGTGAATTATATTTCTATGTTAGCATTTTCTTTGTCGCCCAGGTCCCGGTGAGCAAGATGAGGAATACCGCCACTATCGTTGGGCCGGACGACAAATCCAGCCGCATGGATAGTTCAAGCCCGGCGAAACAGCCGGTCACGCCGAACAGCCAGCCGAATATTATGCGCCGGGATATGCCCGTCACCGCTATCATGGCCGCGACAGCGGGAATTATCAGGAAAGCAAAGACCAATAAAACACCTGCCACTTTAACCGAAGACGTTACTATCATGCCGAAAGTGGCGTAAAACACGAAATCCCACCACCAGATCTTCATGCCCTTGCTGCGTGCCGCCTCGGGATCTTCCGTAACCAGCAGCAACTTCTTCCGCGAGAACCAATGGATAAGCCCCATAACCGCACACAGCGCCGCTATGAATCCCAATTCTTTCGGCGAGACCGTAAGCAGTGAGCCGGTGAGCATCTCTTTTATCTCCTCAGTGCCTGTCGCAGAACGCTCCAGGACAATGAGCGACATTGCTATTGCTCCGGCATAGGTAATGCCAATAAGGGCTTCTATCGGGACTTTCTGGCGCTTGCTTCGGAACACCACGAACAGCAAGGCCCCCAAGAGCGTAAAAGACAGGGACATTAGATAATTCTGCACCGGGAACTGTTCCCCCCATCCCAACAGAACGCCCACGCTTGAACCAAGCGCCGCTACCTGCGCAAGTGATAGGTCCACAAAGATAACGCCTCTTCGGACCACATGATACCCAAAGTATGTATATGTCCCGGTAAGCACAAGGCAGACCAGAAGCGTAATAATCGCAAAGTGATATTGAAATATCATCATAAACATTACCTCCCTTCTATCTGAGCGACAATTTCTTCAAAATGCTTGAAATATGAATCAGGTTTGACATCGGAGCAAGAGGGCGAGAACTTGAATATCTTTATTCCGGTCTGACGCGCTAGGAATTTCGGCGAGCCGTCCGGAAAATAAGACTCCTGCAGTAGAATGGATATTCCATCCCGTTTGATTATCTCAACCAGCTCCGCGAGATGCTTCGCTGTGGGAGGAATGCCCGGCAAAGGCTCCACAGTCCCAGCGATGGTCAGGTTAAACGCCGTAGTGAAATATATCCAGGAAGAATGATAGGTGATGACTTTTTGCCCGGAAACTTTTGCCAGCCGGGATTTCCAGTCGGCAAGGTTCTTCCCGGCCTCTTCCTTGAAGCGTTCGTAATTCTTGTCGTAATACTGACTGTTTGAAGGGTCCGCTTTCTTTAATGCGGTAACCACATTGCTCGCAATGATTAGTCCGTTCGCCGGGTTCAGCCAGTAATGCGGGTTGCCTTCTGGATGGATATCCCCCATAGAGGCATCCACTTTGCCGGTCGGCTTCTGAAGAGCCGCTATCCCGTTGGAGCAGTCAACCGTGAGCAACTTGCTGTTGCGGGAGCCATCTATTATGGCGTCCGACCATTGATCTAGTGCCAGGCCGACTTTCAGATAGAGCGCAGCCCGCGAAACCTTTATCATGTACGAAGGCAGGACCTCTACAGCATGCGGGTTGGAATTACTCTTCCCAATAGAGAATACCTCCACCTTATCGCCACCTATATAGGAGGCTATTGCGCCTATATCCGGCAAGGCTGCCGCGATTTTAACAGGACCGGCGGATACCGGGATAGCGCCTGTAAGAATAACTGCTACCGATAAAAGCAGATGTTTCATAATGTTATTACCTCCAAAAAATCACTTAGAACTTATGCGCCTTATGCGGTCCCATGCTGAACAGCACCTGGAACATCGCGGTGTGAACAGCAGGGGAATTTTCCGGTTTGAAATGCTCATAACTGAGCCTAAGCAGAGTCGTCTCTTCCAGCAGCGAGAATCCGACAAAACCTTTTAGCGCTCGGTTGGTCAGGCTTTTATTTTCAATCGGCTGATATTGATCGTAAATAATACCCGCGTTCCATCTCTGCTTGAACTTCAGATCCGCAAAGACATAAACCCCCTGCCTTCTGATCCTGCTGGAATCGCCAGTGGTTGTGTCAACGACAACTTCGCTGTTATTATAGAGGTACTCACCCTGCAATGTCAGGTTGGTCAGGCTAGAGAAGGATATTTTAGTCTTAATATCCGCCCCGTAAACTCCTGTTTTTGCTTTCCAGTGGACATTATTGACGCCTTGGGTGGCAGAAACACCTATATCCAGCGGCACCGTGTCATTCAGAAGCACTGAATTCCCCCATCGGCTTATCCAGCCAGCCCTGGACTCTGGCTCGTCCGGGTGGAAGGATGCTCCTTTGAGAAAATCCACCGAGATATCGGACGCCCAGCTTCCGAAAGTCGGCAAGAGGTACGAAGCATGCGCCCCGACATCATTGAATCCATCGTCACCTGGAAGCATCGCAGACATGACTCTTGGGGCTTCAATGAACGGATAAGCATGCGGATGCACTGGGTTTAGCTTACCGAAACCTAGGCGGTATTTTCCCCCACGGAGCGCAAGTCCAGCTGGAAGTCCCTTGAGGACATCGATATATGCTTCCTCAGTCTGCAATCCTTCATCCCCTGCTGTGAACACGAAAAAACCCTTAGCATAGGGATTCAGATAGGAATCAAACACCAATTCCGTCTCGCCCAGGTCAAGCGTTGGCCTATGGGCATCCTGCACGGTTTTATCATCGTGGTATTTAAAAACAATCTGTCCAATAACCGAAATGTCCGGATTAGTCACTCCGGCGTATACAACGCCGGGAATAATCAAACCACTTAAAAATACAAGGCAAATTACACTTACTCTAAACATAATCGCTCCTTAAAAGAATTGATGTGTCACAAGAGTTTATTCCGATACGACACGGCTAGGAATATCGTGTGACGGGAAGTCAATGTTTAGAGTATGGGAGGACCGCGTGAAAGGACGGTATTGTAGAATGTGCTTTTGACAAGAACATCCGTAACAGGAACGACATTAAATAATATCGTAGGGTCAGCAGACTGAACTGTTACGCTATTTACCGGTATGACTGAAGAAGCAGCAATACATAAGACGCAGCTATCTGTGCGGTGGGTCGAAAGATCATGTGAGGCAGCATGGATGCCTATACCTATTACGGCAAAAATAGCCCATATCGCCACTAGCTTTTTTATACCGCTTAGCATATAAAGATTCTACTCATTTTCCCCTGAGTATGTGAAGCTGTTTTAGTCTAGTTGTTTTCGGCGCTCAATGACATCCAGGGCCACCGTGATGCCCACAGGCGTGCATGGGGTCGGCTTCCTTAAGTTTGCCGGACTTTACAGCCTTTGCGGCTTCTTCAACCGTAGATGCCGGACTGAGATAAACTTTTATCCCTGCGGCTCTCAGACCGTTTATGGCGCCAGCTCCCATGCCACCGGCCACCACGGCATCGGGCTTGGCATTGCCCACAGCTTTGAGCGGGTTACACATGCCGTGCTCGTGTTCAAGATTCCCGTTATCTATGATTTCGCATTTAAGCGTTTCGGTGTCGCAAACAGTGAAATACGGAGCGCTGCCGAAATGCCCGTAAACTTTCGCCTTCAACCCGTCTTTTGTTTCTGTAGGTATGCAGACTTTCATTTTGAGTCCTCCTGATGCTTTTGATTTTTAAAAATAATACCTGGCCCGCAGCTCATATCTGGCGTTGCCCGCTTTCTCGCCGAATTCCGTTTCGGGGGCACCGGCCAGGAACATGGCTTTAAGTCTAAGTTCAAAATTCGTGATGCGCGTCCACATTATTTCCGGCGAGAGTGAGAAACTTTTATCGTCTGCGTTTACTATCGTGGTCAGTGCCGGCGTAAAATAAAGGATATTGAACGGGTCCTGTTGTGTAGCACGCAGGTATACATAGTTGCGCATTGGGTTTACCACGCTGTAGCCGGAATTACCTATGTTTATTGCGTTTTGCATCTGCGCGGCGCTGCCCGTTCCTGCATAAGAGGCATAAGCGGTGTTTACGAAAGAAAAATAATCCATCATCGCCTCGTCCGAGAAGCCACCGCCGTTGTGATAATACTCGGCGATATAGGTGGCGTCCTTTTCGGTCTGATAGCGTAAGCCGAGCAGCCAGCTTTTCGCGTCAAAGACTTTTGGGGCGGTTTTTCCGTTCTTGTCGGTTATGGTCTGGGGATTATCCGCTATTAAAGTCGCTTCACCGTGCACCTCGAAATTAGTGGAGATATTCCGCGAGAAATCGGCCCCGTAAGCCGCGGGTTTGCTTCCTTTAGCGCGATAGAGCAGATCGATGTCCGTATCGTAAAACAGGAAATACGCCTTAGCGGCCAGGTCCAGGTGGTTTAAACTGCCGAAGGTGTTGTTGAGATTATCATAAACCGGCAACAATACCGGCGTGATGGACGCTGTTTTCAACCGCCCGTCAAAGCTTTTGGTATAATCGGCGGCCAGCACCGTGTAACCTTCAAGGGGCAGTTCGGGGTCGTCTGGGTTCTTCGGGCGGTCTACGAACGCCGCCGGGTTCCAGGCGTAGCCTTTGCCCCAGCGCATTACCTTTTTTCCGGTTATTATATCCGTTGACTGCGAGGGTTTTACGGATAGGTAGCCCTCATATATTTGCAGGTCGTTGTTCCAGCCCTGATAGGTATTGTTTAAATCGGCGTTGGCGCGAAGGTACAGCTTTGAGATCCCGCGCTGATAGCTCCCTTCAAGCTGGAGTTTGGAATTATATTCCGCTGTCGTCCAGGTTTTAGCGCGGTTATAAAATTTAAGCTTGTAAAACGCCGCGTTCCTGTCCTGGTCTATCAGCACCGGTCTGAATTCAGCGTAGCCGCCCAGGCTGTAGGGTTTTGTTTCAGTCTCGGAAACATCGAAAGAATAATCTTCCGCTGCACCCGGTGTTACAAGGCCGGGAGAGGCGGGAAGGCAGAGTAAAAAACCCAGGAAGAAATGCCGGCGGAGGCTCATCGCAGGGTGTCCACCTTCGGCATAAAGGTCAGCGTGAAGACCTCGTCTTTCAGTTCCCGCTTTTTTATCTTTGAGAAGATCATCACGGATTTATAGCCTTTATAAAGCGGGCTGTCGGTCTCTATCACGGAAGGCCGTACTATCCCGTCGCCGAAATCTTTAATTTCCTTATAATACAGTGTTTTAATGAGCATTCCTTTTTCCGTAAGACATTCCAGCTTTACGGGCAGTTTCTTCTTCTTGTCCACCCAGATGTTAAGCCTGTCATAGGCCACCGTTTTGCTCCTGGCCTTTACATGGAGAAGGTACTCTTCTCCCTTCTCTTCCATTTTCTCCACTGCGTATTCCGCGCCGAAGTCTATCTTGAGTATATCCGCGTTGTTGAATACGCCGCCGGTGGCGGATTGCAGGCTGGTGATACGTATGGGTTTGCCCACGTTGGGGATGTAGAGCCACATATTATCGCCCAGCCTTAACATCCCTCGGCCTTTATCGCTGGCCGGGGAAAGGAATACTCCGGCGACCTTTTCATTGCCCTTGCGTACCATGTAAAGGACAAACTCCTTTTTACGGCCATCCGGTTCGATGTTAATGAGTTTTCGGTACATCTCGTATGAGGGCGGCTCCAGGTTCCTGTCCACTTCCTGGAGCAGCGCGTTTCCGTCTTCTACGGCGTGCGCGACGGCGGCCATGAAAGCGAGCAGTGAAAAGATAAATAGTTTCTTCAGCATCGGGCTCTCCTATATGCTCTTTAGCGCTTTGACAGGCTCTAGCCTGGACGCTTTCCAGGCGGGCTGGAGGCTGCCGAACACTGCCACGGCAAGCACAATAGCCGAAATCAACGAGAAGTCCACGGGGTTTACTGATGGTGTTAAGACAAAACCCTCGCGCATACCGAAAGAGAACGTGATGTGCAGGAGCCTGACCCCGTATATCACCACGACGCTTATGATGTTGCCAGTGATAACCCCGGCCGCACCCAGGCACAACCCCTCCGCCATGAACATGGCAAGGATGGTGTTCGGCTGTGTACCTATGGCGGCGATGGTCCCTATTTCCCTTGTCCGCTCGTAGACCGACATGATCATCACGTTCATAATGCCGATGAGCACTATTGCCACGAGCATTATCTTAACTAGGAGTGTCATCATGTCTATCATCTTGGCAATGCTGGCGAACGGGGAAAGTTTTTCCCAGGTGTGTATTTCAAAAACCGGCTTGCCGTCTTTGGTCTTTTCCTGCGCGAAGGCTTTTGCCAGGGTGTTGAAAGCCGTGTCGAGCTTGCCGAAGTCCTTTAAGTGCACGGCTATCTCGCTGATTTCCGGCGGGTCCATGCGCAGCAGCTCCATGGCGTCGGCCAGCAGAATATAGCCGTCTCGCCCGCCGGGGCCGGGCGCGGTTTCTATAATGCCGCCCACGGTGAACTGCTTGCCGTTCACTGAGCCGTCCTTGTTGGTGGCCACCAGCACCACGGTATCGCCGGTCTTGAGCTTCATGCCTTTCGCCAGAAGTTCCGGCACCAATACCTCGCCCGGCTTCAGATTACTGTTGCCCTCTAAAACCCTGGAGGGAAGCAGCGGCGCGGTTTTGAATTCCTTTTCCGGATCTATGGCCGCAATGCGGATGTTGGTGGTCTCGGCAAAATTACTTATCATGCCGCCCAGCTTGATGCGGGTGGAATAAGACTCGACAAAGGGGCTGGCTTTAAGGATGGCTTCAGCCCGCGTCATTTGGTCAACAGTCAGGTTCATGTTCAGGGGCACATTCTCGACCGATACCAGATAGCCTTTCTTGTGTACCTGGATATGCCCGAGCATGGAATCAGTGATCTGCGATATGATCAAGGTTTTATAGGAGTTTGTCGCCGCCATATATACCTGGACGAACACCACGCCCACGGCGATAAGCGAGACTATCAGTAAAGACCGCCTTGCGTACCTGTGCGTATTGCGGACCGCCATTTTAAATATCTTAAGCATTGTTGCCTCCGGTGCGGGACGTGCCAGTGAGTTCGCCGTCCTCCAGCGTGAAGATGCGTTCGGCCTCGCCGATGATCTTCTGGTCGTGCGTTGAGAAGATAAAGGTCGTGCCGGTCTCGGCGCGCATCTTCTTCATCAGTTCAAGTATCAGGTAAGCCGTCTTATGGTCCAGGTTCGCGGTGGGTTCGTCGGCCAGCACTATCTTGGGGCGGGTTACTAGCGCCCTGGCTACGGCCACGCGCTGTTTCTGCCCGCCCGAGAGTTGGTCGGGATATTTATTGAGCTGGTCCGTCATGCCGACTTCTTCAAGCAGGGCCCTTATCCGCTTTTTGCGTTCATCTTCCGGCAGAGGGTTCACTATCATCAGCGGGTATTCGATGTTCTCATAGACGGTTAACACTGGGATAAGATTGAAGTCTTGGAAGACAAAACCTATATGCTCACCCCGGAACCGCGCCCCGGCCTTGCGGTCCAGTTTGCCAACGTCCATGCCGCACACTTCCAGCAGGCCGCCGCTGGGTTTGTCCAGGCAGCCGATAAGGCTTAAAAGCGTTGTCTTACCGCTGCCTGACGGCCCGACGAAAGCGGCGAAGTCTCCAGCTTCCAGCTCAAAGTTTAATCCTTTGAGTGCCTCAACCTTGGTCTCGCCTGCGATATAATCCTTGTGCAGATTCTTTCCTGATATGATAACCATGCAATCTCCTTATAAAACCACTGCGCCGCGCTGTCATTTTCCAGGTTTAATGCGTTTGGCCGATTTTTTGTTTCCGGCAAGGCGGGTTGTCTTTTTTGCGCTCTCGCAGCATCTCCGGCCGCCTTGGCCGTCATGCTTTCCGCAACCGCAACCGCCGGAGTGAAGTTTAACCGTGCCGCCAGTTATCCGTATTGATTTGCCGCATACCAGCGCATCGGCGATCTTCTGCCGGGCGGAGTTTATTATATTGCCGAAAGTCTGGCGGGAGACGCCCATTATCTTAGCGGCGTCCTCTTGATACATCCCCCGGGAGTCGGCAAGGCGAAGTGCCTCGAACTCGTCAAGTTGAAGACGTATCTCTCCGCCGTCCCGTGAGGCTTTGCCGTTCGGACCGAAACAGGAGCAGGAGGGCTCGGCATGCACTTTCCTGCATTTTCTGGACTCGCACATATATTCCTCCACTGAAAGCTATTGGCATATGCCAATAGGAATTATAGGTATTGCGTCTCCTGTGAGTCAAGCATTCGATAACACGTTGCTTACTGCACTGGGAAAAAAGGTTTCAATAGGTAATGGAAATGCCGGTAAGGGCTTCGGTGCGGTCCGGGAAAACGTTTCCGTAGTTTGAGAATGAGTGCGACTGTTTTTCGGTTTCTCGACGAAAAACGGGCGTGCTTGTTCGGTGTTATAAAAAAAGTGCTTACAAAATAAGCACTTTTTAAAAAGTCTGGGTGGCTGGGTAGACCAGGTTAGAACCTGTTTGATGCAGGTTTAATGTTCCCCCACTTTGACCGTGTATGACAGTTTATGATGGACCG
>JBAXKK010000071.1:0-13460 GCA_037137395.1 Elusimicrobiota bacterium
TGCGTTTTGGCAGAACACGACCCTGAATCTGAAAAAATCAGGATACTCGCCGGCGCCTCCGTGCCCTGCAAGGGCCTGAAAGGCGGGGTTGTGGTTAATATCGCGGAAACCCAGCGGGCCATCGCCAGCGTCATGGAGCAGGCTGAGGAAAAAGCGAAAGAGATCGTGGGCGAGGTTTATCTCGGAGTCCGCGGCGGGCACATCCAGACTTTTAATAACCGAGGCGCTTACAACATCGCCCGCGCCGATAAGGAGATAACCGCCGAAGACGTCTCAAACGTCATCGAGAACGCCAAGGCTATTCCTATTCCGTCTGACAGAGAGATCCTGCATGTCATTCCCCAGGGTTTTTCATTAGACCGGCAGCGCGGCGTCCCCAACCCGGTGGGAATGGAAGGCGCGCTTCTGGAGGTCGGCGTCCACATCGTCACCGCCCAGAGTTCGCACATAAACAACCTGATGAAATCGGTCTCTCAGGCTGGCTTCAGGGTTGTAGATACTGTCTATAATCTGCTGGCCATCGGCGAATTGGTTGTCTCGCCGGAGGAGAAGGACCTCGGCTGTCTGCTTATCGATATCGGCGGCCAAACCACCGCCATAGGCATCTATTACGAGGGCAGTCTCAGATTTTCCAGCGAGATTCCGCTTGGCGGCGACAATGTGACCCGCGATATCGCTTACGGGCTGGGGACTTCGATGGCTGCGGCGCAGGATGTAAAGGAAAAATATGGCGCCGTACTTTCAAACCTTGTCGAAGAAGACCGCATGATGAATATTACCGGCCTGGACGCCAGGACCAAAAAAGAAATAAAAGCCAGAGACCTATTGGAATACGCACAACCCCGGACCGAGGAAATGTTCGAAAAGATAAACGCTTTTCTACAAAATTGCAATTGTGCCGACCTGCCCGGTGGAGCCATACTTACGGGCGGCGGTTCCCTTCTTAAAGGAATGAACGCGGCAGCGGAACAGCTGCTTGATCTTAAACAGGCTCGGCACGGGTTTGCCAGGCCTGACATTATAGAGTGTCCGGAGGAGTACCTTAATCAGACCTACACTTCCGCGATAGGTCTGGTGTGTTATCAGTATTTAAAACCCTGGGCCAATGAGCCGTCCGCGTCGCGTCGGCCACCCATGATTCCCGCGGCCTGGTGGCGTTGGGTAAAGGATCTTTTTTAAAGAATTAGATGGATGGGCTGTAGGCAGTTAGACTGTAGGTAAGAAGCGAAGACGCAATAGACTAATAGCCTTCAGTCTGAACAACCTGAGTAATTATTGTTTTCGGACGATTTCACTATCCACTGACCACTGTTCACTAACCACTATTGTTATGAATGACACAAGAATAAGATATAACGGGGATTTCCAGGACAAGGAAGCCAGGATAAAGGTTATAGGTGTGGGCGGCGGCGGCGGCAACGCCGTCAACCGCATGGTGGAAGCCGATATACGTCTTGTTGACTTTATCTCCCTCAACACCGACGCTCAGGACCTTCGCCGTAACAGGGCCGCCAATCGTATCCAGATAGGAGAAACCCTTACCAAAGGTCTCGGCGTGGGCGGAGACCCGGCCCGCGGTCGTCAGGCCGCGCTGGAATCCGTAGACATTATCAAGGAAGCCGTTGCCGATGCTGATTTGATATTCATTACTGCCGGTATGGGCGGGGGGACCGGCACCGGCGCCGCGCCGGTGGTCGCGCAGACAGCGAAGGAGACATCCGCGGCGCTGGTAATCGGCGTGGTCACAAGGCCTTTTGAATTTGAAGGCACAGTGAGGGCTGATCAGGCTGACCAGGGCATTCATGAGATGCGTAAATACGTGGATTCTCTTCTTGTAATTCCCAACGACCGCCTTCGAGATATCGTGGATATTAATACCCCGGCAACGGAAGCTTATCGTATCGCTGACGACGTTCTCAGGCAAGCCATTCAGGGCATCTCCGATGTTATTACCACTGCCGGCATTATTAATGTGGACTTTCAGGATGTGCGCAAGATCATGACCAAATCGGGGGAAGCTTTGATCGGTATAGGGCGCGCCTCCGGAGAAAAACGTCACTTGGACGCCGCCTCTAAAGCCATCCATTCCCCGATGCTGGAAAATGCCGTGATAGACGGGGCTAAGGGCATACTGGTGAGCTTTACCAGCGCCAGGAATCTTAAGCTTTCCGAGATACAGGAAGCCATGGAGTATATCAGGAAGTCGTCAAACCCTGACGCGTTTATAAAATTCGGGCAGGCTGACGACGACTCTATGGGGGATGAATTAAAAATAACCGTGATAGCCACCGGTTTCCCTTCCCGTCCCAAGACAGATTTGAGCATAGATCTGGAAAGGCACCGCCACAAAAAAAGGTCGCGCCCGGCCGAGGATTTTTTTGACAATATGGGCGGTCCGAACATGATGAATTCCGGTATCCCGGACGAAGATCTGGACAGGCCGGCTTTTATGAGACGCAAGGCAGGCAGCCGCAAACTTAAATAAGATAGGGTATAGGGGTTAGGGGAAAGGGTAGAAAAAATATGTACAAAACCCTGTTCTCAACCCTAACCCCTGAACCCTATACCCTGAAATACTTATGGCTATAAATCTCAATCTGTTGTTGAAAGTGATGGTGCAGAATAAGGCGAGCGATACCCATATAAGGGGCGATGCGCCCGTCTACCTGCGCATCAACGGCGATATAACGCAAATCAACGATTCCGTCATGACCTCCAAAGAAGTGGAGGATATGGTATTCCCCCTGATGAATCCCCGACTAAGGTCCATCTTCGATGAAAAGCATGAGGTGGATTTTTCCGTGGAAGGGGATGAGCTCGGCCGGTTCCGTTTCAACGTCTATATCCAGAAGACCAAGATATGCGTCGCTGTCAGACACATTCCCCGCAAGATTCCGACTTTCGAAGATCTGAAACTTCCCACGGACTCCATCAAGAAACTTCTGGTAAACGAGCGCGGTCTGATCCTGGTTACCGGCATAACTGGTTCGGGCAAGACCTCCACGCTGGCTTCCATGATCGAGTACCTTAATCAGACATGGGAAAGTCATGTCATCACCATAGAAGACCCCATAGAATTCATCTTCACCGACAAAAAAAGCATTATAAGCCAGCGGGAAGTGGGAACTGATACCAATAATTTCGTGGATGCGCTGCGCGCGGCTATGCGTCAGGACCCTGACATTATACTGGTGGGCGAGATGCGCGATCTGGAGACCACCCAGGCCGCGATAACCGCCGCCGAGACCGGACACCTGGTTTTCGCGACACTGCACACCGTCAACGCGGTTCAGACGCTTTCCAGGATAGTGGATCTTTACCCGCCGCACCAGCAGGCGCAAGTGCGAATGCAGCTAGCTGAAACAGTTAAAGGCATCGTCTCCCAGCGCCTTCTGCCCTGTTCGAACGGCGGACGCATTCCGGCCGTGGAGGTCCTGACCGGCACGGCGCACATCAAGAAGATGATAGCTGAGAATAATTTGGATGCTATTAATCAGGCCATCGCTAAGGGCGCTTTTTATGGCATGCAGTCGTTCAATCAGTCTTTGGTAGCTCTGCATAAGCATGGCTTGGCGAAACTTGAGGATATTATTCAGGCGGCGTCTAATCCTGACGACGTTCTGCTGGCCATAAAGGGTATAGAGCAGGAGATAGAAACTAAAAGATAACATCCGTAAGCCGGAAAGCGGGAAGCGTAAAGAGCATGGCCCGGGAAACATTCGATTCTTAACTCTTTACGCTTTACTCTTTACGCTTTACGATACGAGGAGACATCTTATGTTCGCAGAAGGTTACATCGGCATAGCGGGACTCATCGGCGTGGGGAAATCCACGCTCACCATGGAGCTGGCCAAAGCCCTGAATTTTGAACCCATACTCGAGGAGGTCGGCGGCAACCCCTACCTTGAAAATTTCTACGGCGACATGAAACAGTATGGGACCATCATGCAGATCTGGCTTTTAAACCATAGGTTTCGCCAGCACAGGGAATTTGTTTCCAGGATAAGTCTCGGCAAAATACGCGGCGTGGTGCAGGATAGGACCATTTGGGAAGACACTATATTCGCGCGCATGCTAAACCAACACCCCGATAAAATTATTACCGACATGGATTATAATACCTACCTCGACCTTTTTGACAACATGGTCCTGCGCGAACTGGTGTTTCCGCAGCTGCTTATTTTTCTGGACTGCAAGATAGAGACGTCCATAGCCAGAATAAAATCCCGCGGCCGCGATATGGAAAAGACCATAGAGCCGGAATATCTTAAAAGCCTTCAGGAAAACTATTACCAATTTATAGAGGAGATGGAGGCCGCCGGTGTCAGGATCCTGCGCCTGAACTGGGAAAATTTCCAGCCGATGAGCGAGGTTGTTCGCCTCGTGCACGAGTATTCTTTAAAGCCTTCCAATTTTACAAAATGGGTACGCCCGCTCAGAAAGATGGGTATGGATAATAATGCCAATCTTCCCAAAATCACAGTTTAACGGATGTGCCGGCCGCGCTTTACGCCATAGGCCATATGCCAGACACGAAAAAACATGCATACGCGATAAACGCGCCCTCGCTGCCTATGGCTTATAGCATACGGCTTATGGCAGGGCTAATATGATCAAACGTCCAAAAGGGATCATTGTAGCGATTGATGGGCCAGCCGGAGTCGGTAAATCCACCATCGGCAAAGCCGTGGCCGCCCGCCTTAGCTATAGCTTTATAAGTACAGGTAAAATGTACCGGGCTCTGGCGTGGAAAGCGCTTTCTTCAGGAGTGGATCTGGAGAACGAATCCGGCCTTATCTGTCTCGCCCGCTCAGTCAAATGGGAATTGAAACCTTCAGACACCCCGGAACCGCAGCTTTGCGTGGATGGGCGTCCGCTTGACCGTGAGATAACGGATGAGACGGTGGGGAAAGCTTCCAGCGCGGTTTCTAAATTCGCCGAAGTCCGCGGATTTATGCGCGATATGCAGCGCGCTATCGGCGCAGAAGGCGGCGTAGTTATGGAAGGCCGCGATATCGGCACCAATGTTTTTCCGGACGCCGAGCTGAAAATTTACCTGGACGCTTCACCTGAAGCCAGAGCCGGGCGCCGGGTGGGGCAGCTTCGGGATCAGGGCCTTGAATCCGACCGAGCCGCCATCCTGGATTTTATAATCAGCCGGGACAATCAGGACTCGCAGCGGAAAAATAATCCGCTGAAACAGGCTGAAGGCGGCCATTATATAGATTCCACCAGCATGGATCGGGATCAGGTGGTTATGGAGATACTCAGGTTATGCGCCCAAGTTATGGCCTGATGGCAGGTATATCCCTTCGGTCTTTCCTTTTTTCCGCCCGCGTTTTTTTCAGGGTGTTTAACCGCATGGAAGTAAAAGGCCTGGACCGTATACCTGTCTCCGGACCGCTCATTATAGTCGCCAACCATGTAGGCAACGCCGACCCGCCCGCCCTGATGTCTTGTGTCGTTCCCGTGCGGCCCGCGGCCATGATGACGAAAAAAGAACTGTTCGCGTTCCCTCCTCTTGGCAGACTTTTCAGGAGCTGGGGGGGGATTCCGGTGGACCGGCGACGCGAGGGTGGCGACCTCGGCGCCCTTCGTGAAGGCATAGATCTGCTTAAGAACGGCGGCTGCCTTGTGCTTTTTCCGGAGGGTACAAGGGCCAGGGGCCGCCAGCTGAAACCCAAGCTCGGCGTGGCCATGCTGGCGCACAAAACGGGCGCTCCGGTACTGTCCGTCAGAATTTTTAACACCGAAAATTTCTCAAAATTAGGTAAAATAACTATTAAGTTCGGGAATATAAGAAGTTACGACTCAACTACCGCGCTCGACCGCAAAGAGGCTTACGCTGAATTTTCGCAGACCATCATGTCAGATATATTTGCCATAACGGAGGAATAAGTACATCCATGCATAACAATGAAACGCAGCAGAATTTAAACGACGGTGAGAACCTGGAAAAAAAGGACGTAGCCGGCCACACCGAAGAGGAAATGTCGATGGCGGATCTTCTGAAGGCCGAAGGCGAAGTTTCAAATAAGATCTACTCACGGGACATAGTTAAAGTCAAGGTCGTGCAGGTTACGGCAGAGCATGTGTTGGTGGATATCGGTGAGAAAAAAGAAGCCATAATTCCCGTTTCTGATTTTCAAGATGAAAAACTGCCGGAAGTCGGCGCTGAAGTAATGGCGGTGCTGGAGCGCAAAGGCGGCGAGCATACGATTCTTTCACACCGCAAGGCTATGGAGAAAATGGCCTGGGCATGGGCTAAGAAGATGTTTGAAGCCAAGGAGCGCGTGAAGGGCCGCGTCACTGACGTTGTAAAGGGTGGCTATATCGTGGACCTCTCGGGCCTAAGGTCTTTTATGCCGCTTTCCCTGTCTGAGATCGGCGGCGCGCACAGGCATTACCTGCCCGCCAACGCGAAGGTGAAGTTCTATATAACTGATTTCTCGGAAAAAGACCGCAAAATCGTGGTTTCCCGGCGTCAGGTGCTTGAAGAGGACGAAAAGGATCGCCGTATCGAAGTGATGGGTGAGGTTTCCCCGGGCGGTATCGTGCGGGCCGTTGTCTCCAAAGTCGCGGCCGACGGACTTTCGGTCAGATTTCAGGGCATAGAAGGCTTTGTCGCGCTGAACGATGTTGATTGGAAGAATCCCGCGGAAGCTCTCAAAACCTATAAGCGCGGACAGCGCGTGAAGTGTAAAATCTTGTCTATGGACAAGGAAAAAGAAAAAATGTCCTTCGGTCTTAAGCAGCTAATCCCTAACCCGGTAGACGTGCTCAAACGCAAATTCCCTTACCGGTCTGTCCTCAGGGTAAAAGTGGTCGCCTCGTCGGAAGCCGGGGCGAAGGTTAAAATTTCAGATCAGGTGGACGGATTTATCCCGGCGGAGGAGTACGGCTTTGAAACCGCGCTGAAAGAGGGTCAGGAACTCAAAGGCGTTCTCATCGCCATCAATTCATCCACGTACGAGCTGGTGCTTTCCGTTAAGAAGCTGGAGGAGATGGAGGATCGAAAAAAAGTTCAGCAGTATATGAAAGGAGCTCCGACCCTGACGCTCGGCCAGATTTTGCTGGAGAACTCGGAGGATGAAGGTGAAGTGTGAGTCCCATTTTAGGAAACTTCTTCCAGACCGTAATTAAAAAAGTTTTGCCCTGCGCTTTTAGCCGGCCGGCGGAATCCTCTGATTCAGCGCTTGCTCCGGACATATGTAACCCCTCTCCAAAAGAACGCGGCCTGTCGCGTTACGCGTTGCCGGCGGTTTTTGTTGCCGCTTTCATCGTTCTGGTAGTTTACGCTGTTTCTACGCTGGATTTCTACCCGTATTCCGGCCGGTTTCCCAGAACTAAAACAGAATTCCTGAAATCCGGCCGGCTGGATCGCAAACTTTCCAGACTTGAAAAAAAGATCAAAACCAACCCCAACGATATCCGGGCTTTTTTCGAGTCCGGCCTTTTAAAATTCCAGAAGGGGCCTGATCGCTATATCGACGCTATTTCCGATCTTGAGACCGCCCGTTCCGGGGGGCTTTCCGACATCCGCACCTTCTATTACCTAGGCCAGATGTATCAGGCTGTCGGGCTATATGATTTCGCGCTTGAGGAATACCGCCGTTTTCTCAATAATCGGCCGGACGATCTTGAGGTCAGTCTGCTGGCCGCCAAGCTGTTTTTCCATTCGGGAAAATATCCCCTGGCGGTGAAGGAATACGAGAGTCTGAGCGCCAGGCATCCTAAAAATATCATCGTACTTGAAAATCTAGCTCTGTCCCGCTGGAAGAACGGCCAGGACCCTAAATCCATACTCGATATCATGGGCGGCCTGGGAGCTGAAGCCGCTTTCAGAGCGGACTATGTTTACGGGCGCATCGATTATGAAAACAAGGACTACGCTGCGGCCGCGTCAAGACTTGAGCGCGCCGCCGCTGACCTTCTGAAGTATCCTGAGTTTTCGGACAGGGTCGTGCTTTACCAGATGCTTAGCGACTGCTATGTGAAACTAAAGTCCGAGGCCCGGGCTATAGAAGCTCTTAACGAGCTGCTGAAGATAAGCCCCGCGAACGATGAGGCCCGCTCGCTGCTGGCGAGGCTTATTAAAATCCGCAGCAAGACGGCGGCAAAATAAGCGCAAATTATCCGCTAAAGTAAATATAAGGCTGAGATAACGAAGCAATGGAGCGGGTGACAGGGGATCTGGGTTAGTGGAACCCTCCGGAAGCCGAGGCTTGCGTAGCGACGAGGCTGAGGACGGGAAGTGCGCCCACGGTGTGGGCGACACTGGTTCCACGTTCCAGGCCCCTGGCAGGCCCTGCGCACCAGAAGATTGTAACTAAAAGTGAAGCCCACTTCACCCATTGGGCGAAATCTGGTTTATTATGTAGCCGCATGCTTCGCGAAGATTTGGGAATAAGTGGGCTTTGCCCCGGGTTTAAAATAATATACACAATCAAGAAAATGCGCAACTACGCTGCCACGCTTCTGCTCTGTCTGCTTTTCCTTCTTCCTCAGGCGTACGCCCAGGAGCAGAATAAGGTTATAGTCAAGAAGTTCGATTGGAGCGTATACGCCACTGAACACTTCGACGTTCACTATTACGGCGATTCAAAGCCGTGGCTGCCGTATGCAGCGCGGGTGCTGGAAAAAGCTTACAAAGAACAAGCCGCGGACCTGAACCCGGCTTTAAATAAGCGGATACCCTTCTTTCTTTTCGCCTCAATTAACGATATGCAGCAGTCTAACGTAGCCGATGTCGGCGACGGCGTGGGGGGGCTTACGGAGCCTTTTAAGGACCGGTTCATGGTCTGGTCGGACGGCTCAAGGGACTGGCTTCAGGGCGTGATAAGGCACGAGTTCGCCCACGAGGCGGAGTTCAGCGTGCTGATAGACGGGTTTTGGAAATCAGCGCGGATACTTAAGACCTTTATCTACCCGCTCTGGATGATGGAGGGCATAGCCGAGTATGAAACCGGCTCCTCCGACCTGGCCCTTGAGGAAATGTACGCGCGCGACGCCGTGCTTTCTCCGGGCGGTCTTATTCCGCTCCGCCGGCTTAACCAGTTCTCCCATTTAAAGCCCCATCAGATTACGCTGGCTTACAAGACCGGCGCCCAGGCTATAAGGTTCCTGGCGCGGCAATACGGGAGTGACAAGCCCGCCCGCATGCTGAAACTCTTTGAGACGCGCTACGAGGCATCCTCAGTGCTCACGCCGCTTATCGGTCTGGACCTGACTGCTTTTGACCGTAAATTCAGGGAATACGAAGAGCTTAAGTACCTGTCGGAAACCCGTAAAGAGAACTTGGGCGAACCTTCCCGTTACGGGGAGCGGCTCACCTCGGAAAAAGATGGCATTCCGGAATTTAATTTGAGTCCCGTGGCCAGTCCCGACGGCGGCCGGCTCGCCTGGCTTTCTACAAAAGAAGGGCACCCCGCGGTAATAGTCATCAGAGATCTCGCCACGGGTCAAGACTCGGAAATCACCGCTTATGATGTCGGCGCGGAGAACATTCCCTACGGCAGGTTTTCCAAGCCCTGGAAGAGCCTGGCCTGGTCGGGAGACGGCCGATACCTGGCGTTTTCCGGCCAGAAGAATCACAGGGAATACCTGTTCCTTTACGAGGTCCGCGCTAAAAAAGTTATCCGCCTCGCCTTTCCGGATTTCATGGAAGTGCGCCAGCCGGTTTTCTCTCCGGATTCGTCCAGGGTGATGTTCGTGGGTATGCGGGGGGGCTTCAACGACATCTACGAGTTTAAGCTTGAGACTGAAGCGCTTAAAGCGGGGGCCGTGCGTCTGGAGAATTTAAGGAGGCTCACGGACAGTCAGGAGGACGAATCCTCCCCGTCTTATCTGGCGGACGGCTCAGGCGCTGTTTACTCCTGCGAAACTGAAACTCGCGGGGGGCCCCGGCGGGAACTGTGCCGCGCTTACTTCTCCGGCAAAAAAGAAACGCTGGCGCGGCTTGAAGGAGATATTTATGATCCGGTTGTTTCGCCGGACGCGGGCAGGATACTTTTTACCGCGGACGCGGGCCTTCGCTTTGAGCTTTATGAACTGAACCCCGTCTCTCTGGAGATAGTCCGCCTGACGCGCGTTATCGGCGGCAATTTCACTCCGTCGTATTCTTCCGACGGAAAGAAAATATTGTTTTCCTCCTTCAGGAACGGCAGCATGAATGTCTACTCGGGCGCGCGCGAATATTTTCTGGATGAACCGGCTGAGGAAGTAGTGGCAGCCGGGAAGTATTTTTCCGCGCCGCCGGAAGAATCCACCGGAGTTTTTAAGCCGTACAAATTTAAAGCCTCTACCGATCTCTTCTTCCCGGCGGCGATGTACTCATCCGTGGGCGGTTTTTTCTGGATGAATTATTGGCAGGCTTCGGATATGCTGGGAAACAATAATGTCAGCCTTGTAATGAATTATAATTCCGGCAGCGAATACCTTGATTATCAGGCCAACTACAGTTTCACGAAATACCGGATGCCCATATTCCTGCAGACTTCAGGGCTTTCGGAAAAACATGTCCTTACCGATCTGGATCTTGAGTCCAACAGGCAGGATTGGCGCTTCGCCGTAGGCACGGCCTATCCGTTTGACCGCTACAACCGCCTGGAATTTTTTTATATACACAAGAACGTGACCGAAAGGTATGACTGGCTGGAAGGGGTCGACCATTTTCGCACGCGGGCGGTTCAGGCCTCTTATGTCAGGGACACCGTCAGCGGGCTCTATCTGACCGCTGTAAGGGGTTCCAGGACGGAGCTATCCTATACCAAGGCGGAAGACTCAATGGGCGGAAATCAGAAGTATGACGTCTACGCCGCCCAGCGGCTCCAGTATATTCCTCTTTCCAAGCGCAGCGCTTTCGTAGACAGGTTTCTGGCCGGAGAAAGCACGGGGCGAGACAGAAAGAGCTTTAATTTCGGAGGATTGGGCGGGGTTAGAGGGATGTCGTCCGGTTCGGACCTTGATTCGGCTTCCAGAGTGCTTGTAAATAACTTTGAGCTCCGCACGCCGCTGCTGAAAGACCTGAACTATTATATGTGGTTCATGTTCCCGGATTTTTATTTTAAGGCCATATACTGCAAGGTGTTCTTTGACTCGGCATATGGCTGGAACACGCACTCCCGGCTCATGAATTTCAGAGCCTCCGATATTAAAAGTTCGGCCGGCGTGGGCGTGGATATCCACACGTTTATCCTGCAGGCATTTCAGCTGGTCTTAAGCTTCGATTACGCGGTAAGGACCAGTGATGGCGGGAAAATATTCTACTTTTACCTGGGTCCGCTTTTTTGACCTTCATCCTGGCAAGAGCATCCAAACAAACATAGACAGATACCCGTAATGGAAGGTAGAGGGGGGAGAGCGGCCCGGCGCGCCGTCGAGATGGACCTTTGTCTTCCGGAAAAAGAGGGGAATCGGCAAAAAAGGCGCGCGAAATGATGTAATTCCCCTCTAAAACCCGTCTTTGGGCGCCTCCTTCCGGCCCTGGCGGGGCTTTTGTGAGCGAGGAAGTACCTTGTAACCTCATAACAGCCCCAAGAATTTGCCTCTGATGTGGATTTAGCCTGCCGGTTTTTGCGTTATGCCGCGCATCCTGCCCTTTTTTTGGCCTCTGTCCCCCTTTGGAAGATGCAAAATTTCCTTCTTGCGTGTTTTTTGGAAGCGCACTCCACCATGTAAGCCGGGGTGTTCCAGATGTCCGGGCTTTAAAGGCTCTTGGTGGTGTTTTTAATTTTCAACTAAACCTCTAAGTTGCATCATTTCCCGCGGATTCCCACCGGCCAGGCGGCCATAAAGCCTTTCATGGTATTTTTTATAGAACGGATTATCAGGCCGTTGGGCGGCCTTCTGCAAGCCTATGTCTTTCATAGTGTTTTGAAAACAGCCTGATATTTGCCTTCCAGGATGGTGCGCTCAGCCTTCCGCTGGATCCGGGTTTAATGGTGTTTTGAAAAGGGGGTAGTTGGATACCCTGATTTTCGTCCTGGGGCATTTCCGGGCCGGTGATGTTTTCAGGGTTGGGGAAAGTTGGCTGTTTTTTTGGCGGGATACCACCTCAGTTTTAAAAAGGCTTTAATGGTGTTTTGGATCAGGTAATTTTGAGTGCCAGGCCGGGGTTCGCGGTTTTTGGATTTCCCGAAATTCAGGCAAAAAATCAAATTTGAAAACTCAATTTTTTCCGGGGGAGCTGAAACTTGCTAAAAACACCTCTGCTAGTTAAGAATAACTATAAATCGTATCAATGTTGTGAAAATAACCACTATTATGTATGTGGAAATTGAAAAACATTATTCCTAATTATAGGTAAAGAGGTACTTGCTTGGTGGGGATATTAAGTTAACATAATATATATTATCGTAAGTTGAGTAATACGGGATTGCGGCCCATTGCGCTGCCTGGTTTTTATGGTGTCTGGGCGGTTTTGCGCTGGTTTGTAGTCGCGTCTTGGTCGGGTTGATTTTCTGATAGTTATCGCAGGCTTTTTCCCCGTTCCCGGCCCACGATATTCGGGCTGTCGATCAGAGTCTGTTATGGTTTGCTCGGCAGCTCATCTTTGCTTGCGCTTAGCGCTCTCTGCCCACTAATCACTCGCCACCAGTCACTAATCACTGTCCACTGGTCACTTGGCCAACTGGTCCCACTAACCACTGATCACTCGCCACTGTCCACTAACATTTGTATTGCTTTATACGCCTTCTCCAGGCCTTTCTGGGTTATCTGGTAGGTGCGGTTTCTTTTTGTCCCGGATGCTGTAATCCTGCCTTCCCGGATCTCCGTTGAAAGCAGTCTGTCCAGTCTTGCCGGCTCGTAGCCCGATGTTTTAAGGGCTTTTGATAGGGTAATCGCGCTTATGGCCTCGGTTTGATTTACAGCCCTATTGGCGGCTATCAGGGTTAGGGCTGCCTCTGCGGAACTTATTTTTGGTGACTTTATCTTTAGTCTGAGTTGATCTCCTCCGGACTCTGTCACTTTGTCCCAGAATCCGGCTTTTGTGGGTGTTTCTCCGGCGGTGGCGCGCGGGGGCTCCTGGCCAGCTGTTTTTTGGCGCAAGTCTTTTAGAAAGCTTTCTTTTTCATTTGATATGAACTCCGCCGGGCCTTCGGCCTCAAACTCCGCGCCCGAGGGGTCTTTTATCCGCAATTTGTAGTGGTTCATACGGCATATTTTAGCGTATAACTTATTATATGTCAACATATGTCATTCATAGGTCAATCTTATGTCATCAACATGTTGATAATTGTGTGGATAACTTTGTGTGTGACCGTGGCGAGCGAATACAACAGTGATTAGTGGATAGTGGTGAGTGGTCAGTTGGGGAAATAATAGGCGGGCGGGGGAGGTTGCAGGGTGATTCCCCCCCAGTTCCCCCCTTTTTTTGTCGTTGCAGGCGATGTTTTAGTAGTGTTGTGTTAACGCCAGTCTTGTAATGTACCGGTTTAGTCGGTGTTAAGTGTACCAGC
>JBAXKK010000072.1:0-13299 GCA_037137395.1 Elusimicrobiota bacterium
CGATCGTACCCACGTTCACATGCGGTTTCTTTCTGTCGAATTTAGCTTTTGCCATTGTTTGTTCTCCTTGCGTATACAGGATTAAGCGGTAAGTTATAAGGATTAAGCTAGACCTTAATCCCTGCTCCCTTTAATCCTTAATCCTTAATTCTTAATACTTACTTCTTTGCTCACTAAACGGCTTCGGCCGCGGCCTGGGTCCGTTTTTCAATAACGCCCTTCGCGACATTCGCCGGCACTTCTTCGTAGTGACTGGGCTCCATGCTGAAAGAAGCGCGGCCCTGCGATATAGATCTTACCACCGTGGCGTATCCGAACATTTCTGACAGCGGCACGGTGCCGCGCACAAAACGCGCGTTGCCCCTGTTGCCCATTTCAGATATCTTGGCGCGTCTTGAGTTAAGATCGCCGATGACGTCGCCCACGTTAGCTTCCGGAGTTGTGACATCAACCTTCATAATGGGTTCCATCAGATACGGACCGGCCTTACGGCAGCCGTCTTTGAACGCCATAGCGCCGGCTATCTTGAAAGCGATTTCGGAAGAGTCAACATCGTGGTAGGAACCGTCAAAAAGCGTAACCTTCACGTCCACCACGGGAAATCCGGCCAGCACGCCGGAGTCCATAGCCTCTCTGCAGCCCTTTTCCACGGCTGGAATGAATTCCTTGGGAACGCGGCCTTGCTTGATGCCATCCACGAACTCAAAACCTTTACCCATCGTCTGCGGCTCAACCTTAAGCCACACATGGCCGTACTGTCCGCGACCGCCGGACTGCCGGATAAATTTACCTTCTATATCGACAGCCCTTTTGATGGACTCGCGGAAAGCAACCTGCGGGCGACCCACATTGGCCTGCACATTGAATTCGCGTTTAAGACGATCCACGATGATATCCAGATGAAGTTCGCCCATACCGGAGATGATGGTCTGGGAGGTCTCCTCGTCAGTCTTGATCCTAAAAGTCTGGTCTTCCTCGGCAAGGCGGCCCATCGCTATACCCATCTTCTGCTCGTCCTCTTTGGACTTGGGCTCGATGGAGATTGAGATGACCGGCTCGGGGAAATTCATACCCTCAAGCATTATTGGGCGCTCGGGATCACAAATGGTCTCGCCCACAGTTGCGCTCTTGATGGCCACGGTGGCGGCGATGTCGCCTGCACTGATCTCTTTAATCTCTTCGCGCTTGTTGGCGTGCATCCGCAGGATACGGCCTATGCGCTCCTGTGTATTCTTGCGTGAGAAGTGCACGGTATCGCCCGGTTTAAGGGTGCCTGAATACACGCGGAAGAATGTCAGCTTGCCCACGAAAGGGTCAGGCTGGATCTTAAACAGCAGCGCGCAGAAAGGATCTTTCGGGTCGGCTTTGCGCACGACCTCTTCGCCGGTGTGGGGATCGGTGGCGGTCAGGGGCGGGACATCCAGCGGGGACGGCAGGTAGTCAATAATAGCGTCCAGCATCGGCTGCACGCCCTTGTTTTTATAGGAGGAACCGCACAGCACAGGGAAGAACTTTGTGGTGAGCGTGCCGCGGCGGATGGCGGCCTTCAGTTCCGCCTCGGTAAAGTTGGTGTCGCCGGCCAGGTACTTCTCCATGATATGCTCGTCAAAATCGGCCAGTTTTTCCACAAGCAGGTCACGATACTTCTTTGAAATCTCCACCATATCGGCGGGGATCTCGACCTCGTCGAAATGAGCGCCCAGGTCGTCGCCGACCCAAATCAGCGCCTTCATCTTCACAAGGTCAACAAGGCCCTTGAAAGTTTCGGTCACGCCTATCGGAATCTGTATAGGCGAGGCGTTAGCGCCCAATTTCTCTATTATGGAATGAACGCACATAAAGTAGTCAGCGCCTATGCGATCCATCTTGTTAATGTAGGCCACGCGGGGCACATGGTAGCGGTCGGCCTGGCGCCACACTGTCTCAGACTGCGGCTCCACGCCCTGAACTCCGTCGAAAACTGTTACGGCGCCGTCCAGAACGCGCAGGGAACGCTCAACCTCGGCGGTGAAATCAACGTGTCCGGGGGTGTCGATAATATTGACGATATGCTCGCGCCAGGTGGTGCTGATGGCAGCCGCGGTGATGGTTATACCGCGCTCGCGCTCCTGCGGCATCCAGTCCGTGGTAGTATTGCCGTCGTGCACCTCTCCGATCTTATGTGACTTTCCGGTGTAATAAAGTATGCGCTCGGTGGTCGTGGTTTTGCCGGCGTCAATGTGAGCGATAATGCCGGTGTTGCGTACCTTAGTTAAATCAAAGTCTGCCATAGTGTTTTTCCTAGATTCCGGATTCAAGATTTAAGATGGAAGATTAGAGGTGTTTCCTTAATTCCAGTATCCCCAAATCTTGAATCTTGAATCTTAAATCTTAAATTTTCTCCCTTGTTACCAGCGGTAATGGGCGAAAGCGCGGTTGGCTTCGGCCATCCTGTGGGCGTCCTCTCTTTTCTTGAAAGCGGTGCCCTCTTTCTTGAAAGCCAGGAGAAGTTCTTCGGCCAGGTGCACATGCATAGGCGCGCCCTTGCGGTCGCGCGCGGCATTGAGTATCCAGCGCATCGCCAGCGAAGAGCCGCGGCTGGGCTTCACTTCTATCGGCACCTGGTAGTTGGCGCCGCCGACGCGGCGGGCCTTCACTTCCACCATGGGGCGGACGTTCTCAATAGCCTTGGTAAGCACCACAAGCGCGTCTTCCTTGGTTTTTTCCTTTAAGATATCCATCGCTCCGTAGAGGATGCTTTCAGCGGCAAGCTTCTTGCCCTGGAAATTTATTTTATTCACGAACCTGGAAACCAGCACGGAATTATATCTGAAATCCGGCGGCGGGAGTTCCCTTCTGTCGCGAGGTCTTAAACCTTTTCTTGGCATACATTTATCTCCAATTGACTAATTTAAATATTTCGTTCAGTGGCTAGTGATTAGTGGGTAGTGGTTAAAATATAAGGAACTCCTTCACTAACCACTATTCACTCACCACTGCTGTTGTTACTTCTTCGCTTCCGTCTTTCCTGCCTTTGGGCGCTTGGCGCCGTAAAGCGACCGGCCCTGCCTGCGGCCTTCAACTCCGGACGCGTCCAGCGCGCCCCTGATAATATGGTACCTGCAGCCGGGAAGGTCTTTTACTTTCCCGCCCCTGACCAGAACAATGGAGTGTTCCTGGAGGTTGTGACCTACTCCGGGGATGTAGGCGGTGACTTCCTGCTTGGAGGTCAACTTGACCCTGGCTACTTTCCTGAGGGCGGAGTTGGGTTTCTTGGGGGTCGTGGTATAGACCCTGGTGCAAACGCCCCTTCTCTGCGGGCAAGACATCAACGCGGGCGCCTTGCTGAACTTCCTTAAAGATTCTCTTCCGTGCCGTATGAGCTGATTAATTGTTGACATAATTTCCAAAGGGTGTAGGTTATAAGATGGAGGGCAGAGTAATAAGCAATAACTTTCTTAAACCCTGATCCCTGAACCCTAAACCCTGAACCCTATTTTTAACTCTCCTTGTTATTTTCCTCAAAAAGCTTGCGTCTGGCGAACCCGCTTCCGGCGGGCACCAGATGTCCTATTATAACATTTTCTTTGAGGCCTTTTAAATAGTCCACCTTGTTGGTCGTCGCGGCGTCAGTAAGCACCCTTGTGGTCTCCTGGAAGCTGGCCGCCGAGATGAACGACTCCGAGGCCAACGATGCCTTGGAGATACCCAGCAGCACGGGCTCGCCTTGGGCGGGCGCGTGGCCGGTGTCGGAGGCGCGCTGATTCTCGGCCTTAAAGGAAGTCTTATTGACTATCTCCCCCTTAAGGAACGCGGTGCCTCCCGGTTCGGTTATCTTGATATTTGAAAGCATCTGACGCACGATGATCTCAATGTATTTGTCGTTGATGTTAACGCCCTGCAGCCGATAAACTTCCTGAATGGCCTCAACGATATAGTTCTGCACTTCCTTTATGCCTTTTACGGCCAGAAGGTCGTGCATGTCCACGGCGCCGTCTGTCAGGGCTTCACCCACGGCAACGCGGTCGCCTTCGTAAACAACCAGATGCTTGCCGTACGGTATGCCGTAAGGCTCCACCTGCCCGGTCTCCTGGTTCTTCACGGAAACTTCCACCAGGCCTTTGGCCGTGGTGCCCAGGGAAACAATGCCCTCAATTTTAGTGATGATGGCGGCGTTCTTGGGCCTTCTGACCTCAAAGAGCTCGGCCACGCGCGGCAGGCCGCCCGTTATATCCTTAGTCTTGGCTATATCGCGGTGTATCTTGCCGATAATATCTCCGACGAAAACTTCCTCATTCTGCTCCAGCAGAATAATGGTGTCGGTCGGCAGCGCGTGTGAACCCACTATCTTCCCGCCTTCTTCAATTACGATGCGGGGGTTGCGTTTGGTGCCGCGATGCTCAATGATCTTGCGCTCGATAATGCCGGTCACTTTATTGCGCTCCTCGTGGAGCGTGACGCCTTCTTTGATGTCCAGATACTTGATTTTTCCGTCGTGTTCGGCGATCATCGGAACCGTATGAGGATCCCATTCGGCTATC
This sequence comes from Elusimicrobiota bacterium, assembly GCA_037137395.1. Taxonomy (GTDB): domain Bacteria; phylum Elusimicrobiota; class Elusimicrobia; order Elusimicrobiales; family UBA9959; genus YA12-FULL-51-18. Next base: position 4,521 of record JBAXKK010000072.1, read on the forward strand.
TTGTCGCCGGCATGCACCGTGGCTTTGTCGGCAACCGTTATCTTGGCGCCGTAGCTGAGCTTGAATTCCTCTGAGGTTTTCCCGCCGGCGTATTTTACGATTATGGACGCGCCGCGCGAAACGCAGATATTTTCTCCCGCGCGATTCTTAATAGTGCGCAGTTCTTTGTATCCCACCTTACCTTCAGCTTTAACTTTGGCTTCGGATTTTTCCAGCACACGGGAAGCGGTACCGCCGATGTGGAACGTCCGCAGGGTCAGCTGAGTGCCTGGCTCGCCGATGGACTGCGCGGCGATGATGCCCACGGCTTCTCCCTCTTCCACGTTCTTTCCCGTGGCGAGGTTAAGGCCGTAACACCTGGCGCAGATGCCGATGTCGGATTCGCAGGTCAGCACTGAGCGGACGTAAACTCCCTCGTCTTTGCCCCTGGCTTTTTCAATTATCTTGGCGTTTTCAGAGGTGATCATCTCGTTGCGCTTGACGATGGTAACCATCTTTCCTTCGCCGTCCGGAATTTTAATATCCTCCAGCGCGCTTCTGCCTTCGATGCGCTCGGACATCGTTTCTATAACATCGTCGCCGCTGCGCAGCGCCTTTATTTCCACGCCGCCGATGGTTTCGCAATCCTCTTCCATAATAACCACGTTATGCGCGACGTCCACCAGCCTTCTGGTAAGGTAACCGGCGTCGGCGGTTTTAAGAGCCGTGTCGGATAGACCTTTGCGTCCGCCGTGAGTTGAGATGAAGTACTCAAGCACCGTAAGACCTTCGCGGAAGTTTGAAAGAATCGGGTTCTCGATGATCTCACCCACGCCGCCGGTCAGCTTCTTCTGGGGCTTGGCCATAAGACCGCGCATTCCGCCCAGCTGTTTGACCTGCTGGCGGGAACCGCGGGCGCCTGAATCTTGCATCATGAAAATACCGTTGAAGCGTGACTCATTGGGGTTATAGACTTTGTTTTCCTGCTTCTGCATCTCCTCGAACATTTCATCGGCCACTTTATCGCCTACATGCGTCCATATGTCGATGATTTTATTATAGCGTTCGTTCTCGGTGATGACGCCGTCCTTGGCCTGATTTTCTATCTCACTAACCTGCTTCTGGGCCGTCTTGATGCGCGCGTCTTTTGTTGACGGAAGGCGCAGATCCAAGAGTGAGAATGTGACGCCCGACACGGTGGCGTAGTGGAAACCAAGGTTCATAAGCCTGTCCAGGAGGATGACCGTCTCGTGATGGCCGATCTCCGGATCTTTAAAACATTCATAAACCAGGTTGGAGAGATCCTTCTTGCCGATAACCCGGTTGTATTTCTTAGGGTCTACGTTCTTGGGCAGGATGTCAAGGAAGATAATGCGGCCCACGGTGGTGAACTCATTATTCTTCTCACCTTTCCCGCGGACAAGCTTATCCTCAAGCGCCTTAAAATCAGGCTTCGCCATACCGGTCACGCCGCGCACCTGTATAATAGCGTGCAGATTCACCTTACCGTGCTGGTAGGCGGTCAGGGCTTCTTCTTTATCGCCGAAGATCTTGCCCTGGCCGGGCTCGCCCAGTTTCACTTTGGTGAGGTAGTTGATACCGAGCACCATGTCGTGCGACGGGTTGGCGATGGGCCGGCCCGAGGCGGGGGACAGAATATTGTTAGTCGCCATCATCAGTATGCGCGCTTCCATCTGAGCTTCCTGGCTGATGGGAACGTGCACGGCCATCTGGTCGCCGTCGAAGTCGGCGTTGAAAGCCGCGCAGGTCAGCGGATGCAGCTGTATGGCCAAACCCTCTATCAGAACGGGCTCGAAGGCCTGGATGCCGAGGCGGTGCAGCGTGGGGGCGCGGTTAAGCATGACCGGGTGTTTTCTGGTAACGCGCTCCAGAATATCCCAGATCTCGTTATCCGCGTGCTCCATCTTTTTTTTGGCTACTTTAAGAGTGATATTTTCCTTCTTTATAAGCTCGGCAAGAACGAAGGGCTTGAAGAGCTCAAGCGCCATCTCTTTGGGTAGACCGCACTGGTGGAGTTTAAGGTTAGGGCCGACGACTATAACGGAACGGCCGGAATAATCCACGCGCTTACCCAGGAGGTTCTGTCTGAAGCGCCCCTGTTTGCCCTTGAGTATGTCGGAGATGGATTTCAACGGCCTGTTGGCGGCGCCCAGCACTACTTTGCCGCGCGCGCCGTTCTCTATCAGAGCGTCCACGGCTTCCTGCAGAAGGCGCTTTTCATTGTAGATCATGACCTGCGGCGCCCTTAAGGCCTCGATATGTTTCAGACGGTTATTGCGGTTGATTATCCTTCTATAAAGATCGTTAAGGTCGGAGGTGGCGAAGCGGCCACCTTCCAGAGCCACAAGCGGCCGGAGGTCGGGCGGAAGCACGGGCAGAATGGTCATTATCATCCATTCCGGACGGTTGCCGCTGGCGACGAAGCCTTCCAAAATCTTCAGGCGCTTGATGAGCTTTGAGCGGTCCATGTCGGCCTTGGCGTTGGCCAGTTCCTGCTGGATGCCCTCTATCTCTTTCTTCAGATCTATCCTTTCAAGCAGGTCCTTAATAGCGCCCGCGCCGATGCCTATCTTTATCTTTGAAAACTTCTTTTTTATTTCGTTAAGCTGGGCTTCGGTCATGACATCGCCGACATTGTGTTCCACGCGGCCCGTGACAGGGTCCTTAGTGTCTTCCAGCACCACATAAGCGGCGTAATAAACCACTTTTTCGAGGTCCGAGGGCTTCATGTCAAGGATGATGCCGATACGGGACGGGCTCTTGCGGAGGAACCAGATATGAGCCACGGGGGCCGCCAGATCTATGTGCCCCATGCGCTCGCGTCGCACTTTTGCTTCAGTGACTTCCACTCCACAGCGGTCGCAGACAACGCCCTTAAACTTTACCCAGCGGTATTTTCCGCAGGCGCACTCATAATCCTTGGACGGTCCAAATATGCGTTCGCAGAGCAGGCCGTCGCGCTCGGGCTTCAGCGTGCGGTAATTGATGGTTTCAGGCTTCTTGACTTCACCGAAAGACCAGAGTTTTATCTTCGCGGGGCTGGCAATGCCGATCTTCATGCCGTCGAAGTCCGCGTAGTTTATCTCTTTGCGTTTCTTTGAGGTCTTGGGCAAACCGAAAAAATTCCTGGCTTCTGAAGTTATTCCGTCCATGGTTGTTTTCTCCATTCAACTGTTGCGTAAGGGCAGATTCAAGATTCCGGATTCAAGATTTAAGATTAAGAAGGCAACTTCTGCCAATCTTGAATCTTAAATCTTGAATCTTTAATTCTAACGCCTAGTTCACAGCCTTGGCCGCCGCTTTCTTCTTGGCCTTTTCCTTCACGCCTTCAGCGCGGGCGGTTTCCTCTTCGGCCTTGATCAGGTCGACATCGAGGGCAAGGGCCTGCAGTTCCTTAACAAGCACCTTGAAGGATTCAGGCACGCCGGGCTGCGGCGGGAAATCACCTTTGATGATAGCTTCATACATCTTGGTCCTGCCGGAGAAGTCATCTGACTTGACGGTAAGCATCTCCTGCAGGGCGTAAGCGGCGCCGTAGCCTTCCAGTGCCCAGACTTCCATTTCGCCGAAGCGCTGGCCGCCGAAAAGGGCCTTGCCGCCCAACGGCTGCCTGGTGATGAGGCTGTACGGGCCCGTGGAGCGGGCGTGCACTTTATCTTCCACCAGGTGGATGAGCTTCAGAATGTACATGTAGCCTATCGTCACTTTTTCGTGGAACTGTTCGCCGGTCCTGCCGTCGTACAGCGTGATGCGGCAATAATCGTCGGGGAGATATTCCTCCGCCACGCCCTGCCGCTTCAAATGATCCTTGGCCAGCTGCACCATCTGGATGACGCCGGGTTTTTCCGCGTTCGGATGCGCGGAAAGGTCGTTTACGATCTCAGAAACCGTGATATCGGAGCGTTTTTTCTTGCGCTTGTCTTCCCAGTATTTCCAATAGCCGGGGTTATCCTCGGCCGCGCCGTCAAAGACCGGACAGATCATCTGTGTGTTCAACTGTTTGCCGGCCCAGCCCAGCATGGTCTCAAGGATCTGGCCGATGTTCATACGGGACGGGACGCCCAGCGGCGAAAGCACCATATCCACCGGCGTGCCGTCGGGCAGATACGGCATATCTTCTTTCGGCAGAATACGGGCAACCACGCCTTTATTACCATGGCGGCCCGAGAGCTTATCTCCCACGCGCAGCCGGCGCTTAAGGGCTATATACACCTTAACCACTTTATTGACGGTGACGGGCAGTTCGCCGGTGGCTTTCAGCAGCTCTTTTTCCCTGGCGTACTTGTCCTTGATCTTTTTTTCCATCAGCTTATAAAACTCTTCAATGTCGGAGCCTTTTTTCTCGTCCTTCATGGCTTCCTTGCGGAAGTTTTTAAGGGCCTCGAGATTCTCCTTCATCTCTTCGTTGATCTCGTCCATGCGCCGCTTTTCTTCGGGCTTGGAGAGCTTCTCGCGGCGAACGAATACGCGGGTGCCTATAATTTTGCCGTTTACGCCGGGCGGCACGCGCAGCGATGTGTCGGTAACATCTTCCGCTTTTTTGCCGAAGATGACCTTAAGCAGCCTTTCCTCGGGGGAAAGCTGCTGCTCGCCCTTAGGGGAAACCTTACACACCATTATGTCGCCGGGGCGGACCATGGTTGACGGCACTACAACGCCTTCGGAATCTATGTGCTCGAGGGCGTCGGAACCGACATTCGGAATATCGCGGGTGATCTCTTCCGGTCCAAGCTTCGTATCGCGGGCTTCCACTTCAAACTCTTCGATGAAGATGGAGGTTAGCGCGTCTTCTTCAACGAGCTTTTCGGAGACAAGGATGGCGTCTTCGTAGTTAAAGCCTTCCCAGCTCATGAACGCGACCAGCAGATTTTTGCCAAGGGCCAGCTGTCCGTCGCCGGTGGCGGGGCCGTCGGCTATAACATCGCCCTTCTTAACATAATCGCCGCTTCTGACGGTAGGCTTCTGATTTACGCAGGTATCCTGGTTGGACCTTCGGTATTTAATAAGGTGATAAAGATCGGGATCCTTGGAATTATCCGACTTTATTGAGATCATCTCTCCGGAGGAATAGATGACGCGGCCGCTTGTGCGCGCTGTAACGCAGGCGCGCGAATCTCTGGCGATGGCCGACTCCATTCCGGTCCCTACCAGCGGAGGTTCGGTCACCAGCAGAGGCACGGCCTGGCGCATCATGTTGGAACCCATCAGCGCGCGGTTGGCGTCGTCGTGTTCAAGGAACGGCACGCAGGCTGCCGAGATGGAAACCACCTGCATCGGGGACACATCCATGTAGTTGACATCGCTGGAATCCACGAACACATACTCGTCCTTGGCACGGCCGTACACCCGGTCGGAGGAGAGACGTCCGCTGTCTATAGGAGTGTTGGCCTGGCCGACGAAAATGTCGTCTTCAAGGAAAGCGGTCAGGTATTCAACCTCATCCGTCATTTTCTTTGATGAGACCTTCCGGTAGGGCGTTTCGATAAGGCCGTACTGGTTAACCTTGGCGTACGCGGCCAGAGAAACGATAAGGCCGATGTTCGGGCCTTCGGGTGTTTCGATGGGACAGACGCGGCCGTAATGGGTATAGTGCACATCGCGGACCTCGAAGCCCGCGCGCTTTCTGTTAAGACCACCGGGCCCGAGGGCCGAGAGGCGGCGCTTGTGCGTCAGTTCGGCCAGCGGGTTGATCTGGTCCATGAACTGCGAGAGCTGGGAAGTGCCGAAGAACTTCCTCATGATAGCCACCACGGGCGCGGCGTTAACCAGCGTGCGCGGGGTGATGGTTTTGTCTTCCTTATTCATGCGGTCGCGCACGTTGCGCGAGATCTGGACCAGCGCCACGCGGATCTGGTTCTCAAGAAGTTCGCCGATGGAACGCACGCGCCTGTTGCCCAGGTGGTCGATGTCGTCCACTTTATACTCGAATTTCTGCCCTTTATAATCGAAGCCGGGCGCGCCTGAATTCATCGCCATTAGATACTTCACGGTGACGATAATATCTTCTATGCAGATATTGCGTTTGTTCTCGGCGGGCACTTTGAATTTTTTATCCTGCCTGGCGAGCTCTTCATACACGGGGGTGAGCTTTCTGGCGGCCTTGTAACGCCCGACTATGGAAAAGTCGTAGCGGCGCAGGCTCTTGAAAAGTATGTTGTCAAGATATTCGTCGGCCTGTTCCTTGACGATAAAGTCCTGACCCCGCATCTTCTTATAGATTTCGTAGCGGGCCTCGGCGGCGCTCTTGGGCTGGTTCTTACCTTCCAGCGCCAGAATGATACCGGGGTTGTCCTCTTTGGGACTGCCTTTTATCAGGCGGACCTTGGTGATCTTGCGCTCAAGCATGATCTTCACGGTCTTTTCATCAAGGGGCTGGGCAGCTTTCTCTTCCAGATTCCAGACGACCTCTCCGGTCTTGGTGTCCACGATGTCTTCTATGGCGTAGTGGCCGACGATATTGGCGGCGTTATCCGCGGTGACGGCGGCGTCAACGGAGGGATAAAAGATCTGGAGAACTTCGGCGTTGGTCTCGATGCCGGCAGCCTTAAGGAACGTGGTCGCGAGAATCTTTTTCTTGCGGTCAAGCCTCACCCACAGGACATTGTCCAGGTCAAATTCAAATTCCACCCAGGCGCCGCGATACGGAATAATGCGGGCGTAATAAAGCGATTTACCCAGTACGGACTGCTTTTTCTCGTCATCATCTTCAAAGATTATGCCGGGAGAACGATGCAGCTGGCTGACGACAATGCGCTCGGCGCCGTTGAAAATAAAGGAACCGGTATCGGTCATCAGGGGGAGGTCGCAGAGCGTGACATCCTGGTCGATGATGTGCTTAAGTTTGCCGCTCTCCTGTTTGGTGCTGAGCGAAAGGAAGGCTTTTAGCGGAGCCGCGTAGGTGCCGCCGCGAACCAGCGCCTCTTCAGGGCTGTGATATTTGGGAGTGCCGAGTTCAAATTTAAGATAGTCCAGAACCATGGAACCGTCGGCCGACTCTATCGGAAACACGTCGACAAATGAGGCCTGGAGGCCCTGTATTTTTCGCTGTTCCGGCTCCTTGTCAAGCTGAAGGAACCATTCGTAAGACTGCTTTTGCATGTCCAGCAGGTCGGGTACTTTGAGGATTTGGGATATACGGGAGAAGTTAAGTTGTTTCATCGTCACCTCGTTAGTGGTTGGACTACACTTAAGTCTTGGCCGCAGGAAATACAGATAGCAGATAATCCCGACGGACATTGCGTCCGCCGGGATAAATCTACGGCCTTCCTACATTACTGTCGTAATTAAGACTATTATTTCAGTTTCCGGTGTATACATCGAGAAGCACAGCCATCCGGCAACTCAGCCATTCAGCAGTCAACAATCTTAAGACTAGACTGCCTTACCTCTAAACGGCTTTGCATCCGGACAGGCTTTGCCTCTTATATTAAAGTTACTTCAGTACGACGACGCCGCCGGCTTCGGTAAGCCTCTTGTTCATGTCGTCAGCGGTTTTCTTGTCGACGTTCTCTTTTACAATCTTAGGGGCGCCTTCAACCAGATCCTTGGATTCTTTTAAACCCAGGCCGGTGAGTTCCCTGACAACTTTGATGACGCCGATCTTTTTGGCCGGGTCGGATATGGCTTTGAGTTCGACGGTGAATTCGGTCTTTTCCTCGGTGGCGACGGCGGCGGCGCCGGCGGCGGGGGCGGCGGCCATGGCCATGCCCATAGCGGGGGCGGCCTTCACGCCGAATTTCTCCTCGATACCCTTAACGAGGTCGGAAAGTTCCATCACCGTGAGGGTGGAAATGGCTTCAACTATCTGGTCTTTATTGAGTTTTTCTGACATGTTATTGTCTCCTTGTAGTCATGAATAGCCCGCTTAACAGCAGTCACTCGCCGTTTGTTAACCGGTTTATCCCCTAAACTTCGGGGGCTATCAGGATTTTAGTTAATTACTGCAAAATTATTTTGCTTCGGAAGATTTCTTCTCTCGCACGGCCTCAACGGCGTAAGCGAGGTTAGTGGTCGGAGCTTCAAGAACCCACCTGATCTGAGCCAGGTTAGAGTAAAGAACCCCGGCCAGCTGCGTAAGCAGTTCGGCCTTGGTTCCGATCTTGGAAAGTTTTTCCAGATCCGCGGGCGTGAGCCAGCGGCTTGAAGTAAAACCACCCTTTATCTTTAAAGCGGGATTTTCCTTGGCAAAAGCCAGGAGGGCCTTGGCGGCCTTGGCGATGTCGTCGGCGCTGTCGATGGTGATAACGCCGGTAGGACCCTTAGCCACGCGGGCGTCTTCGGACTTAAGCGCGGCGTTAGCCAGAGCGTGCGATACAACGGTGTTACGCATTACTTTAAATTTGGATTTAGCGGGGCGCAGATTCTCTTTAAGGGTATTGATATCCTTAAATTTGAGGCCCTGGAACGAGGCAAAAAACACATCTTTCGCCTTAAACTCGTCGCCGAGCTTCTTAGCGAGTTCGATTTTATCGTTTTTGCTGAGTTTCATAAAAAGATAAGTAGTAAGTTGTAAGGATTAAGTGGTAAGTTGTCAGCGATAATAAGAAGTAAGAAATTTTAAAAACTTAATCCTTAACACTTAATCCTTAATTCTGGTCCTTTGAAAATTATTGCGCGATTCTAAAAACCTCATGTGATTTGTAAGACCGGCAGCGACCTACTCTGCCAACACCGGATTGGGTGTTAGTACCATCGGCCCTGGAGCCCTTAACTGCCGTGTTCGGAATGGGAACGGGTGTTACCTCTCCGGAATAACCACCGGTCTAACAAATCACACGAA
>JBAXKK010000073.1:0-13281 GCA_037137395.1 Elusimicrobiota bacterium
TATCGGTCTGCCCGGTTTTGGCCAGTTTCACCGAGGCGCCAGCCGCGAATCCCCCACCGCGCAAATCGGTCACGCTTACGGAGGCGGAGTTATAGCCATGGTCCGGGGTTATGGACGAGGCGCCGAGGTAATTCAACAGAAAACCATCGCTCAGCGTATATCCCGCCGAACCGCTCGTGATCACGACATTCCAATATCCGGTGGCTTTGCCGGTCAGATCCAGCGTGCAAACCGCATGCGTGGAAGCCTGGATATTCACTTCGGTCGCGAGTATATCGGTCTGGCCGCTGCGCGTGAGCGTGATGGTAGAGCCATTTATCAGCCCGATTCCGTCCAAGCCCATAATCACCGCACCGCTGTTATAGCCTGAGTCGGGCGTAACCGAAGTAATTATCATCGGCTTGATATCGAGGCTGTCATTAAGCGTGTAAGTAAACGCCCCGCTTGTCACCGTTACATTCCAATATCCGGTAGTTTTTCCTGTCAGATCAAAGTCGCAGGCGATTCTAGTTGAATTTACGACATTGACGCTGCCGGCGAGAATATCCGGCTGATCCGTTTTGGATAAAGTCACTACTGAACCGCCGAGAAAGCCGTTTCCGGAGATGGCAAAGGTTTGCGAACTCATATTGGAAGCGAAGGCAGGCGCAATTGAAACGACATTCATCGGCTGAATATTAAAGCCGCTTATCAGGGAATGGCTGAACGCGCCGCTTGAGACCACGACATCCCAGTAGCCGGTCGCCTTTCCCGTTAAGTTAAACTTACAGACAAGCATGTTTGAACTTACCACGCTAATATCTGTGGCGGTTATATCCGCCTGACCTGAGCGGGTCAGCTTTACCCTGGTCAGGTAGCCGGCAAATCCTTCGCCACGCAAATCAGTTATGATGCCCGACTCAGTGTTGTATCCGGAACTGGGGACTATTGAATTGATAATAACAGCATTCACAAAAAATCCGCTCGGTAAAGTCGCGAAAAGCGAACCTGCGCCGCCGGTGCTGATAATAACATCCCAGTAGCCGGTCGCTTTTCCGGTCAGTTCAAATAAGCAGGCGATTTGTGACGAACTTACAACGCTTACGCCGGTCGCGGTAATATCGGTTTGCCCGGTTTTGGCTAGTTTCACCGAGGCGCCGGCCGCGAATCCCTCGCCGCGCAAATCAGTTATGCTGACTAACCCTGTGTTGTAACCAGTGATGGGGGTGATCGAAGTGACAAGCATCGGTTTAATCTCAAAAACGCCGGCCAAAGTCCGGCTGAACGCGCCTGTCGTAACCACTACATCCCAGTAGCCAGTCGCCTTTCCCAGCAGGTCAAACGCGCATGCTATCTGGGTTGAGGCTATTATATTCACGCTCGTCGCGGCTATGGCCGTCTCACCGGCGCGGGTGAGCGCCACGGTCGAGCCGGCAACAAAACCCGCGCCGCTCAGATTTGTGATGCTGACCGGACCGGTGTTATAACCGGAGCCGGGCGTAACTGAAGTCACCTGCATAAGCCTGATCTCAAAAGCGCTGGCCAAAGTCTGGCGGAACGATCCGGTAGTGACCACTATATCCCAGTAACCAGTCGCTTTTCCAAATAGGTCAAACGCGCATGCTATCTGGGTGGAACCTGTCAAGCTGACGCCGGTTGCGGCGATAGCCGTCTCGCCGGCGCGGGTAAGCGCCACGGTCGAGCCGGCTATAAAACCAGCACCATGTAAATCCGTGACGCTGACCGGGCCTGTGTTGTAGCCCGCGTCGGGTGTAACCGAAGTCACCTGCATAAACCTGATCTCAAAAGCGCTGGCCAAAGTCTGACGGAACGATCCGGTAGTGACCACTATATCCCAGTAGCCAGTCGCTTTTCCAAATAGGTCAAACGCGCATGCTATCTGGGTGGAACCTGTCAAGCTGACGCCGGTTGCGGCGATAGCCGTCTCGCCGGCGCGGGTAAGCGCCACGGTCGAGCCGGCTATAAAACCAGCGCCATGTAAATCGGTTATGCTTACCGAACCCGTATTGTAACCGGTGTCGGGGGTGACCGAGGCAACCTGCATCAGACTGATATTAAAGCCATTATATAGGGTCTGGCTGAACGATCCTGTCGTCACCACTATGTCCCAATAGCCAGTCGCTTTTCCAAGCAGGTCAAACGCGCACGCTATCTGTGTTGAGCCTGTCAAGCTGAAACCGGTCGCGACGATAGCCGTATTACCTGCGCGGGTAAGCGTCACGGTCGAGCCGGCCACAAAACCCGCGCCATGCAAATCTGTGATGTTGACCGGCCCTGTGTTGTAACCAGTGTAAGGCACTACCGAGGTTATCTGCATCAGCCTGATATTAAAACAATTATTTAAAGTCTGGCTGAATGCGCCGGTCGTGACTACGATATTCCAGTAGCCCGTCGCCTTTCCCAGCAGGTCAAACGCGCATGTTATCTGAGTTGGACTTACACTGACTCCGGTAGCAGCTATGGCCGCCTCTCCTGCGCGGGTAAGCGCCACGGTCGAGCCGGCCACAAAACCTGCGCCGCCCAGATTTGTGATGCTGACCGACCCCGTGTTGTAGCCCTCATTGGGAGTGAGCGAGGCCACATCCATAAGTCTGACATTGAAGCCGTTATTTAAGGTCTGACTGAGCGCCCCGGTCGTAACCACTATGTTCCAGTAGCCCGTCGCCTTTCCCAGCAGGTCAAACGCGCATGTTATCTGAGTTGGACTTACACTGACTCCGGTAGCAGCTATGGCCGCCTCTCCTGCGCGGGTAAGCGCCACGGTCGAGCCGGCCACAAAACCTGCGCCGCCCAGATTTGTGATGCTGACCGACCCCGTGTTGTAGCCCTCATTGGGAGTGAGCGAGGCCACATCCATAAGTCTGACATTGAAGCCGTTATTTAAGGTCTGACTGAGCGCCCCGGTCGTAACCACTATGTTCCAGTAGCCCGTCGCTTTTCCAAACAGGTCAAACGCGCATGCTATCCGGGTTGAACCTGCCACACTGACGCCGGTCGCGGCGATAGCCGTCTCGCCGTCTCGGGTAAGCGCCACAGTCGAGCCGGCCACAAAACCTGCGCCGCTCAGATTTGTGATGCTGACCGGACCTGTGTTGTATCCCGCGTAAGGCGTGACCGAGGTTATCTCCATCAGCCTGATATCAAAAGCGCTGGCCAAAGTCTGACTGAGCGCGCCTGTCGTGACCACGATGCTCCAGTAGCCGGTAGCTTTTCCCAACAGATTAAAAGCGCATGTTATCTGGGTTGAGCTTACACTGACGCCGGTCGCGGCTATGGCCGTCTCGCCAGCGCGGGTAAGAGCCACAGTCGAGCCGGCCACAAAACCGGCGCCATGTAAATCCGTGATGCTGACCAGGCCTGTGTTGTACCCGGAGCCGGGCGTAACCGAGGCCACCTGCATTAGTCTGATCTCAAAAGTGTTTGTCAGGATCTGGCTGAACGATCCGGTCGTGACAACTATGTTCCAGTAGCCAGTCGCTTTTCTCAGCAGGTCAAACGTGCATATTATCTGGGTTGAACTCACCACGCTGACTCCGGTCGCGGCTATAGCCGTCTCGCCGGAGCGGGTAAGCGCCACGGTCGAGCCGGCAACAAAATTAGTGCTGTGCAAATCGGTAATACTGACCGGACCTGTGTTATAACCGAAGGCGGGAGTTATTGAATCTGCGGATGTCTCCGCGTGCAGCGCGGGGACAAGAATACCGGCAGCAGAAAACAAAATGGCTGAAAAAACCATCCTCAGTAAGAAGTATTTTTTTATACGCAGGCGCATATCACTCTATTGCGGCAGGTCACTTCGTTCAGAACGGAATAGATAAGACCATCTGCTGTAACCCCCGCTTACACTATGATACAAAAGTCGGGGCGATTATAAAATTCACAAAAGTCGCCCAAAAGCCCCCATGTCGGGCCTGTCCCCTTCAAGCCTGGGTCGGCCCGCCGCATATAAAAACGCCTGCTGGGCCATGCCGAACGGGAACATTCCATCCAAGGAACCTATTGCCCTATAGTCCCATTTCCCTATAGGCCTTAATATGTTCAAAGCCTGAGACTTTAGCCTCTTTCTGAAATCGGCGCGTAAAGCTAAACTATACTAGGAACAAATCTGGCAAGGCGAGGTCAAAATGAAAAAATACGCAATAACTCTCGTGGTGTTCTTTGCAGCCGTTAACAGCGGCCACTCCGTAACTATGGAAAGCCTGAGTTCATCCGCGGCGGACGGTCTTTTCACAATCGGCTTAATTCAGGCCGGCGGTGATAATAAAGCGGACATCCCGAATCCAGGACAGACCCAGCCAATCATAACTTCTGATTCTTCTGAAGGGTCGGTTTACACCAAGATGTTCGGGTTCGAAAGCAGCGCCTTCACGCTGATAAGCGACGCTCCCCGCGCCATGGAAGAAGCGGCCATATCGCTGCAGCGCACAGGCTACGCCGTATTGGAAAAAAGATCAGAATTCACCAAATTCACCATTTTTTTCCAGGCCCCTTCCGATATGACGCTGAAGAAACACATCAGCGGCACTTTTACGTCGGACAGCGCGGCCCAGAAAGCTGCCGAGGAATGCAAGAGCGTTCTGGAAGCCCTGAAAATGCCGGTGCTTGAGAAAAGAGTCTCAAATGCCTCTTTCAATATAACCTACCTGACCACAAAATCATTAGCGTCAATGGAACCCCAGACCTACAACAGGAATAGCTTCACATTCGACGGGGACGCGGCAAGATCAATGGAAGAAACCGCAACAGTGCTGCGCAGCGTAAACGCCGTGATCCTTGAAAAACGCCAGAGAGGGAACGCGTACAACATCGTATTCCTCGCGCCGTTCAAGCTGGTGACAGAGAAATATGTCAGCCCGGTCTACAGCTTCCCGAGCGACGCCAAGAAGGCTATCGTCGCGACCGAAGCGGACCTGGCCTCCAAAGGGATGGTTATCCTGGAGAAGAAAGTGGATTTCAACAAGTTCACTATCACTTACTTCAACCCTAAGTAGTATTAATATCGTTTAAAGCAATAAAGAAGGCGCGGTTTTTATACCGCGCCTTCTTTATTTTCATCAGATACTCAAGACCGCTATCCCCAAAGGGTAATCTACAGCTGCTTCCTCTGGTACGCTATATTGAAGAGCTTTAGATAATCCTGGGAGGATTTGGTCCACGAGTAATCACCCTTCATGGCGTTGCGGACCATCGTGTTCCAGTTCTCGCGCCAGCCGAATAACGAAACCGCGTGACCCAATATAGATTTAAGCTGAGTCTCCTCGGCGTTATCCATGGCAAAACCATTAGAATCCTTAGGTTCGCTTGTATAGTTTACAGTATCCTTCAGCCCGCCGGTCCTGGTAACCACCGGCAGGGAGCCATAGCGCATGGCTATCATCTGCGACAGCCCGCACGGCTCGAACCGCGATGGCATCGGGAAAATATCAGAAGCCGCGTAGATCTTGTGGGCGAAGCCTTCATCAAATCCTGCCTTGAAAAAGATCTGCCTGGGGTGAGCTTTTGCCATTTCCGCGAACGCCTCGGTAAGGGCCGGGTCGCCCACGCCCAGTATAACGAACTGCATCTTATTCATAAACTCCGGAAGCGCCTTAAAAAGTATGTCCAGTCCCTTCTGATGATCCAGTCGCGAAACCACGCCAGCCAGGATTTTATCCTTTGACTCTTCCAGAGCGCATTCGTGCTGAAGGGCCTTTTTGCAGGCGGCTTTACCGCGCAGAAAACTCTTCACATCGTAGCCTCTTTCTATAAAAGTGTCGGTGGCCGGGTCCCAAATCTCTTCGTCTATGCCGTTGAGAATGCCGAACAGATCGGCGGTCCTGTAGCGCAGCACCCCTTCAAGCCCCTTGCCGAATTCCGGCCGGAATTGAATCTCACTTGCGTATGTAGGACTGACTGTAGTGACAAGGTCGGAAAGCATGATGCCGGCCTTCATATAATTCAGGCCGCCGTAGAATTCCAGCTTATCCGGGGTGAAATCCGGCCAGGAGAACCCAGCCTTCAGCAGCGTTTCCTTGGGAAACATGCCCTGGTAGGCGATATTATTGATCGTAAACACGCTTGCGGTCTTGGCGAAAAAAGAGTCTATGCGGTAAAGGGTTTTAAGATAGGCGCTTACCAGCCCGGTCTGCCAGTCGTGACAGTGAATGACATCAGGCTTAAAACCGATGAACTTCGCGCCTTCAAGCACCGCGCGCGAGAAGAACATGAATCTTTCATCATTATCTTCGTAGTCTCCAAAATTGGTGCGGTAAATGCCGGGCCGATCAAAATACTTGGAATTTTCTATAAAGTACACAGACACCTTCCCCCACTGAACATGTGACATGGTGGCGGTCTCTACGCCATTGCCCACGGGGATAAGAAAACTACCGCCCACCGCCTTTAGCGAGAAAGCTCCGCCGCCGATATTGCGGTAGCGGGGCATAAAAAGGACGACTTCATTGCCCTCCGCCCGGGAGAACACCTGCGCGAGAGCTCCGACAACATCACCAAGACCACCTGTCTTGCAGAACGGAAAAGCTTCGCTGGCAGCAATAAGTATTTTCATATTTTCTCCTTATAAAATCAATTAATGAATGATCGTTTTTAGTGGACAGTGAACAGCGAATATTGAGGAGTGTTTTAAAATTCACTTACATGCAGTTGCACTGACCACTGATCACTATCCACTACAGTTTATACTTCTTCCCCGCGTTCATCATCTCGGCTGCGTCTTCCGGCGAGACGGTGTTTATGTAAAAACCCGTCCCCCATTCAAAGCCCGCTACCAGGCTGAGCTTCGGCATGATCTCTATATGCCAGTGGTAATGTTCCACCGACGGATCCTGAACCGGCATCGTGTGCAGCACAAGATTATAGGAAAGGTCTTCCATCGAGACATGCAGCTTGCCTATGGCGCTTTTTACCATAGCGGCAAGATCTCCGGTCAGCTCCGGATCCATAAGCTCGAAGTGGCTCTCGTGCTTTTTAGGGAGTATCCAGGTCTCAAAAGAGAAGCGGCTGGCGTAAGGCGTTATGGCCAGAAAATTCGCGTTTTCACCTACGACGCGCTTCTTGTGCTCTATTTCCTGCCGCACAATATCACAGAACACGCAGTCACCGTTCTCGGCGCGATAGTCCTCGGCGCCGTCTATCTCCTGCACCACCCGTATCGGCGCCATGGGCATAGCGATGATCTGTGAATGCGGATGCGCGAGACTAGCTCCCGCATTGCGCCCGAAATTTTTAAAGATCATCACATATTTTATTTCCGGGTCCTTCTTTATTTCATTCACCCGGAGGATAAATGTTTTAAAGATAGCGGCGACCTCGGAAACCGTCATATCTTCCAGCTGACGGTTATGGAGCGGAGTCTCTATGACCACTTCGTGGGAGCCTATGCCGTCCATGCGGTCATACATGCCGTCGGCCACGCTACCGCCGCGGCCACGCGCCACAAGGGCGGGGTACTTATTAAGAACCACTCGCAGACTCCAGTCTTTATCGTTCTCGCCGGTTAGAGTATAAATAGACGGCGGGGTCTCCGCCTCATGCCCGGGGCAAAAAGGACAGTTGTACTGGTTCTCTAACGCAGCCTCGCTCCTGAATTCATTGGGGCGCAAGCCCCGTTCGGAAGCTATTATAACCCAGCGGCCGAAAACGGGATCTTTTCTTATCTCAGGCATAATTCAGTACGATAGCCCGGCAGCAAGACAGTACGACAGATTAATTATTATCGCGCGGCTCTTCCGCGGGCGGCGCGGCATCTTCAGCCGCGGGCTCCGAAGGAGACTCCGCTGAAACTGCTTCAGGCGTCCGGGGCTCCTCAACTGACACGACGGCCGCCGCCTCCGCAAATAGTACGGGCTGGGCCGGTTCAGGCTCCGGCACCAGAGGCCGGGCCGCGGTATCCACAGGGATATTCTCCAGCTTGGGAAGGTCGTCCAGCGAGTTAAGGCCGAACTGCCTCAGGAATTCTCCAGTCGTGCCATAAAGTATAGGGCGACCCACGGTCTCGCGTCTGCCTACTACGGTTATAAGCTTGCGTTCGCTGAGAGTATCTAACGGGCCTATAACCTCAACGCCCCGCACGCTTTCAACCTCGGCGCGGGTCATGGGCTGACGGTAGGCGATGATGCAAAGCGTCTCTATGGCGGCCTGCGATAAGCGCACAGTCATCTTATTGTGATAAAGTTTTCTTACCCATAGGCTGTTCTCGGGCCGGGTGGCCATTTGCCAGCCGCCGGCTATCTGCATGAGCTGCAGGGCGCTGCCACTCTGGTCCAGATGGTCCTTCAGGGCGGCAATAGCGTCCTTTACGCGTTCCAGGTCTTTTATCTCGCAGAGCTGAGCGGCGCGCTCCGGCGGCAAAGGGTGATCAGTTATAAAAAAAAGAGTTTCAAGGGCTTTCCTGAGTTCAATATCTTCCATTGTTTACCTCTCTAAAAACAGTGATAAGTAACCGGTATTCTGTAACCAGTAAACAATAGCAAGGAATCTCCTTACTTTACCGGTTACTGTTTACCCTGTCAAACTGCTGCCGGCCGCTCCCCAAGGGGCAGTTCGCCCGGCTCCGGCGCGCGATAAATCCTGACTTCTTCGTAAGCCGAATCCTGCACGGCCAGTATCTTCCTCTGTTTTATAAGCTCCAGAAGCGCCATGAAGCAAACTATGATTCCCAGCCGCTGGGTCTCGGAGACAAAAATATCGTCAAGGAGTATCCATTCCCTGGCCTTGAGCATATTAAGGACTTTTTCAATCCTGGATTCAATAGGAAAACTCTCGGCCTGCACTTCCTTGGAGTCATCCACGCGCTCGAAGGCGCGCTTCACTGCCTCCAGCAGCGTAAAGAATTCCAGTTCCAGGAATTTCTCGTCGTTGGAAAAAACCGGGGAGCCGCGGTAAAACACATCCTTGAATCGGGCGAAGCGCGTCTCAAGGGTCTTGGAGGCGTGCTTGTAACGCTGGTAGTCCTCAAGCATGGTGATCAGTTTGCCGCGCGGGTCGGGGCCTTCGCCCTCTTCACCCGGCTCCGCTTTAGACGGCAGCAGCATCTTGACCTTTATCTGCATCAGTGTGGAGGCCATTACCAGAAATTCGCCGGCCACCTCCAGGTTCAGACTTTTCATTACATCCAGATAGCCCAGATATTCCTGCGTGATCTGCGAGATCGGGATATCGTAGATATCCAGATTATTCTTACGGATAAGGTACATCAAAAGGTCTATCGGACCCTCAAACACGTCCAGATGCACGTCTAAATCGTTCATATCATCCCCACCGCTTTATTAGCCTCGGCCATGACGGCGGCGGCTACCGCCCGCGCCCTGGCGTTGCCGGCTTCCAGCATCTTATCCAGCGCGGCCGGGGTAGTGTCACAGCTTTTGCTGCGCACGCGAAATTCTTCCATGGCTTTGTTCATCAGTTCGAAAAGCTGCTTCTTGCAGGCGCCGCAGCCGGTAGCCCCCGTGCGGCACGCCTCTTCCTGCTTTGCACAGTCAGGATTATAGATGCGGTGAAAGGCGCAGACCACGCAGCCCTCCGGATGCCCCTTATCGTCCACTTTTATTTTCAGGGGATCGGTATACATTTTCTTTATCTTGGCCTCGAGGCTTTTGGGCTCCTCGGCCAGCTCTATGGTGTTGCCGTACGATTTAGACATTTTGCGCCCGTCTATGCCGGGCACTGACGGGGTGGCGGTCAAAAGCGCGTCAGGTTCCCTGAAAACCGGCGAACCAAACGCGTGGTCAAAGCGCCGCGCGATCTCGCGGGTCAGCTCCAGATGCGGCAATTGGTCTTTGCCAATTGGCACAAAATCGGCCTTATAGAGCAGGATGTCGGCGGCCTGGAGTATGGGATAGCCCAGGAAACCGTAGGTGGAAAGATCGGAATGAATAGCCAGGTCTTCCCCCTCGCCGGCGTGAGCCTCCAGAAGCTTCTTCGTGGCTCCGTCGCTGGACCTCATCTTGTCTTCCTGGCCTTTATATTTCTGCTTATGAAGCTCAAGCAGCTGCTCCTTAAAAGTGGGATTGCGCAAAAGCCAGCTGACGGGGGTTATCATGCCCAGCAGGAGATACAGCTCAGCGTGTTCCTTGATGTCGGACTGGCGGAAGATGACGCACTTGGCCGGATCCAGGCCGGCGGCCAGCCAGTCCTGAACCATCAGGCGCGTGTTTTCCGGAATACTGTCGGCCTTGTCGTGACCCGTGGTCAGAGCGTGCCAATCGGCCACGAAAAAATAACAGTCGTATTTGTCCTGAAGCCCCACCCAGTTCTTCAGAGCCCCCCAGTAATTGCCGAGGTGGAGCCGCCCCGTGGGGCGCATGCCCGAAACCACGACTTTCTTATTGTCCATAGTTACACGCTCAATAGCTGTATCGCGACACCGGATTTATACAACAAAGTAAGTATGACGCTTAAAAAAGGCTGTATTATTAGCCGGATCCCGCCCGTAAGCATGAGCCCCAATATTATATACATGCCGTAGGGGATGTGCTTCTCGTAGACTACGAGCCATTTTTCGGGCAGGAACTCCAGCGCCACGTGGCTGCCGTCCAGCGGGAAGATGGGGATAAGGTTGAACATGGCGAGCAGCAGATTTATAACGATCCCCCAAATGCAGGCCTTTAAAAGCGTAAGAGTCAGGTCGCCGCCCAGGAAACCCAAAGCGAATATCTTATAAGCGAAGAGCGCCAAAATAGCCAGGAAGATATTAGAGAGCGGACCGCTCATGGCGACTAGCGCCATGTCGCGCCGCGGGCGGGGCATACGCATAGGGTTTATAGGCACTGGTTTAGCCCAGCCGATTACGGGGAAATGAGACATAACACAGATGGCCGGGATTAAAAGAGATCCGATCGGATCTATATGGGGCAGGGGATTTAAAGTGAGGCGGCCCGAGAGATGGGCTGTATCGTCACCTTTCCTGTAAGCGGTCGCGCCATGCGCGAACTCATGGAAAATGATGGAAAAAAGCAGCACGGGGAATTGTATAAGCCATTCCATTAGATGATAATTATATTAATATACTCTTGATGTGAGCAACAGCTCAGTTAGAATTATCCAATATAGGATAAGCCTGAAATATTCCGTGTTGGGGTGGCAGGCGGGCTAAAAAAACTTTATTTTAGTATAATCTTATTTTATCGTGATTGCACCCGCTCCCGCATACACTATCCCGCGTTGGTCAGGGGCTTCGAAACTGATATTCAACGCCGGCTAACGAGAATTAAGAGATGGACAAATTATGACGGCCGATAAAGACATTAAGATCGCCTGGTTCAACTTCCTTAAGGCCTTCACCCGGGGCCTGGCGCAGATCAATCTATATAAGCCGGATCACGACCAGATTACGCAGGTTCTAAAAGAGGCGCACACCCTGCTCGGGCCCATCATAGCCGACTCCCCAAACAACAAACTCACTCTGACCCTGGACAACGACAACCTTATAGTCAACGGCTTTCCGCTTTTAACGGCCTCCAAACTTCCCACTTCTTTCAAGAATATTTTCGCCCGCGCCCAGACATCCAGCATCTCTTTCCTGGCCGGAGTCTCTCAGAACGATATCCTCCTGCTATGCCAAATGCAGGCGTTAAACGGCGACAGCCGCGAGTATCTGAAGCAGAATAATGTAGACAAGATAACCCTCAGCCAGTCCGTCTTCATCATGACGGATAAACCGGACGCCCGGACTGAGCACCCCCAGGCCCCGGAAGACGCCGGGGCCGGAGAATGTGACGGCGCGACCGCGGAAAAGACGGATGAAACGATAGCTCCCCAGAATTTTGAAACCGCAATAGATACGATTGTAGGCAAGGCTGCCGGGGACGCCGCCGAAAAAAAACGCATTATGGAAATAGTGATGAAGAAGTTTCAGGCGGAACTGGAAGCGCAGATCAACAAGGCTTTGCTGGTGGTGCGCCAGGAAAAGAAAAAGATGGAGAGCGATATAGCGCGCACCGAGGCCGTTATCTCCAATATTGCCGAAGGCGTGGTGGTCGTAGACAAGGACGGCAAGATATTAATGATGAACCCGCAGGCCGAAGTTATCTCCGGCAAGTGTTTAAGCGACCTCTCCGGCCAGAAGATATTTGATATCGCGAACCTTGAGAGCCAATTAGTGTCATTGGCCTGGGAGATCAGGAGCGACGGGGTCAAGACGAGCGAACCATCGGGTGGCGGGGACCTAAAGTCCGGCTTCAGCGAAGCGATAAAGAAATCCACGGCCATTATACAGGACGAGGATGGCAAGATTGTGGGATCTCTCTCAATTCCCACCGATACGACCAAATTCCGGGAAATGGAAAAATTGCAGCAGGATTTTATAGCCAATATGACGCACGAGCTTCGCTCCCCCCTGACCTCCATAAAGTCGGCTCTAGAGCTCCTGGCGAAGGGCATAAAGTCCGACGATCCAGGGAAGAGCATGATCAACACCGCCATAAGAAATTCAGAGCGCCTTAACGCCATCATCACCGATATACTGGATTTTTCAAAACTTCAGTCCGGCAAGATGGTTTTTCACCCGGAGAACGCGCCGTCTGACGAGATCGCAAAGGAAGCGGCCGATTCCATGAAAGCGTGGTCTGCGTCCAAAAGTCTGACACTAACGGCAAAAATAGAACCCGGGGTGCCGCATGTCTACGCCGACAAGCGCCGCACCGTGCAGATACTTATCAACCTCATTTCAAATGCAATCAAATTCACGCCCAAGGGAGGCGCCATAGAGCTCAGCGCCGATAAAGGTCAAGGCGCGCAATCCGGCTTCGTTTTCTTCTCGGTAAAAGATACCGGCTGCGGCATAAAGAAAGAAGACCAGTCAAAAATTTTTGACAAATTCGTGCAGGCATCCGCCGGAGAAAAGATAGCAGGCACCGGCCTTGGCCTGACCATAACCAAAGCCATGGTGGTCACGCAGGGCGGCCGGATAACGGTGGAAAGCGACCAGGGCCGCGGCTCCACCTTCCGCGTTGCCTTGCCCGTTTATAACGGCCAATTGGAAGCGCCCGTCTTTGAGCCGCTTCCGATAGCGAACAAAAAAAATTCCTGGTGGAAAAAGCTCCTCGGCATATAAAACCTCGCGCAGGCATTGTTATACCAGCCACATAAATTATAAAATATACATTCAGTCGCCCCGCTCGCCGCGCAGTACGATCGGGGTGCGACAGAAGCGCCCATATCTCAACGGATAGAGCGGACTATACGGCAGTCTTGCGGGGCCCGTGGACACAATTTAGCGTTACTGCGTGACAAAAAGCGCAAGTCACATACAAAGACGATTTTGCGCGCCCATATCTCAACGGA
>JBAXKK010000074.1:0-13217 GCA_037137395.1 Elusimicrobiota bacterium
AATTAAAAGCCCCGGCTGCCGCATGCAGCCGGGGCTTTAATTTTTCAGCCCGAATCTTTCAGTTTAAAACGATTTACATTTATTAAATCAGGGAACAAAAATAGTGAAGGATTCTCCGCTATGCGGGTTGCTGAACCAGCGCTATGCGCGCCTGGTCAGCAAGGGTGTATGCCCCGCGGAACGCGCCCTTGCGATGCAAGGGGAAAGTTTCAACTGAAACTTTCGGGTCAATCCGTTACCGGGGAGAAACGCTTTGAACTCTCACCTCCGTCTTGCGCCAGTTCTTAGCCTTGGCGGATATTTTGTAAGCTCTGCCGTCGGTGGCGATGACCAGCGTATTGAGGTTTATATTCTCAATAATCTCGTTACGCACCGCCGCCGGGTTACCGGTAAGCGCGGCAAGCCTCTTCATGTCCTCTGTGTAACCGCCGTACATCGCCTTGTGTATCTCTTCAAGCTTCGCGACTTTAGAGATAGTGCTCTGAGCCGCCGCCACCAACTTCTTCTCTTCGGGACCCATCCGCAGGAAATTCTGATTTATCCACGAAACAGTGAGCATAGCCATAAGCGCCCAAGAGACCGCGAGCACCAGACCGTCCGCCCAGTCACTGCGCTCCTTTATGCTGATTACGCGACTGCCGCCAAGATAATCGTGTAGCGCCCTTTTATTAGCGGTGAACAGAGCCATGATATAGCCCATGTTCAGAGGCGCGGCGCTGACAAAATAGCAAAAGGAGCGGATAAAAGCTTTGGCAAACGACAGGTCGGAACCGTCTGAATTTTTAACTCTTATCCCCATCAGGTATTTTCCCAACGTGGCCCGTCCTCCGGAAGAGAAGAATGTTTCATAAACCAGATAGGCTGTAATCCATACCAGTTTCCACTTATTCTCGGCCGCGTAGGAATACTGCACCGTTCCATTCTTAACCATTATCGAAAATGTAACATAAGCCCCAAGCACGAATGGGGAAGCGTCTATGACATACGCGAGGAACCGCTCGTTAAATCCCGCCGAAGCGGGGCCCTGCGGCTCGTCATCAGGCGAAGGGCTGCCGATCGCGGCCGGGTTAAACTGGGAATTATCGTTCTCCATCATCCTAATACCTCCCGCTGGGGCTATTTAAATGCGTCCTGATAATTATATCTAACTTGAGGCCTTTTCGACATTTCATCGTGAAAAAACTCAGAACCGGAAGATTTATGCTTTTACTGAGCTTTCCGGCTTACGCTTCCCGGTCCCGGAGGTTGAATGGGAAGCGGGAAAATTGATTTAATAGTCTTATGTGTAGAATGGCTGCGGCATTATCTGTGAATCGTTTTAATCCGGCGGATCTTTTCGCTGAGGGGTTGCGATCACTGCCCAAACAGGCCTCTGCCGTAAAAGGTCGGGAACAATCGGATGGCTGGGGCGCGGCATCTTACTCCGCGGCCGGCGAACTTCGGATCGTAAAAAGCCCGAAACCGGTATATACCGAAAGCGAGCGGTTCACGCGCGCGGTCTCCGTGGCCCGTTGCGGATTCGCCTTGGCGCATATCCGGCAGGCATCCAATATTTACGCTGGTGTCGCACCAAAGGGCTATATCACTCAACCGGCCAACCCGCCCGTATTTAACCGAAAAGAACTGACAAGCACGGCGAACACCCAGCCTTTCAGCGGTAACGGTTTCGTCTTCGCCCATAACGGGACCCTTGAAATTCCGGCGGAGATAAAAACCACGCTAGGGAAGTACGAAAGGTTCGTGAAAGGCGTAAACGATTCGGAAGTTCTCTTCTGGCAGATCATGAAGATGCTGGACGCCTATGGCGACCCCGCGCTGGCCCTTGAGATGGCCGCCGAAGAAACAAGGACCGTGTGGCTATCGGTCAAAGACCGCTATCCCAAAAAAAAGAATCCTTATCATGGATTGAATATTTTTCTATCCGACGGGAAGGCGCTGTGGGCCCTTTGCCATTATCCGGCCAACGCTAAAAAGGAAGCGCTCATGACCCCGGGCTGGGAATTCGGCCGCATAGCCTGGAAGAAGGATTCTAAAAAGATCATATTCGCCAGCGAGCCGCTTGACGCCGGCCCTTGGCATAAGATGTCGGATTGGCAAATTGCGGAGGCCCGCATGAACGGCGGCAGCATAACTCTGAAAATTAAAACTCTAAACCGGTTTGACGGCCAGTGACCTGGCATAACACTACACTAAAAAGGGGATACAAATGAAATGGTTCCTATTACTCCTCATCTTCATCGCCGGAGTCTACTATCTCTCCAACCAGCGCAAGGTGGAAGTTCGCCAGAAAGTACTGGTTGAGCAGATAAAGAAGAACACAATTAAAACCACCATAGAACCGCTTCTGCCGTTCAAACCGCAGAAGGCCTATGTCATGAAGTTCTCGATGCAGACTCTCACTACTCTTCGGACGCTCACCTACGATCCCAATTATAAAGTTCGCGCCGCGGCCGCTGAGCTCCTGTGGCAACTCCAGGACGAGCAGATTCCCGCCATCATAAAGCACATGTTCCAGGAGGAACCTGAGGAAAGCGTGAGAAAGTCGCTCATAACCTTCCTGGTCAATGACAAAAGCAAGCTTAGCCTCGCGCTCCTGTCGGAAGCGATGAATTCTTATGACAAAGCGACGCGCCTCAACGCCGTGGAAGCAATCGGCACTTTTACCAGCAGGGAAGCCATACTGGTATTGAACAAAGGCCTTGAGGATTACGATGAGGATATCCGGCTTAAGTCTCTGGAAGCCGTCAACCAGATTCGACGCAACATTGAGGCCCACAAAGAGCAGGAACTCCGCGAGCTGGGTGAATCAAAACCTCTATTTAGAATAGAGTAATCCTCCGGCCGGAAAGGCCGCATATGCACAGAGCGTTACCTGCGCTAAAATCCGTCTGCGGGGTCGGATTGACAAAAAAATATAAATTTTTATAATATCTTTTTTATATTTCTTCGCTTTAATAATTCACACGGAGGAACCTTTAATATATGGACCTGGAAATCTCGCAGCTAAACAAAAAAATACAAGCGGAAAGCGTTTTTGTCCATGACCTGAAAAAGGAGATAGCCAAAATAATCGTCGGTCAGGAAGAGCTGGTAAACGGCATCATAGTAGGCCTGCTGGCTAACGGCCACATCCTGGTGGAAGGCGTGCCCGGCCTGGCAAAAACTCTGACGGTAAAGACGATGGCCCAGGCGATTTCGGCCTCCTTCCAGCGCATACAGTTCACCCCCGACCTCCTGCCGGCCGATATTGTGGGCACGATGATTTTCAACCCCAAAGACGGCACATTCGCCGTAAAAAAAGGCCCGGTCTTCACCAATATACTGCTCGCCGACGAAATAAACCGCGCGCCCGCCAAAGTGCAAAGCGCCCTGTTGGAGGCTATGCAGGAACGCCAGGTCACCATTTCAGACACCACTCACCGCCTGCCGGAACTTTTCATGGTGCTGGCCACCCAAAACCCTATTGAGCAGGAAGGCACCTACCCTTTACCGGAGGCCCAGATTGACCGGTTCATGCTGAAGATAAACATCACCTACCCTTCGAAGCAGGAGGAGGCCCGCATCCTTGACACTATGGCGCACCAGCATATACCCACGCTGGCCCAGGTGATACCGGCCGAGCAGATTCTAAAAGCGCGGGAGACGGCTGACGCCATATACGTGGATGATAAGATTAAAAACTATGTCCTGGACCTGGTCCAGGCCACCAGAGTGCCTGAGAAATACTCGCTGGATAAGATAAAACCCTGGATACTTTACGGAGCCAGCCCCAGAGCCACTATCTATCTGGTGCAGGCCGCCAAAGCCTACGCCTTCATTCAGGGCCGGGGCTATGTAACTCCGGAGGATATCAAAGCCGTGGGCCTCGACGTTCTGCGTCACCGCGTCCTGCTGACTTACGAAGCTGAAGCAGAGAATGTAAATTCCGAAACCGTGCTGAACACTATTTTCGAAGCGATAGAAGTACCGTAAAAAGCAGCCATAGGCTCTCAGCCATAGGCCATACGCAGAAAACCATTTAGGATTATAATTTTGTTTAGTTCTGCCGTCCGTATGGCTTATGGCCTACGGCCTATGGCATATATAGCAGACCGGTTAACTTTTATGAATACTGCGGAAATACTAAAAAAAGTCCGCCAGATAGAGATTACGACCGGCCGCCTGGTCAGTGAGACCTTCGCGGGCGAATACCAGAGCGTATTCAAGGGCCGCGGCATGGAGTTCGCCGAGGTTCGGGAATACGTCCCCGGAGACGATGTCCGGTCCATAGACTGGAACGTTACCGCAAGGTACGCTAAACCCTTCATTAAGCGCTTCGTTGAGGAGCGCGAACTAACCCTGATGATAGTGTGTGACATGTCAGCTTCGCAGTTCTTCGGCAGCGGGACAAAAGCCAAAAACGAGGCGGCCGCCGAGCTCTCAGCCATGTTCGCCTTCTCGGCGCTCAAAAACAACGACAAGACCGGACTTTTGGTTTTTACAGACGGACCGGAACTTTATATCCCGCCCAGGAAAGGCAAGAACCACATATTACGCATCATCCGCGAAATACTGGCTTATTCGCCGCGCGGCCGCGCGACTTCCGTGTCCAGGGCGTTGGACACCGTCAACCGTCTGATGAAACGCAAAGGCATAATAATCCTGATCTCTGATTTCAATGATTCCGGCTACGAAAAAGCCCTGAGACGCACGGCCGTGAGGCATGATCTGATACCGGTCATGGTCGAAGACCGTCTTGAGCGCGCGCTGCCAAATGTCCGCGCCCTGCTAAACGCCGACAACCTGGAAGATGCAGGCGCCGACCCAGTCCTGGCTGACCTTTCCTCTCCCGCTTTCAGGGCCAAGTACGCTGCCGTAAGGGCGGAAGTGGCCGGAACCATGGAAAGGGCTTTCAAAGGAGCGGGCACTGACTGGATAAGCGTGGACCCGGCCTCTGATATTTACGGCCCTGTTGTAAAATTCTTCAGAAAGCGCCAGAGGCGTAAATGACACGAGTTGTAAAAGTCACGGCCCTTGCGGCGTTGCTGCTGCCAGCCATGGCCGGGGCGCAAACGGTGTCTTTCAAGCTGACACCTCCCGCGGCCAAACCGAAACTCGCTGAACCTTTCACGCTCCGTCTTGAACTCACTTTACCGGCAGATTATTCCGTCAAGCCGGACACCTCGGCTTTTTCCAACGATGTTTTTGAGCTCCTTAATATAAAAAAAATATCCTCCAAACCGGCGGGCACGCTTAAGACCGAAACCTTTGATCTGAATATTTCCGCTTTCAATATCGGTGTCAGCACGTTTCCGGAAACCTCATGGCTGTTGGCAAAAGGAACTGAACTTACTGAAGCTAGAAGCGTCCCTTTTGCACTTGAGATACTGCCGGTTTTCGACGCAAAACAAGTACAGGGAGACATAAGGGATATTCATCCTGTTTTTAAATTTATCCCCTGGCTGTGGCTGCTAATGGGCCTCTTGGCAGCGGCTCTGGCAGCCTGGTTTATCTATCAACAAAACAAGGCCCGTTCCGGCTGGGGGACCTCCGAGCCGGAGACGCCCGACCTCCGCTCTCCATACCAGAAGGCCGCCGACGCTCTGGCCGAACTTTCAGCCTCTGATATCTGGGCGAGCGGCCTGATCAAAGAATTCTACAGCCGCCTGTCTGACATATTCCGAATTTACCTGGACGCGCAGTTCGGGATAAAGGCGGAACTTATGACCACCAACGATATCACCAGGGAACTGCGCAGGACCGGGGCTGATATAAAGACGGTCATCAGTACCAGAGAGTTGCTGGAAAACACCGACCTTGTAAAGTTCGCCAAGTTCAAGCCAGGGGAAAAAGAGCGCGATGCCGCCGTCTCGTCCCTCAAAAATCTGCTGGTGTTTTTCACGCAGCAGGACGAGAACCGGCGCGCGCTGGCGCGGCCGGCGGTGGGGGAGACACCGAAGTAATGATCTTCCGTTATCCATACATTCTGGCGCTCATACCCATCGTACTGCTCCTGGCGTTCGCCGCCCGAAGCATGGGCTCACGGCGCCTGGCGGCGGTTAAAATGCCGGTGGCCCTGCCTAACCAGGAAACGGCCAGAACTATCCTGTTCCGATATTTCCCTTTCTGGGCGAGGGTTATAGTTCTCATACTGCTCGCGTTCGCCCTGGCTAGGCCGCAAAAGGTGGAAAAGGGCAATGTGCCTCCGACCGAAGGCATAGACATCATGCTTTGTCTTGACACTTCCTACAGCATGTCCGCCGTTGATTTCAACCCCTACAATAGACTGGATGCGGCCAAGACCGCCGCGGCGGATTTTATAGGCAAACGCGCCAACGACCGCATCGGCATGGTGATCTTCGGCGGAGTCGCGG
Source organism: Elusimicrobiota bacterium (assembly GCA_037137395.1). Classification (GTDB taxonomy): domain Bacteria; phylum Elusimicrobiota; class Elusimicrobia; order Elusimicrobiales; family UBA9959; genus YA12-FULL-51-18. The sequence continues at coordinate 6,354 of JBAXKK010000074.1, forward strand.
TGCTGGCCTGCCCTCTAACCCTGGACTATCAATCAATGCTGGAGCTGCTAGACTCAGCCGATATAAACATGACAAAGGCGGATGGCACGGCCATAGGCGACGCTCTTATAACTTCGGTCAATCATCTGAAGGACAGCAAAGCTAAAAGCAAGGTAATAATACTTCTGACCGACGGCCGCTCGAATGTCGGCGTGATTACCGACCCCGTAATTGCCGCGAAAACCGCCCAGGCTTACGGCATTAAGATTTACACTATCGGCACCGCGACCAAGGGTCCGGCCCAGATACCCACGGGCAACCCCTTGCAGCCCTACATGACCATAAATGACGACCTGGACGAGCCCACCCTAATGGAAATAGCGGACCGGACCGGAGGCGAATTTTACCGGGCCGGAAACTTTATAGAACTGCAGAAAATATATGAAAAGATCAACGCCCTTGAGAAAACCAAATTTGAGGTAAAAACTTTCGTAAATTACACCGACTTATATCTGCTCTTCCTAATCCCGGCCCTGATCCTGGCGGCTCTGATCTTTCTTCTGGAGAAGACTTATTTAAGGACTATACCGTAAAAATAGTGGCGAGTGGATAGTGATTAGTGGCCAGTGGAGAAAGCGACGGGAGGACTGGAGGATTGGAGGACCGGTGCCCGGTATCCGGTGAGCAGTGACTGGTTACCGGTTACTGATGACCGATTACCCGCACTATCCGGCTGCCGTACTGTCTTGCTGTCTTTCTGTCGTACTGTCTTTCTGTCGTACTGTCTTGCTGTCGTACTGTCCTGCTAGTTTAACTTTATGGAACTATTCAGATACCCCGTGGAACTTATCTGGCTGACGCTGGGATTCGTCGCGCTATTGTTCGTCTATTTTAAGGCCCGAACCGCGGCTACTCGGGCCGCAGCAGAGTTAATGGATTCCGGACAGCTTTCAAAACTGTCCGGGGAAAATGCGCTAACCAGAAAGCAGATCCGCGACCGTATATACCTGACGGCGATGGCGTTCCTTGTGGCAGCGGCGGCAGGGCCGCAGTGGGGAATGGAAATGGCCCCGGTCACAGATCTGAGCGGCAGCCTGGTTGTAGCCGTGGACACCTCCGCCTCTATGGGCGCCAAGGATATCAAGCCTTCAAGGATAGAGAATTCAAAGCTCATGCTCAGCGCGCTCACCGATAAATTCCAGGACTACCGGATGGGTGTCATTGCTTTCAGCGGCGACGCCTATATTCAATGCCCGCTGACCACGGACTCTGATGCCATAAAATACTTTCTCTCCTATCTGGCTCCCGGCATCCTGCCAACCCCCGGCACGAACATCGCCTCCGCCATAACGGCCGCAGAACGCATGCTAGGAAAATATTCCGGAGCTAAGGTCCTCGTGCTCATAACTGACGGAGAGGATCTGGAAGGCAAGGTCGATGAGGCGCTCAACTCGGCCGCGGCCGCGAACCTGAAAATATTCACCGTGGGCGTGGGGAAGACGGAAGGGGAGCTGATACCGATGGCGGATCAGACCGGCGGCTTCACCGAATATAAAAAAGACTCTTCAGGCAAGACGATCGTGACGCATCTGGACGAATTCAATCTGCTTAAAATAGCGCGAAAAACCGGGGCCGAATATATTCGTTACGGCGGTGATCCGGAAGCCACGGCGGACGAGATACGCGCCACAGTCGGCAAAATTGCCCAGTCAAAGACCAAGGGTTTCGGTAAAGCCGCGTACAAGAACCGTTATCGCGCGCCGCTCCTTATCGCGTTCCTCCTGTTTTTGATAGAATTGATGTTTATGGAAAAAGGATTCCCGCCGTTCATGGCGAAGCTCCTGCGGCGGTTTCGTAAAACGCCGCCGGCCCTTCTGCTGTCCGCGCTGGCCCTTTTTTCCGCTTCGCCGGATTCCGCCATTGCGGCATCGCCAGAAGGCCTGGCGCGTCTGGGAAACAGCGCCTACTATAAGAAGGATTTCTCTAAAGCCTACGAGCAATATTCAAAGGCTCTGGAAAAAAGCCCGAAGAACGCCAGAATACTATTCAACAGGGGCGCGGCTTTCTACCGCATGGAAGATTACGCTAAGGCCGCGGAGGATTTTGAGGAGGCCGCCAAAACCTCCAAATTTAAAAGCGCAGCCGATTATAACGCCGGCAACGCCTATTACAAAATGTCAGATCTCACGAAGGCTATAGAAAAATATCGTTCAGCGATAATCGCCGGCCGCGGCGACACTGAAAACGCCAGATATAATCTGCAGAAAGCCCTTGAACAGCAGAAACAGAACCAAAATCAATGCAAAAATAACAAGCCTGACCAGAAAAAGCAAGAGCAGGAGCAGAAGCCAAAGCAAGAAGACAAAAGTGGTGGAAAGGATCAGGAGAAAAAAGACCAGGCGGAGCAGAAGAAAAAAGAAGCGGCCCGCCAGCAAGCCGACAAATTATTGGAACTGATGAAAGAAAAAGAGAAATCTTCTGGAAATCGCGAGATGATGAACGCCCGCTTCAACAATAAACCTCAGAAGAAAAAAAATGTTTCGGGAAAAGACTGGTAACCCGGCGACAGTGGCGAGTGGATAGTGGTAAGTGGTCGGCCGTGCGGTAAGGGTCTATGTTCACTGACTACCAATTTATTATGCACTATACATTTAAGTTATACATGGGATTAATTATCGCGTCACTGGTTTTACTGGCGGCCGGACCAGCGGCGGCTTTGTTATCCATCTCGGCGGAAACCGACAGGGAAAGCGTGGAGATAAACGACAGTCTCAATCTGATCGTGACGGTCAGCGGCGACTCCGCCTCTGTACCCGAACCTGACCTGCCCCAGATGAATAATTTCAACATCTACTCCTCCGGCAGGAGCCAGAACATTTCCATCGTGAACGGCAAGATAACCACTTCCGTCGCCTTCACCTATATACTCTCGCCCAGGTTCATCGGAAAACAGAAGATCCCGCCCATCCCGGTCTTTGACGGCAAAGAAAAATATGCAACGAAGGAATTAGAGATAACAGTTGTAAAGGCCGCCTCGGCCGCGCAGGCTTCCCAACCGCAGACCGCGCAGAGAACCCGTGCCGCGGCCGGCGCCCAAACCTCGCTGAAGCCGGAAGACACTATCTACATGACGGCCGAAACAGATAAGAAAGCCGCCTACCCCAATGAACAAGTCAACCTGACCATCAGGTTTTATACCGCGGTGTCGCTGACCTCTAACCCGCAGTACATCCCGCCCCAGTTCAAAAATCTTATAGCCGAAGATCTGCCGCCAGCAAGAAACGGGGAGACAGTGATCAAGGGAGTGCGCTACTACCACACTGACATCAAAACAGCGCTATTCGGCATAGAAGAGGGCCCGGCCGCGGTCAACCCGGCGACCATTATCGCGCAGGTCCATAAGGAAAGCGCTATAGATCCTTTTGACCCCAACTTTTTCCAGAAGTTCTTCGCTCTGAGCGCCGGGCAAGGAGAAACCCGCCAGATCCAAAGCCCAACAGCCGCGCTCAGGATCCTGCCGCTGCCCGAAGGCGCTCCGGCGTCGTTCAAAGGCTCAGTCGGCAATTTCGCGCTATCAGCCGACCTTAGCCCAAAGGAAGTAAAAACCGGAGAAGCCCTAAACCTATCAATAACTATTACCGGCAAAGGTAATTTAAAAACGATCACGGCGCCAACGCCGCCGAACATGTCCGACTTCAAGGTTTACAACACCATGAGTTCGCTTGACATATCCAAGGAAAATGACGTCATAGGCGGCAAAAAGGTCTTTACCACCGTCCTCATCCCCAAAACCGCGGGTCGGCTGACCATCCCGCAAATTAAATTTTCTTTCTTCGATCCGGAAGCGAAGGCCTACCGCGAATTATCATGCGGACCTTTCGAGATCAATGTCGCACAAGGGGGCGGGGAGGGGAAAACCTTCTCGTTCACCCATGGAGGACAAGCCGCGGGCATAACGCCGCTCTCCTCCGATATCCGCTACGTGAGCGACCGGGCGAAACCGCCGCTCACGGGGACTCTTGCGGGGCGCATCTCCACCCTGCCGGTCTGGATGAATTTTTTCCCCGTGGCGATTGTTCTTCTGAGCTTATGGCTCGCGCGCCTTAACGATTTCCGGCTCAAGAATCCGCTGCTTTTCCGCTTCAGGAAAGCCCACGGCGAGGCGCGCGCCGATATTGCCGGCGCCGCGGAAAAATTGAAGACCGCTCAGCCTAAGGAGGCGGCCTCCATTCTTTACGACTCACTCCTGGCGTATCTTTCTGACAAGTCCGGTTACAAGGTCAGCGGGCTGACGATGAAACGGGCCCGCGTCCTGCTTAAAGAAAAATTCCCGGGCGCCGGAGAGCACTCGCTCGCAGAAATAACAGACCTCTGGGAGCGGCTGGAGGCCTTGCATTATTCTCCGGCCGGGGCCACGCCTGAAGAGGGGAAGTATCTGCTTGAAAAATATACCGCCCTTCTGGATCTGCTGGAAAAGGATTTCAAAAAATGAGAAAGACAATATTGCCGTTGCCGGTGTTATTCGTTCTTTTTTCCGCCGGTTCCGCCGGCGCCTATGACCGCAGCGTTCTGGCGGAATACAATGACCTGTATAAAAGCGGCAGTTACCAATCAGCGCTGGAGGGCTATAAGGAAATAGCCGTAAAGGAGCCCTACAACCCCTACGCCTTCTACAACGCCGGCAACGCCTATTTCCGCATGAATAAGCCGGGGCTGGCAATACTATACTACGGCAAAGCCTTCCGATTGGATCCCCGCGACGCCGATATCCGCACCAACCTTGACTTCGCCATGAGGCACACGGGGCAGACGCTGGTGCCGGAAGGCCTGCCCAAAACTCTCCACTACCTTTATTATTTTTTTTCCGACCTGGAACTTAGGGCTGTGGTCACATCTTTCTGGTGGCTCGCCTGCCTGTTATTCTCTTTGTACGCCCTTAAAGCCGGTCTGCGCGATAAGTTAAGGGGAGCGCTTCTGGCCTCGGTTCTGACCTTAACCGGGGCGCTTATGTGGATCACGGCCCGTTCTTCTTCCGCGTTTGAGAACGCAGCGGTCATCACGACCGAAGGTTCGGCCAAGCTGCTGAGCGGTCCCGGCGAAACCTTTAAAGCGTATGCCACCCTGCCCGAAGCAAGGATTGTGAAGATCCTGGACGACAGCGACGACATCTACTACGAGGTAGGCATTCCGCGCGAAGGCATAAAAGGCTGGATAAAAAAAACCGCCGCGGAGAAGATTTAAAAAAAGTCAGAAGCGGCCTTTTTCATATCGCATCATCCCACACGCCATAAAAATCAAACAAAAATTACTTTTTCGCCGCGACAGGACGCTGTCGGGGAGGGCTGCTATATTATACATGTAGTCAAAACGCGGCTCTTGACAAATTGTCTTTTATAAGATACACTATGGGAGAGATATATGCAGGCACGACAAAGAAAGGTTCTGCACTATGTCGTAGATGGAAAAGATTTGTTCGGGGAATGGCTGGACGACTTGAATGATATTTCAGGCCGGGCCGCGATACTTAAACGCATCGACCGGGTTGAAGAGGGAAATTTCGGCGACCACTGCGGCGCAGGGCATGGGGTTTGGGAACTGAGGATACATTATGGCCCTGGTTATCGCGTTTATTATGGGGAAGACGGCCCCAAAATAGTTCTGCTTCTTTGCGGCGGACACAAAAGGACTCAAGGGAGGGACATCCGCAAAGCTCATAAACTTTGGCTTAGTTACGGGAGGGGAAAATGAAACAGACTATATCTCATCATACCTATTTAGTCAAGCACCTGGCCAAACCCAGCGAGGCGGCGGCATATCTTAATTCCGTAGCGGAGGACAGTGACATAAAATCCCTTCTTAAAGCCCTGCGCAATGTTGTTGCTGCCCAAGGCGGCATTGGGGAGCTGGCAAAAGCCGTAAATATGAGCCGCACCACCCTTTACAAAACGCTCTCGCCATCCGGCAACCCTGAGATCTCCACGCTGGAAGCTATCTTAAGATTTTATGGCATTCGCATCGGCTTTTTCGCTATCGCCCGGGCCAATACCAGCCACAGGAAGTCCTTATCCCTGCCACGCAACAGTAACGCCCATTACCGATTCAATAGCACCACATAAAAGCCCAAAACCTTCTTTTATACCACGACAGACGCTGTCGGGGAGTGCTGCCATACTTAAAAGAAGAAGCATTAATTTGCGCAGCAAAACAGGTCTTGCGCATACAGTATTTATACTGTATACTATTTTAAGCGAGGGGGACGGGATGTATTACATTGAATTTTACCAGACCCCATGCGCGGACTGCCCAGCGAGCAACTTTTTGGCGGGACTGCAGGTTAAAGTCAGGGCTAAGACTGCAAAGTGGCTGCAACTTCTTCAGGAGGAGGGGCCGGACCTGAAAAGGCCGTATGCGGATATGCTCCGGGACGGTATAAGGGAGTTGCGGATTTCCTTCGGACATGTCGAGGTTCGGCTGCTATATTTTATAGAAGGCAAGACTATAGTCCTTACTAATGGATTTTTAAAGAAGACTCAACAGACGCCGGCGCTGGAGATTGAAAGAGCAAAAAGATACCGGGCTGGATGGCTCCGATTAAAGTAATTAATTTATGAAAAACAAAAAACTACTTTTTAATGACTGGCTCAAAACCGAGCTTAAGAATAAAGAATTCAAAAAGGCTTTTGACTCTGAGGATATTCGCGCGCGTCTAGCTCTCCTGATCGCGGAGAAGCGACACAAACTGGGAATGAGCCAGGCGGAGCTGGCGCGGCGCATTCATACCAAGCAGCAGGTAGTTTCGGATATAGAAACCCTGAAGCACTCAAACATAACGGTCCTAACCCTGAATAAAATCGCCAAGGCATTGAACAGCCACTTAACTATCTC
>JBAXKK010000075.1:0-13059 GCA_037137395.1 Elusimicrobiota bacterium
TTGGCGCGTTTTACTCGTCGGGTAGCCCAGATTTTTCTATTCCGTCTTTCCGGCGACCAGAGCCGCTGGTGAGACGGACCAACTGAAGCTTCCCGGCTAGTCTTTGTATGGACGTAAAATATGATTCTGAATTTGAGTGAATAATGAGCGACCTTTCAACTCCCCTGGTTTGTATTTGCGTGCCCACCTATAACGCCGGTAAAACTCTTTCCGCGACACTGGATTCTATATTAGGGCAGACCTACCGCAATCTCGTTATTAAAGTTGTAGATAACGCTTCTACCGATAATACGCCGCAGATCGCTGATGTCTGCGCTTCAAAGGATCTTAGGGTTACCGTCATACGCCATGCCGATAACGTCGGAGCCGAAGGTAACTTCACGCGCTGTCTTCAACTGGCTGAAGGTGATTATACCGCTATCTTCCACTCCGACGATATATATGCGCCTCAAATTGTAGAGGAGCAGGTTAAGTTCTTTCAGAATAATCCGGAAGCAGGCGCTGTTTTTGCCATGGCTGATACTTGTGACGCAACCGGCCGTGTCGGGCGCAGTTATCGCCTGCCTTTAGCGTTATCCGCAAGACCCTCCGGCTTATATGATTTCCCTGCCATATTTAAAGCTATGTTAAAGCATGGAAATTTTCTGCTTTGTCCCGGTGCAATGGCCAGGAGTGAAATTTACAAGGATCATATCAAGCATTGGAATGGTGATCGTTTTAACACTTCCGCGGACCTTGATGTGTGGTTAAGGATACTGCAAAAATATCCGATAGGCGTGATAAATAAACCCTTATTCAACTACAGGGTAAGCCCGGCCAGTTTCAGCTATGGCGCCGGCAGGGCAAAGACAGAGCCACACGATTTATTGCGGGTTTTCGAAGCTTATGCGGCTGGTTTCGCGCGGGATTTAATGGGGCCTGAAGAAAAATCCGACTATTCCCGGCTTCTGATGAACGACAATGTTAACAGGTCCTTTAATCTTGCCGCCATGGGTAAACCGGCTGAAGCCAGGGCCCTGCTTGCCGGTGTATTCCGCCCGGGAAGCCTCTCCACGGCCTTTTGCAGCGTTTATCACCTTAAGACCGTGGCTTTGGCGGTCCTGGCCGCCTTGCTCATATTCATTCCGCTGCCGGAGCGGGTAAAACGCCAAATCTCTATTTGGCGCTTTAAAACACGCGGATAGCGAAGCCAGTGTTTAGCTTGTTTCCAAAAGCAATCATTTTTTGTATATTATCAGAAATGATATCCAAGCCAAAAGAAATACTTTCACACCTTGCCCGCGTGCCGTATTTTACCATCGGCGGGCTTAGTGTTTTTGATTTAAAAGCCGCGTATCTGCGCGTATTCCTTTCCCGGTTGGAGGAGCGCGGCGATATTATACGTCTTAAGAGAGGCTCATATGCCAGCCGGGCGTATTGTGACACCGTTAAAATCAGAGGTAAATGGACGCAGTATCTTGAATTCCTTGCCGCCAAACTTTACAGCCCGGCGTACCTTAGTCTTGATTACGTGCTTTATCAGCACAACCTGCTTACCGAGGTGCCGGTTAATTTTACGCTGGTTACCGCCAATAAAACCGCGGTTTATAAAAACGCGCTGGGGGTTTTCAGTTATCACAAAATTAAAAAGCCGCTTTTTTGCGGATATAATTCCGTGGCAGAGGGCGGGTTTCCGGTGTATAGGGCCTCAAAAGCAAAGGCGCTGTTTGATTTTATTTATTTCCGACGCAACTTGCTCTCCGGGGCCGGCGCTTTTAAAGCGCTGCGCCTGAACCTGGAGCGTTTAAGCAAAGCTGACATTGCTGAGTTTAAAAAATACGCTGCCATCGCAAAAATGGATAAAATGGCTATGGTCGCGGGCTGGATCAAAAATGCTGGAAAATATTAAAAATCTATTGGCTGAAAACAGCGGCCTTTCCGCGGTTTTCCGACGCAACCTGATAAAGGAGTATTTACAAACGCTGGCGCTGGCTTTTATCTATTCGCGCAAAGAATATTCCGGTCTTGTGTTTTATGGCGGTTCGGCGCTGAAGCATTGCTATGGTTTGCCGCGGTTGTCCGAAGATTTGGATTTTGTGGACGCGCGGGGGGCGGTCTCTTTGCCGGCTCTTGCGACGGATCTAAAGGGGTATTTCGCAGCCAGGCATGGCCTTAAGGTTGAAACAAAGATTCAGAAATTCCGCGTGTTGCTGAAGTTTCCGTTGCTTTTTGAATTAGGCCTGGCGGCGTATCCGGAATCTGATATGCTTTTTTTAAAGTTGGAGCTATACACCGATATTTCGTTCTGCCGAAAATATAAAACGGAAATAGTCCCGCTTTTTGAGCACGGAGAATCAGTGCTGGTGAAAACATTCGATCTTCCTACGCTTATGGCCACCAAGATCCGCGCTGTACTTAACCGCAGGTGGACGAAAACCGGCAAAGAAGGGGAAACGCTTGCAGTGGTAAAGGGGCGCGACTATTTTGATCTCATGTGGTATTTGCAAAAAGGCATTGAGCCGAATCTTGAATGTCTTGAAAATATTCCTGATAAAAAAGAGCTTTATGCCAGGCTTGTTTCCGCCGTTGAGAAAATAGACGCCGCCAGTATAAAATATGACCTGGACGCTCTTATCGCGGATAGGGAATATGTCGATAATCTGGCAGGGAATTTAAAGCAAATTCTGCTTTCTCGGCTAAAGAAATAAAAACACTGTTTGTGGGGCAGCCAGGCAGCCTTATCTATGAAACTTGCGATAATTAATCTTACCGGCGGGGGAATGAGCGGGGGGCATAAAAGTTATATCGCTAATATTTTGCCGCGCCTGGCCGCTTCGGATAAGATAGAAAAAATATTATGCGCTTCACCAGTCGGGTTTAAGGCCGAAACCTGGATCGCGCCCTCTCCAAAATTAAATTTGGCGGTATGCGAGCCGTTTAAATTGACTCGCTCCGCGCCTGACAAACAACTTAAGGCCACCCTTGATGCGTTCCGGCCGGATGTGGTGTTTGTTTCCATTGAAAGGCATTTCACCTATCCGGCAGCGCCAATTGTCACAATAGTGCACAATATGGCCCCGCTTGTAAGCATAAAAACGACCAGCGGGATACGGGAGAAACTTCAATCCTGGGCCAGGCGGTTTGAAACCGGCCGCGCCGCGCGCGGGGCCGCGGCTGTGATAGCGCCGACAGCCTTTGTCAGGGAGGCTCTTGTCGCCGGTTTGGGCGTGGAAAAGGAAAAAGTCTCGCTTATCCATTTTGGGCAGAGTCCCGTAGCCGCCCCGATTCCGCCGGCTGATAAAATTAACGATCTATTTAAAGAGGGGTTTGTTTTTACCGCCGGCTCATTTGAGATCTACAGGGGCTTTGAGGATCTGCTGCGGGCTTTTGCCGATATTAAATGGCGTTACCCGGGGCTTAAGTTGGTTGTAGCCGGGGGAACCAGGCTGGCCACATGCGGCTACAAATCCCGCATGGAAACCTTGGCTAAAGCCTTGGGCCTTTCCCGGAATGTGATCTGGCTCGGCCATGTTTCTCAGCAGGAACTTAACTGGTATTATTCTCACTGTTCGGCCTTTGCTCTCACCAGCCGCGTTGAGTCTTTTTGTTTTGTAGCTTTGGAGGCCCTGGCGCACGGCTGTAATTGTATCGCCACGGAGAGTCCCTGCCTGCCTGAAATACTGGCAGAAGCCTCTTTATACTATAAAGCCGGCGACTTTAAGGGATTAGGACATGGCCTGCTTGAAATTCTTGCTCGCGATAATGAAACCAGGAAACAGGCCTCGAGGAAAGCCGCGGAGCGCGCCGCCCGATTCTCCTGGGACCAAGCCGCCGATGAAACAATAAATTTGTTCCTAAAAGTCTCAGTAAATCGGAAATCGTAAAGCGTAAAGCGGAAAGCGGAAAGCGGAAAGCGGAAAGCGTAAATAGTAAGCGATCTCTATTCTGCTTATGGCTTAAAGCTTATAGCTTATGGCGTAGTTCGCTTACGGCCTAAAGCTTATAGCTTATGGCGTAGTTATTCGCCTATGGCTTTTTGATATAATTAGGTATTAAGGAATATACAAGCCTTTCGGCTGTAGTTTGGGCTTCCCTGGTTAATTAAATATACTGTCCCCGGAATTACGGAATTACCTTTATGGATTTATCATCATGACCCCAAACGGCGACACAAGCCCTAAGGCGTGGGAGTTCCTTATCTCCCAACTGCGCGCCACTCCACCCTGGCTCAAACTCCGGCAGGCCTCTGAGATGACCAATTCCTGCGCGGCTTTCTGCCTGGCCGGCATACGCACCCGCAATCCCCGCATATCCGAAGATGAGGTCAGGCTGGAATTCGCCCGCCTGCATCTTGGTGATACTCTGGCTGCGAAGGCATACGGCGGAAAAAAATCTTTATGACCATGAATCCCACGGAGATCCTGGGTCTGGTAACAAAAGCGCTCAATGCGCTTGGCGTGTCACACATGATTTGCGGCTCCCTTGCAAGTTCCGTGCATGGCCTTCCTCGCGCCACAATGGACGCCGATCTTGTAGCTGAAATTAAGCCCGGACAGGCCGAATTGATAGTTAAAGCTTTGAAAAAAGACTTTTATGTAGAGAAAGAATCCATATTGGATGCAATTTCCAACAGCTCTTCATTTAACATCATTCATCTCGCTTCCTCTTTTAAAGTGGATATATTCTTATTGCGGAATAATCCATATTCCATTAATGAATTCGCGCGCAGGATGCCCCAGGCGGTTTCTGGGAATTCCGAACCGCCTTTTTTTGTGGCCACCCCGGAGGATGTAATACTAAGCAAACTGCGCTGGTATCTCCAGGGAGGGGAAGTCTCTGAGCGCCAGTGGAGCGATATTGTTGGGGTAATCAAGGTGCAGGGAGAACAGCTTGATCTGGAATATCTGAAACATTGGGCCAGCGAACTTGGTCTGTCTGGTATCCTTATAAAAGCTCTTTCCGGAAATTAGTGTAACCCAAGCGTCTCAGCGTCTTATCAATTGACTGCCCGGCCGCCCACCTGACATCCCCAACCCTGCCCCATCAGACAATTAGGTGTCTCCAGAATCGTAAATAGTAATCAATTCTGCAAATGGCAAGCGGCGTCAATCGTAAAGCGGAAAGCGTAAATAGTAAGAAGTCTTTATTCTGCTTATGGCCTAAAGCTTATAGCTTATGGCGTAGTTATTAGCTTAAAGCCTAGAGCTTATGGCATGTTTTAGCCTATGGCTTAAAGCTTATAGCTTATGGCGTAGTTCGCTTACGGCCTAAAGCTTATGGCTTATGGCAGCTGTGATTCTACGTATGGCAAATGGCATTTCACTTATGGCTAACCAACTCATGCCTAAACACAGTTTTTTAAAAATTGCGACAGCTCTCCTTTTTACTCTTGCCTGGCTTATCTTGTCCGTGCTCGCGCTTGCGCATTATCCGGGTTCAAAATTAATTTATTCTGTCTTCTCCATAGCTTTTTTTTGCATGCTGGCCGGCGGGTTGTATAAACAGGATTCTTACGGCTATATGTTTCTCACTATTTTCATGTGGCTTGGATTTTGGCTGAAGTTCACTGTTGGCACGATTATTGGCGCTAAATATGCCGAAGCAATCGGCGCTTTTATCCCAACCCCGGCAAATCTGGACAACATTCTGGGTATAGCTATCCTAGCCGCTTTCGCGGTAATAGTCGCCGGATTCTTATGCCGCTTTATTCCGGGGGGGGCGGCGTATTGTTCCGCAAAGCAAGACACTTGTCCGCCCTGGTATCCCCGTTTTCGTAAATGGTTATGGCTCGGTTTGTGGCTTTGCATTATCCTCATCCCGGTTGTAAACACTGTGCTTGGGATTAATCAGATCGGCCTTACTCCAAGGACTATTTTGCATTGGCCGTTAAACTTTCTTATAGCCTGGTTTCTTGGCATAGGTCTGTCAATGGGCGTTGTTACCTTGCTTTGGTGGGATATTTTAGCGAAAAGAGGGCCTCTTCAAGGCCTCTTTGCGGTGCTTGCCGAGGCTGCTATCTCCAGCACCTCGCTTTTAAGCCGTGGCACTTTTTTATGGCATGTTTTGCCTGCCGCCGCGGCGTCGGCTAAAAACTTTAAAGAACTTTTTTCGGCAATCTCTAAAATAAAAATATTTATGGCGGGCTGCGCGGCCGCTTTACTGTTTGCCGTTTCCTTTACCATGGCAAATACTATGCGGCAGTATTTTTATTCGGCCGATGTTGTTTCAGTTTTATCTTCAAAGGGCGGCAATGATTATAAAGGCAATAATGTTCAGGGGTTAACTTTGGCGATAAAAGGGTTCAGCACTGAATTTAAGGATTTCTTTCAAAAAGCGTCCTCAATGGCTATAGGCAGGTGGATAGGTGTGGAAGGCGTAATGGCGGTAGCCGCCTATCCGATAAAAGGCCGTGATACTTTTTTGAAAGCCTTAATGGAAAAGAGAGAACTTGGAAAGGCTGATTTTTATCAGTCGGTCTGTCAGTCGGGTGTCGGTGATGACTTATACTTTCAAGTCGGCTCCCTGCCGGGTTTTGTCGCTTTTTTATATTACTCCGGTTCTCTGCTGGTAGTTTTTTTAGGGGTTTTGCTCCTCACTTTGGCGATTAGACTAAGTGAGGCCGGTGTCGGCTATCTAACCGGTAACCCCTTTATGTGTTCTCTCTGGGGGCTTGCCGCCGCCAATACTGCGGCGCAGCTATCAGCCCCGCGCCAGATGCTACCGTATTTTTCAGCTATAATCTGCGCCCTAATTTTTATCCACCTCATCCAGGGGGGGATCGTAAATCGGAAAACGTAAAGCGTAAATAGAAAATCGTAAATCGGAAAGCGTAAAGCGTAAATAGTAACCAATCCCTTTTCTGCCTACGGCCTAAAGCTTATGGCCTAAAGCTTATAGCTTATGGCGTAGTTCGCTTACGGCCTAAAGCTTATGGCCTATGGCGTAGTTCGCTTACGGCCTAAATCGTAAAGCGGAAAACGTAAAGCGTAAATAGTAAGCAATTCTGCAAATGGCAAACGGCGAATGGCATTTTTTACTCTGCAAATGGCGGGCGCAGCGCCCTCAGCCTATGGCTTTTTTGATATAATGAGATGTAGAGGGGTATGCAGGCCTTTAGGTTATAACTGCGCTTCACTGGCAATTAAATATACTGTCCCGAATGGCGCTAACTTAAGCCCTTTTGGCTTAAAAACCCTAACCAATCCGTCTCACCGGCGAAAGCCGGTGTCCAGATTGTGGCAAGATCTGGATTCCGGCTTTCGCCGGAACGACATAATAAAAAATCCGGAACTGCCAACGGTTAAAAACTACGCCTTGAAAAATTGCCGGTTAGGGCCTTAAGTTAGTGCCATTCTATACTGTTCCCGGAATTATCTAAACGTTATGAATTTACAACATTATCCCGCAGAAAAACTTAAGGCGGACCTGCTGGCTATTGTGGGCAGGCGCCTTGATCTGGTCCAATACCGGCTTTTTTACTTCGGTTCACGCGTAACAAATAAGGGCGACGACCATTCCGACATAGACGTGGGCGTTGAAGGCCCTGCCCCGGTACCGGCGGCAATACTTGACGGGATAAAGGAAGACCTGGTAAATCTGCCCGTCGTCTATAAAATAGATTTTGTGGATTTTGCCTCCGTTTCCGAGGATTTTAAAAAAGTGGCTCTTGCCAATATCGAGGTTATAAAATGACAAAGCAGGAAGCTCAACTGGACCAATTTAAAAAAGCCTTGGCCCGCCTTAATGAGGCCCTTGCCGCTCCCAAAAGCGATATCGTGCGCGACTCAGCCATACAGCGCTTTGAATTCACCATAGATATGGCCTGGAAACTGGTAAAAACCTGCCTTGAGGAAAAATACGGCGTTGTGTGCCAAGCCCCCAAAGAATGCTTCAGGGAGGCTTATAAGCAAAAACTGCTTGCCTACGACGAATTCTGGCTGGAACTTATAGATATGCGCAACCAAACCTCACACACATACAAAGAAGAGGTGGCCCAAAGCGTATTTGAACGCCTCCCCAAAACCGCCGGGTATATGGCGGCGCTTGTGAAGGCCATAGAGGGGAAATAGCCGCGCTTTACTGGTAATTAAATATACTGTCCCCGGAATTTCAGCGGAGTCAAGTTTCAAGACCTGACCCCCTACATATGTGACCCCCTACATAGAAATAGTTCATATGGAAATTTTAAGAGACGCAGTAATGCTGCGCAAACTATAAAATATATGTATAATAAACATAATGTTTATTATACATATATTGAGGTGTATTAATGAAACTTCACTTTCTTGACAGAACCGGCGAACAAAAACGACTGGCGCGCGCCCTTAGCGCGGACGGCGGCGTCCTGGCGGTTGTCTATGGCCGCCGGCGCTGCGGTAAGTCAACGCTTATCCAGCGCGTTGTCGGTAATAGCGGCGTATATTACCTTGCCGATCAAAAAGAGACCTCGCTGCAGCTGCGTGACCTCGCTGTGGAAATTGACAGGCTTATCCCCGGTTTTTCCCGCGCGACCTACTCCGGTTGGGACGCGTTATTGTCAACTCTTAACAGCCGGCTTCCCGGGAGCATTTCGCTGTTTCTGGATGAAGTCCCATACCTGGTACAGCTTTCCCCGGAACTGCCCAGCATACTGCAGAAGTACATAGACCAGCCCGGCGCAAAAAAAATCAATCTAGTCCTGTGCGGCTCCTCGCAAAGAATGATGCACGGCCTTGTAATGGATAAAACCGCCCCGCTGTACGGCAGAGCTGTTGAGATACTTAAAATCACGCCGCTTAACGCGGGGTGGATCCGCCAGGGTCTTAAGCTGAAAGCCGTTGAGGCTGTAGAGGCTTTTTCCGTATGGGGCGGGGTGCCCCGTTACTGGGAGTTGGCCGCGCAATTCGTTAAACTTGAGACCGCCATAACCGAACTTATCCTGGACCCCAACGGCGTCCTGCATGAGGAACCTATGCGCCTGCTTATGGATGACATGCGCAGCGCGGTGCAGCCTTATTCACTGTTATCGGTTATCGGCCAGGGCTGCCACCGCCTGTCTGAAATAGCCGGCCGTCTGGGCAAACCCTCCACCAGCATCCTGCGTCCTCTTCTACAGTTGGTGGACCTTGGTTATGTCCGCCGCGAAACGCCCTTTGGCGAGAACAGCAAGTCAACCAAGCGAGCTCTCTATAAGCTGGATGACCCGTTCCTTATTTTCTATTTTAAATTCCTCCAGCCCAATAAATCGCAGTTGGAAATCCGCGCCATCTCCTCGGTTATGACTAAAATCCGCGCGCAGTTTCAACAGCATGTCTCCGGCATCTGGGAGGAATTAGCCCGCGCAAGCGTTCCCGCCTGCTCGATTGACGGCTGTGAGTGGGGGGCGGCCAAGCGCTGGTGGGGGGTGGGCATAGACGGGACCATGGTGGAAATTGACGGTGTTGCTGAGTCTTTGGACGGCAAGGCGCTGCTCGTTGGCGAAGCTAAATGGAGCGATGCCCGATTACCGATAGTCGAACTAAAAGATATGCTTTTGGCTAAAGCCAAAAACTGCGCGTTTGCGCGTGGGCGCAGAATAGTGCCTGTAATCTGGTCTAAACATGTCTATAAAAATACCGGCGTCCATGTTTTAACCCCCGACGCCGTGCTTGATTGCCTGCAATAACCCGTTCCCGGGTGTTCTCGCAGTTTTGACCGTTAATGTGAAGCGTAAATAGGCAATCGTAAATCGTAAATAGTAACCAATCTCTATTCTGCTTATGGCCTAAAGCTTATGGCCTATGGCATAGTCATTAAGCGGAAAGCGTAAAGCGTAAATAGTAAGCAATTCTGCAAATGGCCAATGGCAAATGGCAGTTTTTTCTGCTTATGGCCTAAATCGTAAAGCGGAAAACGTAAAGCGTAAATAGTAAGAAGTCTTTATTCTGCTTATGGCCTAAAGCCTATAGCTTATGGCGTAGTCATTAAGCGGAAAACGTAAAGCGTAAATAGTAAGAAGTCTTTGTTTCATTGGTAATTAAATACTCCGGAGGGGTCCCCTTCCGCCGTCCTGCTTTTGCTATAATATTTTTATGACTTTTTATGATATTAAAAGCAGGATTATACCGGTATTAATAAGGCAAGGCGTGCTTAAAGCGGCGCTTTTCGGCTCTTTTGCCCGCAATGAAGGCGGCAAAAATAGCGACATTGACCTGCTTGTAAAATTGGGGAAGAATAAAACCCTGCTTGACCTGGTCACCTTGAAACTAGAGCTTAAATCAAAACTTCGCGTGAAAGTGGATCTTTTGACTTACGATTCAATAAATCCGCTGCTAAAAAGCCGTATTCTGAAAGAACAGAAATTGATATATGAAAAAAGAGCCTGAGATATTTGTCAAACATATACTTGATAGCATCGTGGAAATTGAAAGACACACTCTCAAGATATCCTTGCCGGATTTCCTTAAATCAACGCTGATTCAGGACGCGACAATACGCAGATTGGAAATAATAGGCGAAGCCGTAAAGAAAATACCAGCCGAAGCCCGCTCTTCCGCAAAGGATATACCCTGGAAGCAGATAGCAGGCTTGAGAGATTTATTGATCCATGAATATTTCGGAGTGGATTTACGGCTTGTGTGGAAAGTTGTAATAAAAGATTTGCCGGATTTGAAGAAAAACATGCTTAAACTCCTAAAAGAGTTAGATTCTAACTGATATACCGCGGTTGTGAAATTTAAAGGGGGGAGCTCATGAACTCGCAATTACAGGGAAATAGGTCGGATTCAGACGAAATTGATTTGTTTGAGATATGGGCCAAGATTAAGCCCGTGGCTGGGCTTCACTTGTCCCCGGAATTCCCGGCTTGTAAAATATTACGGATGAACGGCACAGGGGCAGGGGCCTGACGGCGACCGGGCGGGTAAGCGATTCCAATGTTTTAAGGAGTTATAGAATGATAAATCAAAATCAGAATTATAATCAGGAAATAGATTTAGCCGAATACGCCGCGGTGTTGGTAAAGCGCTGGAAATTGGTTCTGGCCGTTTTTCTGACGTCCGTTACCGCGGCCGCGGTGATTAATTACAGGGCGCCTAAAGTCTGGAATATTTCAATGATTATCGAACCCAGTATGCTGCCTGACGCCTTTAGCGGCAGTTTGCCCGCTGCCAAATTGTTGGACACGCCCGGCAATATTAAGGCCAGGATAGATGCCGGCAGCTTTGATGTCAATGTGGTGAATGCTTTGCGGTTGACGCCTTACTACGATGTGCGATTAGAGGTGTCCCTGCCCAAACTTTCCACATTTTTAATACTCAGCATTAAAAAGCCGGAGAACGAGAAAGAGCTTGGTGTCAGGATCTTGGATCGGTTTTTTAACGAACTTACCGCTTTCTACAGGGAAACAGTTGATCTTAAAAAGGATGCCGTGGGCCTGCAGATTTCTATTACCGCCAATAGCGTAAAAAGTAAGTATGACTCAATAAAAAGACTGGGGGAAAATCTTAAAATAATCGAAGCGCGCGAAATTGAGCTGCTGGGCGAGCTTAAAGAGACCAGGACCAATACGGAACAATTACTGGCTAAAAAAAACCTGCTTCTTGAGAGCAAAGCCCAGGGAGATGACATTTCCTCTCTGTTGTATTTAAACACCATACAGCAGAATATGGCCTATTTTAATCAATTGAACAATCAACTGGCGGACAATAAAACAAAAAAAGAAACCGTGGTGGGCTCCGTCAAAGAACTGCAGACCGATATCAGCAACCTGGGCATTGAGATCGAAAAGCTGACGGCTGCCAAAGCCGGCATCCGCAATCTGGTTATGATCCAGAAGCCGGAAATCTCGACCAGGCCGGTGGGGCCGCGCAAGGCCCGCAATATTTTGCTTGCCGCTGTTTTGGGGCTGTTCGGCGGCGCCATCCTGGCATTTTTTATCGATTTTGCAGGTAAATGCGGAAAGCCTTAACCTGAAATTTCAGGTGAAGTTTTCCGCCAGTAGTCCGGCGTGGTGAGACGCGTAAATAACCAAGAAACAAAGCAACGTCCCCCCAAGACACATTGCTTTTAGTGCAACTATATGCTATGTTGTAAGTCATATGGTTAAAAGAAAATACTGGCGGGATTTAATACATAAAGCCTTTTCCAGGCGCCCCATAGTCTGGCTGTCCGGCATACGGCGTTCTGGTAAGACCGTGCTTTCCTCCGGTTTTCCCGGCGCCGAATACTTTGATTGCGAACTTCCCAGGGTACGGGCCATGCTTTCGGACCCGGAAATGTTTTTAGCGTCAAAAGCCGGAAAGTTGCTTGTGCTTGACGAAATCCACAAGCTGGATAACCCGTCTGAAATACTGAAAATATCCCACGACCACTATCCGACAGTTAAAATAATAGCCACCGGTTCGTCCACGCTATCGGCTTCGGCTAAATTTAAAGATACGCTCACCGGCAGAAAAACGGAAATCAGGCTTACGCCGATGAATTCCCGCGATTCACGGGATTTCAAGATTATTGATTTAAACCGCCGTCTTCACCGCGGCGGCCTTCCGCCATTTATACTTTCTGAGACCTACCCGGAAAAGGATTATCAGGAGTGGCTTGATTCATATTGGGCCAGAGATGTGCAGGATATGTTTAAGCTTGAAAAAAGGTCGGCTTTCCTTAAATTCGTTGAACTTGTCTTCGCGCAAAGCGGTGGAATATTTGAGGCCTCAAAATTTGCCGCCCCTTGCGAAATTGGCCGCGCTACCGTTGCCAATTACCTTTCAGTCCTTGAGGCAACCGGAGTGGCATGCCCGGTGCGCCCTTTTTCAAGCCGCCTTGCCAACGAAATAGTGACAGCGCCTAAAGTATACGGCTTTGACACTGGTTTTCTGTGTTTTTTTCGAGGTTGGGACACGCTGCGGGAAGATGATAAGGGGATTTTGTGGGAGCATCTGGTTTTAAACGAGATGCTTAGCGTGCTTCAAACCACGGATATTAACTACTGGCGCGACAAAGCCGGGCACGAAATTGATTTTGTGCTTAAAAAGCGCGGCCGGCCTCCTCAGGTCATAGAATGTAAATGGAAATCTTCCAAGTTTGATTGCGCGGCCCTGCGCGTCTTCAGGCGGCGCTATCCTC
>JBAXKK010000076.1:0-12768 GCA_037137395.1 Elusimicrobiota bacterium
CGGGAGCGCGGCCACGGTGTGGACGATAGCGTGCCCGACGGGCCCATGCCCTCGCTGCCCTGACTTGGCTATCTTGCGGGGCGTTACACAAAGCTGACCTGCCGCTGTTTCTTTATCTCGACTGAGGGGCGTATTCGGGGTGAAGGACCAGGCAGTAGTTGTCCATAACGAGTTTTTCTGAGCCGGGCGTTATGCGCTTCAGCGCGCAGACATCGGAATTGGGGGGACAAAGCTTCGCCAGCGGATAGCCGGCCTTCACATATTGGTCGCAGGCGCCGCAGATGCTTTCCAAAGCGCCCAGGGCCTGCGCGCGTTTTTTCTCCATAAGCGCGGCCAGCAGTTTTTTCGCGTCTTCCTTCATCCTGCCGGCGAAAGTCCGCGTCGGGTAGACCAGGCTCAAACGAGGCTTGCAAAGCCCGGACCAGGAGCCGGACGGCGAGCGCGCCCCGTCGGAGATAAATTCCATGCGGGCGAGCATTCTGCGACGCAGCTCCGCCGGCGCCGAAACATCCGGGGAATACTTGCTGTGCGAAGTAAATCCGCCGAAAACATCCAATTGCGCCTCGCACGCCTCATTCGACGGATATAAAATCTCCGCTCTTTCGCCAAGAAACATCCCACCCTTGACATTTCCCTCTCCGATCAGGAAAAAGCCACGCACCGAAGGACCCGAGAGTTTCAAGTAAACACCTTCGGCGTCAAGATTATCATAGGAATATACTTTCGCCTGAGGATAGAGGACCCCAAGCCCGGAGATAAGGACGGACCGCACATCTTCGCACGCTTTGCGCGAGATGGAATCTTTAAAGGCCGAACCCTCAGGCAAAACACAGTTGCCGGTGAATATCAGCAATTTGCCCTGAGCGCAAAAATCAATAGGCATTTGTGAATCATCGCCGGAGAGATTTCCGCCGTTATAGGACGACAGCGGCTGCCGCGCCGCCGCCGGGAACGCCACTGCCGAAATCAGCCCGACACAAACCGCCGCGATAATTTTTTTCATTTATTAAACCTCACAAGAATAATAGGCCATAGCCGCTATAGAACACCCTGTCCCGCTTCCAAACCTTTGGTCGCCTTTTCAATAGCGGCGGCCAGCGCTTTGGCGGCGGGGGAATCCTTCTTTGTTTCCACGAACAGCAGCCCTTTATCGCCCGCTTCAACCATGTCCGGATCGAAAGGGATCCGGCCCAGGAAAGGCACATCAAGCGATGCCGCGGCTCTCTCTCCGCCGCCGGCTTTAAAAAGGTTTACGTGCCCGCCGCAGTGCGGGCAGGGAAAATCGGTCATATTCTCGACTATCCCCAGCACCCTCACGCCAAGCTGCTTAAGAAAATTAACGGCCTTCTTTGAATCCAGCAAGGCTACATCCTGACCCGTGGTCACAACCACGCCGCCAGCCAGCCCCGGAAGGAGCTGGCAGATTGAAAGAGGCTCGTCGCCGGTCCCGGGCGGGGCATCTATTATAAGGTAATCCAGATCGCCCCAGTTAACATCGGCCAGAAATTGTTTCAGCACATTCAGCTTCATCGGGCCGCGCCAGATAACCGGCGTCGCGCCCTCTTTGATCAGCGAGCCCATTGAAAGCATCACCAGGTTCTCCCTGACCGGCACCGGCTCTATCGCCTTACCATCCGATACGGGATTTACGCCTTCCCGCCCCGTCATCTTGGCGATAGATGGCCCGTGGATATCTATATCCAGCAGTCCGACCCTGAAGCCTTTGCCGCTGAGCAGCGCCGCGAAAGAGACGGCCACCGAACTTTTGCCCACGCCGCCCTTATTGCTCATGACTATGACCTTATTCTTAACCCTGGCCATATTCTCTTTTATCCGCGACATCGAGCCGTCTATAGCTACCTTATGCATGATAAATCTCCAGTATTGCTCAGAGCTGTGACCTGTAACCGCCTCCACCCAAAGATATGATTAGCCTGAAAACAGGTCTTAATAAGTATATTTAATTATATTTTGTTATAATATTGAAAATTTATCTTCCTAGAAACAATCACTTCAGCGAAAGGGGAAAAACATGAAACCCGTACTCACTCCTGAGCAGGCTGTAGACTCTATAAAAGACGGCTCATCCGTAATGGCGGGTGGCTTTATGGGCTGCGGGAACGCGTTCACGCTGATCGACGCCCTGATAAACAAAGGCTCTAAAGATCTTACGCTTATCACCAGCGACACCTCCTTCCCGGACGTGGGGGTAGGCCGCCTGATCTGCCAGGGGCGCGTAAAAAACCTGTACGCCACGCACATAGGAACAAACCCCGTTTCAGGTCAGAAAATGAACTCGGGGGAAATGACTGTCACGCTTGTTCCGCAGGGGACTTTTTCAGAGCGCATCCGCGCAAAAGGCGCCGGGCTGGGCGGCGTTCTGACCCCTACCGGCATAGGCACCGATATTGAAAAGGGGAAGCAGAAGTTGACCATCGGCGGCAAAGATTACCTGCTTGAACTCCCGCTGGGCGCGGAATTCGCCCTGATAAAGGCGGAGGTGTGCGACAAATCCGGAAATTGCTTCCTGCCAATGGCGACTAAAAACGCCGCCGTTGTAATGGCCATGGCCGCTGATTATGTTATCGTAGAAGCCGAAAGGATCGTGGAAGCCGGAGAGCTGGATCCGGAAAAAGTGACTATCCCCGGCGTTTTTATTTCCGCGATAGTGAAAGCCGTGCTTCCGGCGGCTAACCTTCAGCTTAAAGCCTAGGAGATTTATAATGGATCCTAAAGAACTTAAGAGAGTCCGCCTGGTAAAACGCATAGCGCAGGAATTTCCGGACGGCGCCTTGGTAAACCTGGGCATCGGTATGCCCACAATGGTGGCTGACTACATCCCAGCGGGTAAGACCATACTCCTGCATTCGGAAAACGGCTTCACCGGCCTCGGCCCCCAGGCGGAAAAAGGCAAGGAAGACCCCCGACTGGTTAACGCTGGGGGACAGCCGGTAACCATATTGCCCGGCGGCTGTTTTTTTGACTCATCCATGTCTTTTGCCATAATCCGCGGCGGACACGTGGATTACACCGTTTTGGGCGCGCTGGAAGTTGATGAGCAGGGCAACCTGGCAAACTACATGATACCGGGTAAAATGGTGCCGGGAATGGGCGGTGCGATGGACCTTGTGGTGGGGGCTAAGAATGTCATCATCGCCATGGATCATGTCAATAAGAACGGCGCTCCGAAAATCCTTAAAAAATGTTCCCTGCCTCTCACCGCGGTGGGAGAAGTCGACGTCATAGTCACCGACATGGCCTTCATCCGCGTAACCAAGAAAGGTCTGGTCCTTGAAGAGATAGCCGAAGACACCACGGTTGAAGAAGTTGTAAAAGCCACGGAGGCGCACCTGCATATTTCAGGCAAGCTAGGAAAATTCTGAGGATCAGAGGAATAAAGGATATCTCATGCCTAACAAAATGATAATAACCTGCGCTTTGAGCGGCGCGGAAACCACAAAAGCCCAGGCTCCCGCTCTGCCGATCACGCCTGAAGAGCTCGCGGCTTCGGCGGAAGAAGCCTGCCGGGCCGGCGCCTCAATAGTCCACCTGCACGCCAGAAACGCCGACGGCACTCCGACCGCCGACGTGAAAATATTTAAGGCGGCCATGGACCTGATACGCAAAAAATGCGACGTGGTGATAGAGCTTACCACCGGCGGCGCGGTGGGCATGACCCCGGAGGAGCGCATAGCCCCTGTGGCGCTTAAGCCGGACATGGCCTCGCTTGACTGCGGAACAGTCAATTTCGGCAACGACTATATAATCAACACGCTGCCCATCATGCGCCATTTCGCCATGGAGATGAATAAGCACGGCGTGCGCCCCACGCTGGAATGCTTCGACGTCTCGCACGTGCAGTCATCCCATATTCTTATTAAAGAGGGTCTGCTGAAGCCGCCCTACCATTACGGCTTCGTTATGAATGTGCCGGGAGCGCTGAGCCTCAGCGTCAAGACCCTTTCCTATATGATCGACCAGATGCCGCCGGAAAGCTATTTCACCGTCATGGGCGTGGGCCGCGCCCATCTGCCGGGGATATACGGCGCCATAGCCGCCGGCGGGTTCATACGCGTCGGCTTTGAGGATAATATTTACTATTCCAAGGGAAGGCTGGCCAAGTCCAACGCGGAATTTGTAGAGAGAGCTGTGCGCATAACTAAAGAAGCGGATCTGGAAATAGCTAAACCCGGCGATGTGCGCAAGATGTTCGCCCTAAAAGAATAAAACAAAATAAACAGGAGAAAAACATGTCAAAAACCATAATCGTAAAGAAAGGCGGCAACCCGTTCGGCTCGCACAGGGTCATAGAACCCAAAGGCGCATTGCCCCAGCCCGCGCTGAAAGTCGACAACAATATGGACTACATCTATGATAACGAGATCATGATCGATGTGGAGACCCTTAACATCGACTCCGCCAGTTTTACCCAGATAAAGGACGCCACCGGCCGCGACGAGGCTAAAATTAAAGAAATGATCCTGGGGATCGTAGGAGAGCGCGGCAAGATGCAGAACCCTGTAACCGGCTCGGGCGGCATGTTCATCGGCCGCGTCGCAAAGATAGGGCCGAAGCTGGAGGGGAAAATAAATCTTAAGGCCGGCGACAAGGTGGCAAGCCTCGTCTCACTCTCGCTGACCCCGCTCAAGATAGAGAAGATCTTCGGTATAAAAAAGGGCACCGAACAGGTGAATGTTAAAGCCAAAGCCGTGCTTTTTGAGAGCGGCATTTACGCCAAACTCCCTAAAGATATGCCCGAGACGCTGGCCCTGGCCGTGCTGGATGTAGCGGGCGCGCCCGCGCAGACCGCTAAACTGGTGAAGCCCGGCAACACCGTGGTGATCATCGGAGCCGCCGGCAAATCCGGAGTGCTGTGCGCCTACGAAGCCAAGCGGCGCGCTGGGATAAGCGGCAAGGTTATAGGCACAACCAGCTCCGATAACGGCCTCAAAAACATGAAGGAATACGGCCTCTGCGACGTCAACCTCAAGCTCAGCGCCACCAATGCCCTTGAATGCTACGAGACGATACATAAGCTGACCGGTGGCAGGATGGCCGATGTGATAATAAACTGCGTCAACATCCCCAATACCGAGATGGCGTCTATACTGATGTGCCGCGACGGCGGCGTGGTATACTTCTTCACAATGGCGACCTCGTTCACTAAGGCGGCGCTGGGAGCTGAAGGGGTGGGCAAGGACGTAGACATGATAATCGGCAATGGCTATACAAAGGACCACGCCGATATCACCCTTAACATACTGCGCGAATCTTCCAAGATCCGCAAGATATACGAGAAGATATACGCCTAAGAGCGCAAGGGTCCGGCCGCGGAAAATTCCGCGGCCGGGACTTTTAGGCTAGACCACAGGAAATCCATGGCTACACAGATAAAATCCGGAGGAAACCCTTTCGGCGCGCACCGGGTCATAGAGCCCAGTGGTGTCCTGCCGCAGCCGGCGCTTAAAATAGACAATTGCATCGACTATATCTACGACAACGAGATACTGGTGGACGTGGATACGCTGAACATCGATTCCGCCTCCTTCACGCAGATAAAAGAGGCGGCTGGCCGCGATGAGAAAATCATAATCGACACGATAACGCGCATTGTAGCCGAGAAGGGTAAGATGCAAAATCCCGTAACCGGCTCGGGCGGAATGTTTATAGGCACGGTGGCTGTAATAGGTCCAAAATTAGCGGGAAAAATTGATTTAAAGCCTGGCGACAAGATAGCCAGCCTGGTCTCGCTTTCATTAACGCCGCTGAACATAGAAAAAGTGCTGGGTATAAAGAAGGGCACGGAACAGGTGAAGGTGAAAGCCAAGGCCATACTTTTTGAGAGCGGTATTTACGCCAAGCTTCCTTCTGATCTGCCGCAGACGCTCGCGCTGGCCGTACTCGATGTGGCCGGCGCGCCAGCCCAGACTGCCAAGCTTGTAAAACCGGGCTCCACCGTGGCAATACTGGGCGCGGCAGGAAAATCCGGAGTGCTTTGCTCCTATGAGGCGAGGCGGCGCGTCGGAGTAAGCGGCCGCGTGATAGGGCTGGAGTACTCCGATTCAGCGGTAAAGAAGGTACAGGACTATGGTTTTTGCACCGACGCGGCGCAAGCCAACGCCACCGACGCTCTGGAATGTTACTCGAAGGTAAGCGCCCTTACCGGCGGGAAAATGGCCGATGTTGTAATTAACTGCGTCAATATCCCGAATACCGAAATGGCCTCTGTTATGCTTTGCCGTGAAGAGGGCACGGTCTATTTTTTCAGCATGGCGACATCCTTCACAAAGGCGGCGCTCGGAGCCGAGGGCGTCGGCAAAGATGTTCACATGATCATCGGAAACGGTTACACCAGACACCACGCTGATATCACCATCAACATTCTGCGCGAATCGCCGGTGATACGAAAGATTTACGAAAGTATTTACGCGTAATATCAGAGGATCAGAAGATTGGAGGACTGTAAGACTAGAGGACTGGAGGACTGGTATTCTGACGCGCTGCGCCGGACAGACACTGCACTAAGCCTTTGATCCGTAATTATAATGGAGAACCTGTGAAACAATACTCTAAGGTGGACTGGAAACAAATATCTCTGTGGAAAGATGTCTCCGCGCACGACTGGTTCGACTATAAATGGCAGCTGAAGAATGTCATAAAGGATATTCCCACGCTGGACAAGGTCGTAAAGCTGGACGCCGCCGAAAAAAAAGACCTCAAAAATTGCCTAAAAAAGTTCACCATGGCCATAACGCCCTACTACGCGGCCCTGATGGACAAGAAAAACAAGCGCTGCCCGGTGAGAATGCAGGCCATACCCCAGGCCCTGGAACTGAAAGACGACCCCTCCGATCTGTCAGATCCGCTGCACGAGGATGTGGACTCGCCTGTGCCGGGCCTTACGCACCGCTACCCGGACCGCGTGCTGCTCCTGGTCACGAATATCTGCTCCATGAACTGCCGCCACTGCACCCGCCGCCGCTTTGTGGGTTTTGAAGACGTGCACATGGCTCCGGCCAACCTGGATAAGGCTATAGAATATATCCGCCGGAACAAGGCCGTACGCGACGTCCTCATCTCCGGCGGCGACCCGCTGGTTTTGACCGACGCCGCGCTTGAAGCCATCATAAAGCGCCTGCGCGCCATAGACCACGTGGAAATAATCCGCATCGGCAGCCGCACGCCCGTGGTTATGCCTATGAGGATCACCGACGACCTGGTCACGATGCTCAAGAAGTACCATCCGATATACGTCAACACGCATTTCAACCATCCGAAAGAAATGACGGCCGAAGCCGCCGCCGCCTGCGCCAAGATGGCCGACGCCGGCATCCCGGTCGGCAATCAGAGCGTGCTTCTGAGGGGCGTGAACGACTGCCCCCAAACAATGAAGCGTCTGGTGCACGAACTCCTGGTCGCCCGCGTTAAACCTTATTATATCTACCAGTGCGACCTGTCAAAGGGCATCAGCCACTTCAGAACCACCGTCTCAAAGGGCGTAGAGATAATAGAGAACCTGCGGGGCCACACGACAGGCATGGCCGTGCCGACCTTTGTCGTGGACGCGCCCGGCGGCGGGGGAAAGACCCCGGTTATGCCGACCTACGTCATATCCATGTCGGAGAAGCGCGTGGTGCTGCGCAATTACGAGGGCGTTATCACCACTTATACCGAACCCTCCGGCTACACTTCGGACTGCGGAACCTGCGAATACTGCTCCGACGACAAATACAAACCGATCGACGGGGTAGCGCGCCTCCTGAACGGCGACCTGCTCACGCTTGAGCCTTCGCAGCTGACGCGCAATAAGCGCCATAAAAAATAACCAGTCTCCCGGCCGCTATCCGCCGCCGCACGGGCTTATGAATATACCCAAAACTCTTAAAGACAGGGTGACCTTCATCATCGGTTCCAAAAAGAACGCCGGCAAAACGGCTTTTCTTAATTACGCCCTGGAGAGCCTGCGCCCCGAGACAGAAGTGGCGTATCTTAGCGCCGGCGTGGACGGGGAAAGAACGGATGCGGTTTTCGGCCACCCGAAGCCGCAGATAAACGCCAGAAAAGGCGACCTTCTTGTCACCACGGAAACGGCCATGTCGCCCAGCGAAGCGTCCTTTGAGGTCCTTAACGTTTATCCGTCTAAAACGGCGCTTGGAAGGATGGTTCTGCTGCGGACGCTGCGCGAAGGAAGAGTGGAACTCATAGGCCCGGAAAACAACTCGCAACTCTCAGCCATATTGTCAGACCTCGAGAGACATAAAGCCGCTACCATACTGGTGGACGGGGCGGTGGACCGCATCACGCAGGCGGCCTCTCATAAAAAAGCCAACCTGGTTTATGTGGCGAAAGTGGAGCAGGAGAACCTGCAATCCGAGCTCGACGGCATAAAGCTTGTTTACGCCGCCTCCAAAGCCCTGAAGTATTCCAATTGCGAACAGCTCTTCTCGGACCAGGGCCCGGTAATACTGCGCCAGGGCGACATAGCGCTTATAAGGGGCGCGGTGACAAAAAGCAAGCTGGAGGGGCTGTTAAAGACCGATAAGACGCTGATCTTTGAAGATCTGACCAAGCTTTTCATCACTTACTCCGACTGGGCCGGGCTTGAGAAAAGCCACGCCATATATTTTGCCAGAAAGCTTGAGTTATCAGCGTTTATCATCAATTTGTATAATGTGTCAAAGGACGATTTTCTGCGGAAAATTGACAACCCGGGCCTTGCCGGAAAAATTCTTTTCAACCCGTACATTTCATGACCCTGATATGGATAAAGCTTTCGTCTTCGCGGAATTAGACAATTTTTACGCCTTTTACCGCCCGCTTACTCCCTATGGCAGGCTGGCCCGCGCGGCGCTGCGCTTCTATGACGCGGCCGACGCGCTGAACCGCGAATATGACCTGACAGAACGCTTCATCGCTTTCATAAAGAAAAGCCGCTTCCAGACCGATCGCCTGGAGTTTCACCTGAAGAGTATGCCTGCCATGCCGGGAGACCTGCCCCAGACGCTCAGCGCGGCCGATATTTTCATAATAAAGAATTTTCTCTCCAACACCAAAGCAGTGTTCGCGGCCCTGCCTTTGGAGATAAAAAAGCCGCTCGCGGCGGCCTGGCGCTCCGAGGAGCTCCTGAAGGCGCTCAGCCTGGGCGGGGCGGGGGAAACTTTTCACCTGTCCGACGCCTACGCGCCGGAACTCAAAGCGGCGCGCGAAAAGCTCTCGGCCGCCGGCGCGGAACTCGCGCGCATGAGGGACGAAAAGCTGAAGGCCATTTTAAAAAATTGCGATCTGGATTTCACCAAGCGGGAATTTCTGGTAGTGGATGAAGCCCGCGCGCACAAAATTTACGGCTCACCTGATCTGTTTTTCGAGGGCTACGACGCCGTAAATGTCATCGCCAGGCCTGTTTTCGGGCCCGCCTACCTTGAGCTTACGGCCGCCAAAGAAAAGCTTCACTCCGAAGAGCGCGCCGAAGAGCAGAAAATACTTAAAGAGCTCTCAGCCTTGATCAGAAAAGAAAAAACCGTCATATCGGAATACCTTGAAGCGGTTGAGCGCGCTGACGTCCTTCTGGCTAAAGCCCGCCTGGCACTGGAATACTCAATGACCCGGCCCAAGCTGCGTAAATTTCCGGCTCCGCCGGCGCTGAGAAAGGCAAGGTTTATTCCTTTAGAGACTAAGCTTAAGACTTTAAAATTAAAATACACACCGCTGACTTTTAAGTTTTCCAGGCGCGTAAACATCCTTCACGGCTCAAATATGGGGGGCAAGACCGTGGCGCTGAAAACTCTGGCTTTCGCGCAGCTGCTGGCGCAAACCGGCTTTTTCGTGCCGGCCGAGGCTTATGAAACCTGCTTATATGACCGCATCCATGTCGTAGGCGACGAGGAGAGCGGACGGGCCGAAGGCCTCAGCAGTTTCGGTCTTGAGATGAACGCCTTCGCGCAGGCCTACGCCGACACCGGCAGGCATTGCCTGGTGCTCATGGATGAATTCGCGAAGACCACCAATTCCGACGAGGCCGCCGCGCTGCTTTCCGCCATAAGCGAGGATTTCTGCGGCAATGAAAAAGTTCTGGCCTTTATCTCCACTCATTTTTCGCGGCTTTCGCCGCAGAAGAACGCGTCTTTTCTGAGGATGAAGGGCTTTGACAACGCGGCCTTCAGCGCCTACTTCAGCGGCAAGACTCCCATGGAACTTACCGAAAAGCTTAAAATGCTCAATAAATTCATGGATTATGAGATAACAACCAATACCGGCGCGGGCGGAATACACGACGCCATAAAGATAGCCCGGATACTCGGAGTAAGCGGCCGCATCATCGAACACGCCCAGAAATTCATGACCGCGGCCGGAAAAGCGAAGGCCTCTCCGGAAGCGAATGCCCCCAAGGAGCAACCTCAATGACCGCCAGATCCAAACTCGGGCTTTCAAAAAATAAGATCGCTAAAGCCCGCGGGCTGGCCCGCGAAGTAACCGGCCCTGTTCAGGATTTCATAAACACCCACACCACGGTCACGATAGAGCGCGCCACCCTGCGCCTTCTGGGCGCGGACGGCGCCAACTTAGACGGCGTACCGGTACCGAATCTCGCGGCTGAGCATTGCAGAGAGACACTATCGGGCGGCGCGGCGAAGTATTATATAAACGCCCTGGAAAAACTTTCAAAATCCCCTGAAGAACTCAACAAGGAGATAGCCGCCGGCCTCGATATCTCCAAAATAGAATTCACCGATGAGGAAAGGATACACAGAAAAGCCGCCGCGCTGATCGCCGGCCTCGATAAGCGCATTGCCGCCAACGTGGCGCACAGGGACCGAAAATTAAAAGAAGGCGCGGATAAAATTAAATCTCCGCTGATCTATGTCATTGTGGCCACCGGCAACATCCATGAGGATGTCAAACAGGCCCGTGCGGCCGCGGGCCAGGGCGCCGACATCATCGCGGTTATACGCACCACCGGCCAGAGCCTTCTGGATTACGTGCCCTACGGCGCGACCACCGAGGGTTTCGGCGGAACCTACGCCACACAGGAGAACTTCCGTATCATGCGCGCGGCCCTGGACGAAGCCGGGGCGAAAGAAAAGCGCTACATCCGACTGGTAAACTATTGCTCCGGGCTGTGCATGCCGGAGATAGACGCCATGGGCGCCATGGAGCGGCTGGACATGATGCTGAATGATTCCATGTACGGCATCCTGTTCCGCGATATCAATATGTATCGCACGTTCACCGACCAGTTCTTCTCCCGGATGATAAACACCGCGGCTGACATCATCATCAACACGGGCGAGGACAATTATCTGACCACCTCCGATGCCATCGAAAAGGCGCACACGGTGCTGGCGTCCCAGCTTATTAACGAGCAGTTCGCCAAAAGCGCCGGCATGCCGGAGCGGCTGATGGGTCTCGGCCACGCCTTTGAGATAAACCCTGACACCAAAAACGGCTTTTTATACGAATACGCCCAGGCGCTCATGGCCAGAGAGATCTTTCCGAATCACCCTCTCAAATATATGCCTCCTACGAAGTTTATGACTGGAAACATCTTCAAAGGCTATGCCATGAACACGCTGTTTAACTTTATCAGCAAAGCCACTAACCAATCTATCGCTCTTCTGGGCATGCTGACCGAGGCCATCCACACGCCTTACCTGCAGGACCGGGCACTGGCCATAGAAAACGCCGTCTATGTTCACAACAATCTCGCCGACTTCTTCAGCGAGGTTGAGTTCAAGAAAAACGGCATCATGGTCAAACGCGCCAAGGCTGTGCTGGACGAGACTATCCTGATGCTGGCTGATGTCAGGAAAAGAGACCTTTTTGAAGCCATAGAGACAGGAATGTTCGCCGACATCAAGCGTCCCCGCAACGGCGGAAAGGGCTTTGACGGCGTCTTTGAGAAAGCAAAGGATTATTACAACCCCGTGGAGGAGTATTTGAAGAAAAAGCTCAATATCGTAAAGCGCAAAGCGTAAAGCGGGAAGAGTTAAGCGGGGGAGAAAGATATGAGACCGCACGAAAAACTTGATGTTTGGAAAAAATCCATAGAACTTTCGGAAAAGATTTATGCCGCAACCAAAGGATTTCCGAAAGAAGAACTCTATGGGCTTTCTTCGCAAATGCGCAGAGCGGTCATCTCAGTAGCTGCCAACATAGCGGAAGGCGCGGCACGACAGACTAAAACAGAACTAAGGCAATTTCTTTTCATAGCCAGAGGCTCTTTAAGCGAACTGGAAACCGAACTTCAAATATCCTTAAGACTTGGATATATACAAACGGATGCGTTGCGGGTTATTGATAGCCTTTGCGCCGATGTGGGAGCAATGCTGACTGCTTTTATTAAAAAGCTATAACTCTTTACGCTTTCCGCTTTACGTTTTACGGCAAACAGGAGAACCATGTTCATTAAACCTTACGGCGATACTCTGGACGACGGCGCGGTGCAGCTTTCCTTCACTCTGCCAATACCCTGCGGCGGCAAAGCCAAAGAAGCGGCGAAACTCTAT
Source organism: Elusimicrobiota bacterium (assembly GCA_037137395.1). Taxonomy (GTDB): domain Bacteria; phylum Elusimicrobiota; class Elusimicrobia; order Elusimicrobiales; family UBA9959; genus YA12-FULL-51-18. The sequence goes on from JBAXKK010000076.1 coordinate 12,504, forward strand.
GTGCAGAAACTCGGCTTTAAACGCGCCGAGATCGTCCACGCCTCAGCTCTGTCTGATGATTTCACCTTCTTTGTGGCCTACGGAAAAACCGACGTCTCCATCGACTACGACAAAGTGGAATACGCCGAGGCCGTGGATAAGTTCATGACCATGGACGAGATCAACGCCTTTATAAAAACGACCTTTAAGCGCAAGCTCGTTATAGTCGGGGCCTGCACCGGTTCCGACGCCCACACCGTGGGCATAGACGCCATCATGAACATGA
>JBAXKK010000077.1:0-12295 GCA_037137395.1 Elusimicrobiota bacterium
GGTCTTATTATTATTAGTCCACCAGTTATAAAAAAGAAAAGAGGGCACAGCTAGCACGGCTGCCAGAAGAAGCCAACCGATTATACTGGTGAAGTTTTTCATATCACCTCCCCCCCGCTGCGCCGAACTTGGGGAAGACGCTCGAAAGCTTCATATTGATTCTGACCACACCTGTGCGGGAGCCGTCTTTTTTTAGACTAACTTCGGTCACTTTAAGCAACATAGGGGAATTCTCGATATCAGCCACCCACTTGCCGAACTTAACGTAGGTTGTCGTAACGGACACAACGCGCGAAACCAACAGAAAATTCCCGATCTCACTCTCGGTCTGCGCGGCAATGGAATCGAACGATATTCCGTGGGCTTTAGCCGTGGAGGTCATCATATAGTTGAGCCACTCGTCTTTATCCCTGATAAGTGGAAGCCGCTTCTGATATGCCGCCAGCTTAGTCTTTGCGTCATTGTAATCTGCGTAATGGGCTGCGATTATCTGAGATTTTTCCAGTTGGTCCATATCAACCTTGACCTTCGATGCCCGTGGTGCGTAAAACACCACATAAAGCATAAGCACCGCGGGTAAAGCAATAAGAAGCGGCTTTTTAAAAGGCTCTATGCCTTTTTCAGCGTAGATTATAAGGATATTATCGTACATATCCTTAAAAAAAGCCGCCATTGTGTTAAACAGTGCCATTATAACCGGCATTAGCCTTTCCTCCTGGCCGTGCACAATATAGTAAAGCCGGTGGATTTAATAGCCGATTCCTGGTCCGATCCGTAGCCTCCGGATCCTCCGGGAGTCTCACTTTCCGTGGTGAATGATATGCCGCCATTCGGGGGTCCGAAGATCTTGAATTCCGGGGAATCCTTAAGAGCTCTGTTAAAACTTTCCACTATTCTTTGTTTCATGTCGCCGGCGAGATTCGTCTCCCCGTTAAGTTTCATCTCTTTTGCCGAAGTCTGTAGTTCCGAGGTTGCAAAAGGCGCCAGGTACTGTATATCCTGCAGCCAGAGCTCAGGCGGTATTTTATCCAGAATGACCTGAAGTTTTGGGGCAAGGGAATCGGTATCGTTGACAAGCATGGACAACATCTTCGCGCTGGCCTGCATCTTTTCTATCTTGGCCCTTATCGCGTTGCCATCATTACCCTGCAGTTCTGAGGCGTCCTCCACCTGAGCGTTGATAGCGGCAATTTTTGACGCCATAGTCATTATGCGTATCTGATTGAGCACAGATAGGACCAGCAAGAGGCCCCCCAGAACAAAAACACCGCTCCACATATATTCCCGCAGCTGCTTCTCAATCATGGCGGACGTGCTGATGCCGGAAACATCCAGAGCGAGTTTTTCAGGAACCCGGCCCCGCATGGAGGCGCCCATGGAAAAGAACTGGACAGAGACGTTATCCTTGAGTGTGGCCGCCTTGGCCGGATCCCAGATTTCCACCGGCATCGGGGATTCCTGTTCAGCCACGGCTTTCCACGTGTCCGCACCGTCGCCGCTCAGCATAAGGTATTTATATTCCTGCCCGCCGACATAACGGTCCACGAACTGCACGGCTCCTTTTATATCCAGCCGCTTGCGCTCCGACAATGTGCTGGCGGCTTCGTAATCGGCTTCCCGGTAAAGGACCGGGTAGCCGGCGCTGGAGAACAACATAAGGCTGGCGCCGCCGGAAAAATGTATGTAACCCTTGGACGCGTGATCTTTAGGATCCAGGTAAGCGAAAAAGCGCTCCACGGAACAGGGTGTTATCTCTACGGCTGTGAGTTCCAAGTCCACACTCTTGAGGATACTTATGATAAATTCCACACTCTTGCGTTGAGTAAGGCCAAAAAGAACGCCAAGCTTTTTACCGTTTTCCAGAGGGTAGGCGGAAAAATCATACGCTATTTCGTCAAAGGAAACGGGGATATACTTCTTGGATTCAATAGGAATAGATTTATTCCAAAAACGCCTCTCAACGAAGGGCATTACAAAATAGCGGAGAATCGCGAACTGCGGCGAGAGTGTTACGACCGCGCTGGAACTGCCCCAGCTGACATTCTTTACGGCGCGCTTGAACGCGGTGATCCAGGAGGCTTTTTCGTCGAAAAAATCGCCGTTAAGCGACAAGGGGCGCAGAAGCCCCTCCCTCGCCTGAAAAGCAGTGGGGATCGTAATCAGATGCTCGGCATCCACCCGCCCGTTTTTCCCCAGCTTGGTCTGGGCGATACTGATCTCTTTGGGGGAGATATAGATTCCGATAGAATTTTTAACAACCGCGCTATGAGCCATAAAAGTCACCTTGAATGCTGACTTTATAATATAACTTATATTAACGAACGCCGCAATTATTCTATTCCTTACCCAGCATTTTTATTTCCACGATGCTTTTGGGAGTATCAGATATCTGCGTGGAAATATCCATGCGGTCTTTTTCAATTTTATACTTGCTGGTAAGGCGCATGGAAACATAATTAACCCTGTTCTGGGCCATAGTTTCAGAGTTGGCCTCTCCGGAATAGGCGTAACCGATTAGTTTAATTTTGGCCATGGGATAATAGCCCATAGTTTCCGCGACTTGGGCGAGCTTCTTTTCGCTGTTGGATGTAACGATAGCCGTCTCCTCCCGAAAGTATATTTTATAGCTGACCTGGCCGCTGAACTCCGCCTGAGACTCCTGCGCGCCCCCCTCACGGGAGGCCGCTTCATCTTTCTGCGCGGATTCTTCCGCGGAAGCCGCTGAAACTTTTTTAGGCGCACGGGCAGCGGCTGGTTTTTTATTAGCCAGAGGTGCCGATTTACTCTTGCCTTTACCCGCCTTGAGGGCCGCCGCGCCCTTGCCTGAAAGGGGCTTCTTCCCCTTAACTACTTTGGTCTGCGCGGATACGCCGGTCTGCTTGGACACCGCCACAGATTTAGCGACAGTCTTTGCGGTCTGAAGAGCTTTTTGCTCTTCAGGACCGGGCTTCACCATCAGGAGCCGGCGGAGATTCGTCTCGCGACCCTCCGGATCTGTCGCCGTCACTGAGAACAGATATTTGCCTGAAGGGTAGGCGGTGCCGAAAAAATTCTTGCGCCCGTTCCAGTAGCTCTGGTTATACTGCGAACCATAGCCTTCCATTTTTTGCAGTGAAACGATAGAGTTATCAGGCTGCACGGAAAAGATTTCAAATTTCCAAGAAGGTTTACCCACGGGAGATTCGAACACCGAAAACTCAACAAGGGCGCCTTCGTTCTTCTGCACGGATATCGCCGTAGGATAGATGCCCAAAGAGACTTTTGGTCCTTTTGATTTAACGTCAGAGCTTTCCACAAGTTTGGGAACCATATCGTAATTAAAAAGGATCACCATACCGCTGATACTGGTCAATTCCTTGGGGAATTTAACCTCCGCACCCGTCAGATTGAGGTCAATGCGGGATTGGGAAATACCCCTTGAAACCAGATAAGAATTAAGGGCTATGGCCTGCCTGATGCTCCGTATCTTCACATCCACTTCTACCGTACCCTCCGGCAGGATAAGGATGTTCGCCTTACCGAGAGTAAAAATGAGCCCGGCCAGATTTGAGAGATCGGCGGCCGCATTCGCCTTGAACACGGTTTCGTTTGCGAAAAAATACTGGGAGTTTATTGTGACGGCCCTGGGCAGAGAATCGCCCATATATATTTTGACGGCGCTGGATTTGTCCAGTTCCAGAAGAATCGCCCTTCGCATCTCTATCATCTTTTCGTTTATTCGACTGGTGACGCGTTCCTTGCGGGCCTGGGGCTCGTCCTGGGCTAACGCCTCCTCCTCCGAGGGCGTCTGGTCAAACCTGACTGATTGCTGCCTCTGGACAGGCGCCTGAATAGTTCCCTCCACTTCTTTTATCGCCCCGGCTTCCAACCCCGGGTCTTTCACGGTCTTTACCCCGGTATTCATACGCAAGGTGATCCTGGAAATATAGTCGTTAGCGAGGGATTTTTCAGAAGGCGTGCCTTTTACCAGAATGTCCATAAAGCGATCCATCGCCTCGTTATCCTCTCCTTCGTGATACAGCCTTATGGCTTGCTCCATGGAACGGGTAAGCCCGCTCCCGGTAGAAGCGGGTTGGCCGCTAAGTCTGGACAAACCACCTCCTGAAAGCAGGAACACGGCGATAATAGCCGCGGCAATCCGGGATTTGGAAATTAAATTTTTTTTCATTGTATTGCTCCAGCAACGCAAACCGACTGATGCAGCGCGTGAATAGTGAATACCTAGAATTTTTAATCCTGAAACACCCGATCCGCTACACTATTTAACATCTTTATATTTACCTAAATATTACGGGATTGTTACGCAAATATTGCCCAAAATTCTCTCCCCCGTTCTTTTAACGAGGCAGGTTGTTAAGGTGCCCGGCTGCTGAAGCGTTGCCGGGTTCGGTCTTAAGCAGCGTTTCCCATTCGTTTCTGGCGGATTTAAAATCCCCCTCTTTTTCGTATATCACGGCCAAACCATAACGCGCGCCGGTGTCAGAAGGTTTCACGCGCAGGATCTTAAGAAGATCACTCTTTGTGTTTTTAATATCCCCCGCCTTAAAGCTCAGCTTCGCCCGCAAAGCCAGGGCGTTGATATTTTCAGGTTCAAGCCTGATCAGCGTATCTGCCGCAGATATCGCTGAAGCGGAAGCATCGTTGGCGGCCAATCGCCCCTGAACTTCCTGATACTTCCTCAGCCATAGAACATCAGGGTCGTTCTTCAGCCCAAGCTGCGCGGCCACGCCAATAAGGTTCTGGGCCGTCATGGTGTCTCCGGGATTAACCCTGACACCCCGCCCATACGTGTCTTTGGCGGAGCGATAATCCTTAAGCATGGTGTAGAAATAGCCGAGGTTATTTAAGATGGCGGAATCACCCGGGAAGATATCGCCAGCCGGCTTAAAAATTTCCACAGCCTCCTTGGCGGAGCTGGCTCCGGCTTTCACATATATTTCCGCCATGACATTATAGGTTGCTACGCTTAAAGGGTTTATGAACGCGGAAACCTTCAGATGGGACAGCGCCGAGTCCGTCTCCCCCAGACGCTTTTCCACTATAGCCATGTTGAAGTATATCTCATCATATCCGGCGTTGGATTTCAGAGCCTCGCCATAGGCCCATTTAGCGGCGTTCAGGTCTCCAGCCCGCACATAGGCGTTGGCCAGCTCATAGTTATTGTTCACTTCACGCCCATGGTTATCGTACGCTTTTTTCAATTCAGCAGCCGCCCCGCTGAAATCGTTCCTGCGCATATTTTTAAATCCGCGAAAATAATGCATCTCGCGCATAAACTGCGAAGACCAGCACCAGGCGCCTCCCGCGCAAAAAAGCAGGAGCAGGCACGCGGCAGCGGTTCCGGCGGCGGGTTTAGCCCACAAAACTCCGCCTGCCTCGCGCGAGCCGGAAAGTTTCTTGGAAAACGCGCCAAGAAGCCACCAAAAGAGCAGCGCCGGAACCGCGAAATGCAGCGATACGTTGAACATATTATCCGCGAGCATCCCCAGAAGGGCCGCAGCGAACGGCAACGCCCAGAAACGCTCTTCCGGACCGGAACCCCGGTAATAGCGGAAGAAGGCCGCACAAAGAACAGCGAAGAGCCAGACATAGACGCCCAAGCCCACCAAACCGGTCTGAGAGAACATCTCCAGGATTTCGTTATGAGCGTTATTGGCGTGAGTTCGCAGGTTCCTTATGCTGTCGAAATTCAAAAGCAAGCCGACCTGATAGAAAGGGTAGAAATTTTCAAAGAGGCCCCAGCCCTTGCCCAGCATCGGGCTTTCAAGCCCCATCTGCCAGGCCGAAGTCCAGATAAGCAGGCGCTGATGAAGAGAAGAATAGACTTTTTCGCTGCGCACGGATAAAGAAAGAGCGTCGATGGAATTTATTTTAGGCGACCCCTCCGAAACCCTTTCAAAAAGCGCTGAGCGGAGATCCCAAAATCCGCCGGAAGGTTTGAGCGGCTCGGGGCGCCAAATCATGAGCAAAATAATTATGGCCGCGAATAATGGCAACAGGAACCTTTTATTCGCAAAAAACTTCCGCCGCGCGGAGTTCAGGGAGAACAGAAAACAGATTCCGAAGCTTATATACCAGAATCCGCCGGAAGGCACAAGGGACTGACTGGGCCAGAGTATCAGCAAAATCAGAGCCGCGGCAAAAAAAGAAATAAGGAAGTTTTTGTTATCAGAAAACTTACTTCTTACACCGGGGAACGTGAAGAGGAACGCAAAAGCGATAAAGGCGCCTACCCAGGATGACCTGGTCAGGCTCGACATTAACATGGCCAGATAAGAGAGGAATACGAACCCGTAAAAAAACCTGTGCGCCGCTTTCCTGGCGGATATGAGGTAAGACGCCGCGAATGGACAGAGCATCACAACATAAGACGAGATAAAATTAGGATTGCCGAAAGTGGAAACTGAGCGGTTGCCGTATGGGGTCAGTATCTTATCCCAGATCAGCTCCACGCGAAAATACTGCAGAATGCCGTAGCATGAAGCGAGCGCGCCAACCGCCATGGCCAGATGTAAAAAATCTTCCTGGTTAAAATATCGGACCAGGTACCAGGCTGCGGCCGCCCCTGCCAGCCAGAGGAATCCGCCGTAGGGGTCCCAAAAACGAGAAACAAGGCTGTCGCCGGCAGCCGGAGTTCTCAGGTCCTGAAACAGGAACCACATCCCCCCCCATAACAGAATGAGAGCCAGCCAGCCGTACATTGACTTTCGCTGCGGCTCGAAGTCGAACGGAACCTTCTGGGCCAGCATGAACACCAGGGCGCAATTGACGGCCATAAACATTCCGGCCCGGGTGAATTCACTAAGCATGGAGGGGCGAAAAAATGCGGCATGCGCGAAGTAAGCCCGCGCGAAACTGAGCGCCATGACAATCAGCAGCGCCGCGAGCGGAACATAAAGGATATTTGGAGGAAAACCCCAACCCTTCCGTCTGATCGCGGCCACCATCAAAACAGCGCCACCGGACAGGAGGGATATATTCAAAAGCGTTATCTGCAGGTAATAAGGGTTGCGCGTCAGATCAGTGAAGAACAGCAGGGGTGAGACGAAAAAAGAGATTACAAGAGACATGGCAAGCAAACACTTGTCCCGTGTTTCGGCTTTTTCAGAATTTTGTGGCATTATCTACTTATTTTTTCGGGCTCCACCCGGGGGCTGAAGCCGAATTTCTGCTTAAGGCCCGCGTACTGGCTCTTAGCCGGCTGGGCTTCAGGGTTCAGGGCGAGCGCTTTGCCATACGCCTCGAACGCTTCTTTGAATTTTCCCAGGGCGTATTCTATATTGCCCAGATACGTATAACCTTCAGGAGTCTCGTGCCGATGTCCCGGGCGATGACATTTCCAGGCGTTGATGTTATTGAGATATTCACGCTCCGCCGCGGGATAATCCCGCTTTGCCACATAGATCTGCGCTTTCCTGTAATAATTAGGAGCGTAGACGGGATCAATGTTTTCATACAGGCTCAGTCTGGCCATGGCCTTATCAAAGAATTGAGCGGCCTCATCGGGCTTGCCCTGGCTCACGTAATAATCGTGCATCTTCATGTAAAGCGTTCCAACCTGGTGATGCATCTGCACATAGTTGGGAGCGATGGACCGCACCATCTCATACGCGGCCATGGCCCGTTCGAAATCAGTGCGCGGAATTTCATTTTCATCACCCCAATCCTTGCGGTACTGCCGTTCCATGTTAAAACGGTCGTTAAAAACATTGCCGACAAAGTAATAGGGCATGATAAAATACGGGTTGAAATGGTTGACGCGCTTGTAGTAGCTTATGGCGTCCTCCCACTTGCCTTGCTTGGAAAAGAATATCGCCATATTATGATAAACATCGCCTTTAAACCAGCCCCAGAAATAATAAACAGGCAACAGCGTGACCAGGGCGACCAACGGAACAGCGCGTGACAGACCTTTAAGATTGATGCGGATGAAAGAGTAGGCAAGGCCCAGCGTTATAGCCAGCATCGCGAGCCAGGAGACCCACCACTGGAGTATCTCTCCGCCCATGGCGTACCCGCTGAGAGGCCCCTGCAGCCCTGAGAATTCCTGTATCAGCAGGAAAGCGGTGTAAAGAACTCCGGCCGTGGCGGCGGCTCTAAGCGCCCAGAGGGAATAGACATGGAAACCGGAACCGGCTTCCGCTTTTTGCGCGCTCTCGGGTTTGTCTTCTTTGTAATGGAGTTCCCAGATGGCCTGACCGCGGGCGAGATTCACGATAACCCCCGGCAAGAGCCCCAGGAAGATACCGGAGGACACGAATCGCATACTGACATCGGTAAAATTATGAAAAAGCATGCCCAGGAGCGCGGTTAAATATCCCAGAAGGTCGTAGGCCACTGGCGGAGGGCGGCTTCCTTTAAGCGTCTCAGTCATGGAATTAAGCCCGCGCAGGCCCACCAAGGTGACGAAAATAATCAACCACAGGTAGATGCCAAAGCCTATAAGGCCGTTATCCATTAACTGTTCAAGGTGCTCCTGTTCGGCGTGGTCGGTTTCCGTGTTGTGCTTGCCTTCAAGATGGAAGATGATCGGCCGACGGAAAGTCGGATAAATAACCTTAAAACTGCCCACTCCGGTGCCGATAAGCGGATGAGTCTCTACCATCTCCCAGGTGGAAATCCAGGTCGCGATACGGAAAGGGACGGAGGTCGGACTTTTCATCGCGTAAACAAGTACCAGAGCCACCGCCACGAGAGCCGCGGCGGTAAGCGCTAAAAAGGTCTTCAGAAGCTTCTTGCGGTCCATCTGGGTGAAGAAATAAACATAAATGGCCGTGAATACGCAGGTTGAGATACCAAAACCTATCCAGGCGCCTTTAGTGTCGGTGCCGTAAAGGCATAGGAGGTCCAGAAATATAAGCGGGATCAGGTAAACAGAACGACTCTTGAGATATTGTGTTACTACGATTGGGAGTATTAGGACTAAGAAATTGCCGAAAAAATTAGGGTTCCCGTAGGTGGAGAATATGCGGGGGCCAAAGGCCTGGCGCCAGATAAAAGGATCTATGCCCGGCCCCATGTCTTTGGGCGGGAAGCAGCGTGAGTCCAGGAACTGTACAAAACCGTAGAGGACCGCGATGTAAGCGGCCACGATAAGCACCCGGGTCAGACGATTGATAGCGCTTTCGTTAAACTCACGGAGAACGATGAGCGAGACCGACATATAAAGAGTGTATCGGACAAGATCGTCCACGCTCGCCCCCTTGTAAGGAGCGTGGCAAAACGAAATAAGGACGTAGATAAGGTAAGCAAAAAACGGGGCCAAAAACACAAAGTCCTCTTTTCTAAAGGCCTTGCGCCCCTCAAGCACAAGCAACGACACCCATAGCCCCACCAGGGAAAATCCTCCCATCTGAAGCAGCGTGATTTTCACCTGCGCGGAATCATAGGTTCGCAAATAAAAAGAATCTGATATCAGCAGGTAGAGAAGCGGGATGCCCCACCAGATCGCTTTCCTGGCAAAAGCCACGCCCGGCGCGAAATTAATTTCGGAGAATTCCGGAAGCTGTGGATAATTTTTTTTGGACATAAGTTGAAGGGAACATAACAGCCGAGGATGGGATTTCTGCTCCCTCGCTCACTCCCGTTCGCTCATCCGCAGCCGGCCTCTCCCGCTGACGGCCGCCACTGCGGCCTTTTCATCCACCGGATGCGCGGGAGTTGGCTTCAAATCCTTTGCTTAAAACAGCCGAGGATGGGATTTGAACCCACAACCTATCGCTTACGAAGCGATTGCTCTACCGTTGAGCTACCTCGGCGCCATACTCAAAAAGATCTACAGAAATCGCTCTCTGTTTCAGCGGGCGTCCAGCCCAAGGCTGCGACCCACAACCTACCCCCCCAAGCTTGGGGGGGTTGCTCTACCGTTGAGCTACCTCGGCGCCATACTCAAAAAGATCTACAGAAATCGCTCTCTGTTTCAGCGGGCGTCCAGCCCAAGGCTGCGACCCACAACCTACCCCCCCAAGCTTGGGGGGGTTGCTCTACCGTTGAGCTACCTCGGCGCTCCAATGAATCATTATATATTAGTAAATTAAAGCGGATTTTCAAAATCACTTTTCGGCCGGCTGCAAACAGCGCTCAAAGATTTTTACTTACTTTTTCTTCCTGTCTTTTTATAAAATCGCGCGCCGCAAGCATATATTCATCCGCTTTTTCGATATGGTGGGAATGAGAGGCATCTTCAAAAATGCGCATTTCCGAACCCGGCAAGGCCTGATGATATATGGCCGTCGCGGCCGGGGAGGCTTCATCAAACCGTCCGCAAGTAAAAAGCACGGGGGTTTGTATTTCTCCGAGTCTGCCCACCCTGTCATAACCTTTCAGCGTGCCCGTTACAGTAAATTCGCTCGGACCCCACATATGGAGGTAAATCGCGAATTTTAATTTCTCTATACTTTTGCTCAGAAATTCCGGCCATGGATCTAGCCGGCAGACATGAAGCTTATAAAACGAAAGCATCGCGTTCTGATAATTCTGCGAAGTAAAATCTCCGGAGGTTTCACTGTGCGCTATTATTTTCCGAATGTCCTCCGGCAACTCCTCAATATAAACCTTCTGGTCAGCCGCCCATTGAGCCGCGCTGAGGCAAGGCCCGGAGAGTATCATGCCGGCCACTCCCTCGGGCTTGCGCGTCAGCATATAATCCACGGCCAACATCGTTCCCCATGATTGGCCGAGTATGAAAACTTTTTCCAGCCCAAGCGCGGCACGCACCCGCGCCAGTTCCTCCACAAAACTCTCGGTAGTCCAAAGCCGCGGGTTGTCCGGCGCCGGAGAATTTCCGCCGCCCAGCTGGTCATAAAAAATCACGGGCCGCTCATCGGCAAGAGCTTCCAGCGGCTTAAGGTATTCGTGATTAAGGCCGGGGCCGCCATGCAGCGCGATCAGGGGAGTCCCTTTTTTCTCCGCCCCTGCGACGCGGTACCATGTTCTCCCCCCTTCCACGTCCACAAAACCTTCCAGCACATTGGTCATTTTCGCGTTCTCCTTACACTAACATGCCATGCGTCCATTCCCCCTGGAACACCTGAATACATTACAACACCGTCAGTTCCCAAAGAAAAGGCCGGCCGCCTGATGCGGACGGCCTTTTTTCACCTGCAATATTTACTTTCCAACTCCCGCGGAAAGCGAGAACAGTTTATCGGTGGCAGACTTAATGCCGCCGGTCACTTCAGCGACCATCCCGGAATCCCAATCCTTCTTTTCAACACGCAGGAAACTGGTTTTATCCACGCGGTTGTCAAAGCGGCCTATGGGGATATGAAACTTCTGACCCGCCGAGGTCACTGTGATAGTGCCCGGCACTTCAGAGCTTCGCTCAAGATAGTCCATATCGTCACAGCCATAGTCGTTGAGCATAACTTCCATAGGCACGCCGTGATGTAATATTGAGCCCGGATCGTTAGGGTTGGTGCGGGCCGTATTCTTACGGCGGCTTTCTTCAGGGGTCACCCAGACATAAAGAATAACGGCGCGCTTAAGGATCTCGGGATCCATTTCACCCAGCGAGTACTGATAGCCGAGCGGGGCCGGCAGAGGATAGGTTGAGCCATCGGGACCGCCGCGGGCGGCTTCTATAACTATAGTTTTTCCTTCAAAGGATTCCGGATAGGCCGCGTGTTTCTCATCAAGCATGGCGCGAGCTTCTTTTTCAAGAGCGGCGGCTACGGCAATATGAACGCTCTTATCGAGACCGGTAAGGCGCGTGGGTATACCGGCCTTCTCCCCGGCCTTATCTATGCGCCTCATCAGGAGATCACCGGCAGAATGGGCCTTTACAACGTTCTTTTTAATCAGATCCTGATAATCCTCATTGAGCAGATGTATCAGCGTGCCCCAGTCCTTCGTGTTCTGGAAAGGCCTGTTGCCCGCCTTAAAGAATATGCGGATATAGCCGAGTTTCACCAGTTCATCGTCGATACGGCGCATTATGTGCACATAAGGGAAGTCGTCCAGCTGCAGATTGGAACCGATGTGAAATTCTTTCTTAAGCCGCTCGGGCTCAATGTTGGCAAGAAACCGCCGCACTTCGGATTTACCTGAAGCCGGCAGGGCCAGCAGAAGCACGATATCAAATGTTTTTTCCATACAACCTCCCGGTAAAATTATCACTTAATTTTAAACTATATGTATTCCTATTGCAAGGAGGACCTGTTTACCAAATCCTCCGCTAAGATAAAAAAAGTGGCTATTCTGTAATTGGAAGGATGGCGGCGGGGTGGCAGACATGGGTCGGATCGGGCCGAGGCGGAACCGGCGCTCTAGTCGCCGGGCCGGCCGCAGGCCCGAT
>JBAXKK010000078.1:0-11977 GCA_037137395.1 Elusimicrobiota bacterium
GATATGATCGAGCGAGGGTTCAAGCGCCCCTTTCCCCATCTGAACAAGATATTTTTCCTTATGGTAAAGGCAGATTACCGGCGCCACACTTATCCTTTTTATGATAGACGAAGGGAAATGCTCTAAAAGAGCCGTCTTCATATCTTTAGGCAGCGAACGCTCCATAACATCGCGGAACTTGGCTTCGGTAAAATGGATTATATCGTGCAGGCTTTCTTCTTTTACCAGATTTTTCACTTTTCCGGAAGAAAATTCCGACCGAAAAAGAAGTCCTTTGTGGGAAAAGCCGTGCCCCTTGTACTGCACATACACATTGCTGCCGTCGCCCTTATACCTTATTCTCATACTGGCCCCGGAATGAAAAATATCGAAGCCCGGGGTATCTATAAACTGATCCATAAACACGGCGCTCTTAATATGTTTTATCCCCTTTTTTCTGGCAAAGTAGGCCTTGATCCCATTGGCGGTTTCAGGAGATATTTTTTTCTTAGCTTCTATTTCTATCCTGGAAGAATTATGGACCCGTAATTTATGACAAACATATGAGATGAGAAATTTGTTCATATTTTTAGCAATCTTAAGATAGACCTTTCCGAATCAAAACACATATACAGGAGATATATGATAGCAGATGGCAGTCCTGAAGGCAAAAAAGCAGACTGACACCTAAAGGTAAACAGCGTAGGATTTGGGAGCGAGGCTGGCGATTAATTTCCCACCGCTGGGCTTGAGCGTTACGCCGCTGTTTACGGCAGCGCGCGGATTTTTTCCGAGGGCGTCTTTTTTTATTATAAATTCTTTCGGGAAATCGCTGTTATTCATCAGGCATACGATCTGGCCGCCCGGCAGGAACCGGCGGAAGGCTAAAACTTCGCCATCGCAGTATTCCTTCAGGAATTCAAATTTACCGTCTTTTATGACCGGGTTGTTTTTGCGCAGAGCTGCCAGGGCTTTATATAGTTTCAGCAGGTCCGTATTCCACGCCTTTTTGTTTTCCCAGGGCATGGCCGCGCGGGAGCCGGCGTTAAGCACGCCTTCGAGGCCTATTTCCTCTCCGTAATAGACGTTCACGGCGCCGGGGAAAAGAAACGAAAATATAACCGCCAGCTTAACCGATGCAATGTCGCCACCGTAGGTGTTCAGCATTCTGTCGGTGTCGTGGCTTGACATCATATTCATCTGCGCCAGCACGGTTTCCGGCTTATAGTTCCCAATCATGCGCTTGATATTGCCGATAAAAACTGTCTGATCTCCGGGCTCCAGTTTGCGGCCGGCGTAGGAGTGGGTGAGCTTCAGCTTTTTCCCGCCGAAGTACGAAATACAGGCGGCGCTCAGCTGATAATTCATCACCGCGTCGAACTGATCTCCTTTGAGCCAACGCGACGCTTCCCCCCAGATCTCTCCGGTGATATAGCAGCCGGGGTTCACGGCCTTGCATATGCGCCTGAACTGGCGCCAGAACGAGTCATCGTCTATTTCATTAGGAACGTCCAGGCGCCAGCCGTCTATTCCCTGCTCCAGCCAATGTCGGGCCACATCAAGGATGAATTTACGCACATCAGGGTTGGCGGTATTGAATTTGGGCAAAGCGGGGAGATTCCACCAGCAGGCGTAGTTCGGCTTTTCGCCACGCCCCAGGTTGTAAGCTTTCACCGGATAGCCATGGGTATGGAACCAGCGCCGGTAAGGCGAGGCCGCGCCGTTTTCCATGATGTGATTAAACTGAAAAAAGCCGCGGCTGGCGTGGTTGAACACTCCGTCAAGGATAACCTTTATACCGCGCTTATGCGCCGCCTTCAGGAACGATTTAAAGGCTTCATTTCCGCCCAGCACGGGGTCAACGCTGTAGTAATCAAAGGTATGATAGCGGTGGTTGGCAGCGGAGGAGAAAATGGGGTTAAAATAAACAACGCTCACGCCCAGGCCCAGCAGATATTCCAGCTTCTCTTCCACGCCCTTCAGATTGCCGCCCTTGAAGCCGTCCCGGGTTTCAGGGTAGTCCCATTTCTCAAATATCCCGTCGGCCTTTACGGACGCGGACATCGCGAAACGATCCGGGAAGATCTGATAAATTACCGCGCCCTTTATCCAATCAATATTTTTCATACGGCTTTCATACACACTACCCGGCTTGCCGCGCCTCAGGGCCTACAGGTCGCAAATCGTCTTATCGAACCTGATCTCGGAATTCTCGCCGATATTTATCTGCTCGCGCCGACCAATAATAGTGGCGCTTGGGCCGACCAGAGATTTACTGAGGTTCATATTCATAATAACAGCGTTCTCGTTTATTATGGAATCGGAAACTATAGAGTAATCCATGGTCACCCCGTCGCCTATGGAGACATAGGGACCTATTATGGAGTTGGACACCTTGGCTCTGGGGGAGATATACACAGGCTCCAACACCGAACAGCCGGGCGCGCGATAAGGCGGATTTTTCTTTTTCAGTATATACCTGTTAGTTTCAAGAAGAGTCTCAGGCTTTCCGCAGTCATACCACCCATCGATGGTGACGGGGATAAATCTGTGTCCACCCTTGAGCATCATAACCATAGCGTCTGTCAGCTGTATCTCGCCTTTGGTGGTCCTGCCGGAGTGAACCAAGCGGTCAAGACTCTGAAATAGCGGCTTAGAGTCCTTGAAGGCGTAAATGCCCACGATCGCCATCTTTGAGACAGGGTGAATCGGTTTCTCCACCATACCCGTGATGCGCCCGCGCTCAATGTCCACCACTCCGAAGCGGCGCGGGTCCGCGACTTCCCTCACGGCGATGGCGTCTTCTCCAGCGTTCATGAACTTGCGCAGGTCCGCCGAAATAATGGTGTCACCCAGCATGACCAGCGCGGGCCCCTTCACGTAGTTACGGGTGATCCAGATAGCGTGCCCCAGACCCTTTGGCTCCTCCTGGACGATATACGAAACGTCCAGCCGCGGATATTTTTCTGAGATATAGCTTTTGATCTTGTCGCCCATGTAACCGATAACCATATAGATTTTTTTTATGCCTGCGCGGGAGACCTCGTCCAGGATATGGCCGATGATGGGCTTGTCGCCTACTGTCAACAGCACCTTGGGGTAGGTGTGAGTGTGAGGCCGGAGCCGGGTCCCAGCCCCGGCCACTGGTATTATCGCCGAAAATTCATTTTTATTTTTCATTATGCTTTCCTCATATTCCTATTTTCATATAATTAAAACAAACTACCGGCTGAAAAGCAAAATACTGCGGTGCACCCTGGTTACCTATAACAGAACCGATACGAAGAGCAACGCCAGCACTATAAAAGACGCCAGTGCGAAATGATATTCCCTGGTGCGCCAATAGCCGTAAACTAACATGATCACGCGCGCCGCCGGCGTGACCATCAGCACTATCACACCGGCGCGCAAAGCAAAAACGGCGGCCGCCGCGGAGTCTGAGTATCTGAAAGCGAATCCCAGGAAGAAAAAGAAAAGGCTGAGGAACACGCCGGCGCTAAGCGTGCGCCGGATAAGCTTCCCTAAATCCTTTTCAGAAAAAATTCCGATCATAATTGATCTACCGCTGTTCCAGCAGCCTTACAAAGCCCTGTTCAACATCATCACTGCTACAACAAGCACCAGCGCCGAAAAAACTATTTGTATCTTCTCGGATCTGGTCTTGTAAAGGATATAGATTCCGGTAAAAGAACCGAGCAGGACTCCGATAACGATTACCGCGGCCAGGTCGGGAATTAGGTATCCTTTCCTGAAATATATAAAAGCGCTGGCGGCCGCGGAAACACCTATTATAAAATTGCTGGTAGCGGCCGCCGCTTTGATGGGCACTGCGCACAGAAGGTTCATAACAGGCACCTGTATTATCCCCCCGCCCAAGCCCAACAGGCCTGAAAGTCCGCCTGCGAAAAAAGAGATGAAAGAGGCTGGAGCGATATTTTTCACCCGGTAAGCGGTGCGTGAATTTATTGACGGGTCAAAGAATTCCGAGTCAAAAACTCCCACCGGTGTTTCCGCAGCCATGCCGGTCGGGCCATGGAGAGCATCCCCGTGTTTAAGGACGCGACGGCTCTTGAGGAACATACTGAACGCTACAGGGAAAAGTGTGATTGAAAATAAAAATTGGACGATATTGGGAGCAAGCAGACCGGAAACCAGGGCCCCGACTATCGAACCCAAAGCCGTGGTAACTTCCAGAGTAACGCCAAGGCGCATATTGGCCAGGCCGCGTTCAATGTTAACGGAGGCCACCGCGCTTGAAGTGGCGACGATCGCGACCAGCGATACAGCTATGGCCTGATGTATCGGAATCCCCAGAGCCAGAACCAGCGCCGGAACTATGAAGATTCCGCCACCCACGCCCATGACGGAACCCAAAACGCCGATACAAAATCCAAAGGTCACGAGCAGAGGAAAATTTATAAGGTTAAGTTCGAACATGTGGAGTTTGTAGAGGATCAGCGAATAAGGAGCTCTTCTATCCTCTAATCCTCTAGTCCTCTATTTATCCAGCCCTCAGCTTCCCGCTCGCCTACAGCAAAGGCGCGCGCGCACTTTGGACCGTTGAACTCCAAAACGCCCAGGTCAAGATCCATCGGCGGTTTGATGTAATGGACAACAGGATTTGACTTTATGAATACCCGCGACTCATATATCTTCTGCGTGTGGATAGCCAGCATTCTCCTGACCTTTGACTCAAAGTATCCGAAAGCCCCCACGGAGGGGAAGTTAACGTCTTCGTCGCGGGAATTCCCTATCATAACAATGGTCTTGCATCCTTCAAAGATATTAAGGTTGATATTGGCGATACCGATAACACCACCGTCTACCAGATGATAGGTGCGGCCGTTCTCAGTGACCTCCACCGGAGGGAAAATCAGGGGGATGGCGCAACTGGCGACCAGCGCGTCCAGGAAAGAGAGATTGTGGCTGTGAGTGCCGCCGTCGAACTTTACGATATAAGGCAGCTTCATCTCCACGGCGTGACTAATCACGTAAAAATTTATCTTGCGTTTAAAATTGGCGCCCGTTTTGGAGAGCCAGGATTCGAGGAATTCATAAACCGGCGCGCTTGAAAACAGATACATCCTGGAAGCGTGCTGCTGAAAAAGAAAACCTATCTTGGAGAAAAATCCGGGGTTATGGTGCTGGTACAACTCCAGCGGTATATTATGATAGCCCGGTCGGATGGACAAGATGCGATCGGCTTTCATGCCCGCCCAGAGATCGCGCAGCTCACCGGTTTTGCCGTAGCAATAGGCCGCACCGTTAAGCGCCCCTACGCTGAAACCGGCTACGGCGTCAAATTCCATGCCGCTGGAAACGAGCTTCGCCAGCACGCCGGACTGCCAGCTGCCGAGCGCACCGCCTCCGCACAGGAACAAGCCCACCGGTCCTTTCAATTTATCCATTTTCTTTTGCGTCCCTAAAGTAATAGAATTACTTTTACGATTGATATTGTAGCACAATCAAGCGGTCGTACAGACCGCCGGGAAACGTAAAGCGGTAATAGTAACAACAATTCCATGTTTCAGGTCTTACGGTTCACTTGCCCTTTACCCTTTGCGCTTTCCGTTTTGCGATAAAATTATGAACGATTATATCACGATAGCTGGTCTGGCCCTGATAATGAGCCTTACGCTTTTCCTCCCTTTTTCAGTGAAAAAAGTTGAAGAGGAACTTGAATCTTTTCTTTTTGTGATGGGCCTTGCCGCGGTTACCATATCCGGACAATGGGCGTTTAGCCTTATAAGGGACGCGTTCAGCGAGCCGGTCAAAATCACCATGGCTGTACTGGTCCTGGGCTTCGCTTTCAGGGCCGCGCGTCCAAGACTTAAAGGCTGGCTGGAAAAACTCATAAAGGCCCTGGGGATACGTTGGGCGATATTCACCATAATCCTTGTCCTCGGCCTGGGCTCAAGCCTGATGACGGCCATTATAGCCGCACTGGCGCTGGCCGAGATCATAACACTTCTGAAACTTGAAAGGGGCTACGAGATTAAGATCGTGATTTACGCATGCTATGCTATAGGCCTTGGCGCCGCCCTCACTCCGATAGGAGAACCGCTTTCGACAATAGCCGTGGCGAAACTTAAGGAACCGCCGCATAGCGCCGATTTTTTCTACCTGTTAAACCAGTTAGGCATATGGGTTATACCCGGGGTGTTTCTGACCGCCTTCCTGGGTTCCCGCGGGGCAGGCCAGACCGCCTCTCATAAACCAGGCCTGTCAGAGGATGCGGTTGAAACAAATAAAAGTATCGTCCTGCGCGGAATAAAAGTCTATGTCTTCGTAATGGCGCTGATCTTACTGGGCGCCGGCCTTACCCCGCTCGCAGAGCGCTTTGTGCCGCACATGTCGACCTGGGCCCTTTACTGGGCTAATTCCATATCCGCCATTTTGGATAACGCCACGCTGGCGGCGGCCGAACTGGTGCCGAGCATGACAGACCGTCAGGTCAAGTTCGTATTAATGGGCCTGCTGATTTCCGGCGGTATGCTCATCCCCGGCAATATCCCCAACATTATAAGCGCCTCAAAACTTAAGATCAAGTCCGGTGAATGGGCCAGAACGGCGGTACCTTACGGAGCCTTCCTGATGCTGGGCTATTTCATACTGCTGAGTATATTTGTAAAATAGCACAAGGGGATGAGCATAACTAACTCACTTACCCTATACCCTGATCCCTGTACCCTGATTTTTAAGGAGTCTTCTAATGGATTGGAAATGGAAAACTATCATTGAGCCCTTTAAAATAAAAAGCGTGGAACCGCTGGGTTTCACTACGCGTGAAGAACGCCAAAAGCTCCTTGAGCAGGCTCATTACAATCTTTTCAACATCAAGGCGGAAAAAGTCCTTATCGATCTTCTGACCGACAGCGGCACGGGAGCAATGAGCGCGGCCCAATGGGGCGGCATCATGACAGGCGACGAATCCTACGCGGGGGCGCGCAGCTATTTCAATTTTGAGAACGAGATAAAGGGTCTGACCGGTTTTGAGGAAGTTATACCTGTTCATCAGGGCCGCGCCGCTGAAAAAATACTTTTCTCCGTCATCGGCGGCAAGGGCAAGTATGTTATATCCAACTCTCACTTCGACACTACCCGCGCTAATGTTGAGGCTTCCGGCGCCCAGGCCGTAGACTTCCCCGCCAAAGCCGCTCTGGATTTTGATAAACCGGCCCCTTTTAAAGGGAATGCTGACTTGGCCGCCATGGAAAAATTTATAAAAGAAAAAGGCGCTAAAAATATTCCGCTGTGCGTTATGACAATAACCAATAATTCGCTCGGCGGCCAGCCGGTCTCGATGGAGAATCTGAAGGGCGCCCACGGCATAGCCCGCAAATACGGCATACCGCTGTTCCTGGACTGCGCCCGTTTCGCCGAGAACGCCTACTTCATTAAACTGCGCGAAAAAGGCTATAGCCGCGTGCCGGTGCGCAAGATAGCCGAGGCCATGTTTGAGCTGGCCGACGGCACCTGGATGAGCTCCAAGAAAGACGCTTTCGCGAACATCGGCGGCTTCCTGGCCATGAACGACAAGGACTGGGCGTCCAAAGCCCGCCAGCTTCTGATCCTCACGGAAGGCTTCTCCACTTACGGCGGTCTGGCCGGGCGGGACCTGGAGGCTATCGCCATAGGCCTGCGGGAAGTGCTGGACGAAAATTACCTGCAGTACCGGCTGCGCTCGGTTGAATATTTTGGAGAAGGCCTGTTGAAGCACGGCATCCCGATAATAAATCCCCCGGGCGGACACGGAGTATATATAAACGCAAAAAAGTTTCTGCCGCATATAAAACCCCGGAATTTCCCGGCGCAGTCTCTAGCCTGCCAGCTTTATCTGGAAGGCGGCATACGAGGCGTTGAGATAGGCACGCTGATGTTCGGACGCCGAGACGCCAATGACAATTTTCTGCCGGCGCCCATGGAACTGGTCCGCCTGGCCATGCCCCGGCGCGTATATACTCAGAGCCACATAGATTACGTTATAGAGGTGTTTGGCCTTATCGCCAAAAATAAGAATGAAATATGCGGCCTGGATGTTGTGGAAGCACCACGGGCGCTCGCCCATTTCACAGCCAAGCTTAAACCGATGAAGCAGCCAGTAGCCGGTAACCGGTAACAAGTTAGCCGGTATTCGGTAACCAGTGACCGGTAACCGGTTACTGAATACCGCTGTTAGACCTGTCGTACTGTCTCGCTGTCGTACTGCCGCACTGTCTTGCTGCCGCGCTGTCTTGCTACTTTATGTTTAAATACCACCGCTTTGAAAAAGTCAGAAGAGAACTCGAAACCATCGTCGGCCCCGAGAATGTATTCACCGATAACGCCGAACTCCTGATGTATTCCTACGACGCTGGCATGGCCAGGGCGAAACCGGAAGCGGTGTTGCTCTTCACAGCCATCGACCAGGTTGCGCCGGCGGTCAAAATACTTTACTCCGCCGGCATACCTTTTCTCCCCAGAATAGCCGGCACAAATCTCTCCGGCGGAACCATCCCCCTGAAGGGCGGAGTAATATTAAACCTGACGCTTTTAAATAAAATACGCCAGATAGACACGCTGACCGGCGTAGCCCTGGTGGAACCGGGAGTGGTGAATCTGCGCCTGCAGACTGAGCTGGATAAATTCGGCTTTTTCTACGCTCCGGACCCGTCGAGCCAGAAAGTATCCACCATCGGCGGCAACATCGGGGAAAACGCCGGCGGCCCCCAATGCCTGAAATACGGCGTTACCTCCGACAACGTAACACGCCTGGAAGTAGTCACACCCGAAGGCGATGTGAAGATCTGGGCCTTCGACGACCCGGGACCGGACCTAATGAGCCTGATCATAGGCTCGGAAGGCACTCTCGGAATCGTCACCAGAGCCTGGCTTAAGATCCTCAAAAAACCTGAAGCCATAAAGACCGCGGTGGCGGCGTTCTCATCCATCGAAAGTGCCATTGACGCCGTGGCCCGAATTGTCGGCGCGGGCATCGTGCCGCGCGCGCTGGAAGCCATGGATAAGATCTCGCTGAACGCGGCAAAGAAAAACCTGAAAACGGATTATCCGCCCGGCACTGAAGCCATTCTGCTGATAGAACTGGACGGCGAAAGCGATAAGCTGGTCTCAAAAGAGCTGCACTCTATCATGGATATCTGCACCGCCTGCCTCTCCACCTACTTCAGGATCGCCGAGGATCCGGAGGAACGGGAAGCGCTATGGGCTGCCCGCAAAGGCGCCTATCCGGCCATGGCCCGCCTGGCTCCCAATGTAATGGTGGAGGACGGGGTAGTCCCCCGCCCAAGACTGCCGGAAGCCCTTAAAGAAACAAGAGCTATAATTTCAAAACACAAGTTAAACGCCGGACTCCTGTTCCATGCGGGGGACGGGAATCTCCACCCCAATATAATCTTCGACGAACGCGATATGCAGGAAGTAAAACGTGTCAGAAAAGCCGGCTATGAGATACTCAAAAGCTGCATACGACTGGGCGGATCCATCTCAGGCGAACATGGTATAGGCGTGGAAAAGCGGGTTGCGATGAGCTGGATGTTCGACGCCCCCACACTGGATTTTTTTGGCGCCATAAAAAACGCTTTTGACCCCAAAGATCTGGCCAATCCGGATAAGATACTTCCGGTTGCAGCCGACCGCCGGGCCAAAGAGCGCCTTTTTGAGCACGATCTTTTCGGCGAAGCCGTAAACGCCCTCATAGCGGAGCTCCGGCTCCGCGCCGCGGGCGGAATCAAAAGTCTGATTAGAGGAACCGGCACAAAACTTCCAAAAGACACAGCGGGCTTAAACGCCAAGCCGCTGGATACCCGCGCGCTTAATAAAGTTCTGGATCTTGACCGCGAAAATTTCACCGTCCGGGCCGAGGCCGGCATGCCGATCCGCGAACTGAAGAAATGGCTTAAAAAAGCCGGTTTTGACATCGAGCTGCCGGACCTGGAAGGAACTCTGGGCGGCGCGGCCGCCGCCAAAGCGTGGCCGCCCATGCGCGATATCCTGCTGGGTATGGATGTGGCCCTGGCCGACGGCAAAATTCTCTCCCTTGGCGGCAAGACAGTCAAGAATGTCGCGGGTTACGACGCCATGAAAATTTTTTGCGGATCCATGGGCGCTTACGGCGTGATACTTACCGTCACCCTCAAAACGACTCTCAGGGCCGGGCTCCCGGGGGAAGTCAAAGGCCCGAAAGCGCCGTTCAAGCCGGAGGACCACCACCGGCGTCTTAAAAAAGCGGTTGATCCAGAGAACCTGCTGAATCCGTGGGTGTATGAGTCATAACGCATAGCGTTATGACTGCCATAAGCTTTAAGCCATAGGCCGTAGAATCAATCTGCGTATGGCTTATGGCGGGCGCGGCGCCCTTATAGCCTACGGCAAATATTTTTATGACCAAATACGACATCAACGAACTTTACGACCATAATCAGGAACCTTTCCACCTGAAGCACCTGCTCACAGATCTGGGCGAGCGGACCATATACGACGCCGTGGCCCAATGCAATCGCTGCGGTTATTGCGAAACGGTTTGCCCCACATACATGATGACCGGCCGCGAAACCATTTCCGCGCGGGGCCGCAACCAGTTCCTGCGGCTTCTCATAGAGGGCAGGACCCGCGATATCGATTCCGCCGGGGAATCATTTTCCACCTGCCTCCTGTGCGGCGCCTGCACATCGGTCTGCTACGCCAAAGTTCCCACCGCGGACCTGGTGCTTGAAGGCCGCCGCAGCGGAGCGGGCTACGGTCAGAGTTTCGCCGCGCGCCTGGCCGTGGATATGCTTTTAAACAAGCGCCCTTTTTTCGAACTCGCGCTTAAAGCCGGGTTTCTGCTGAAGCGTCTCGGCCTGTCGGCCCTGGCAGGCAAGCTGGGGCTTTACGATTTTATAGGCATGCCCGCGCTTTATACGGCACAAAGCTCTCTTGACCGCGCCCCGCTGAAGTTCCTGCGGGACATTTTCGGCAAGGACGCTTCCCTGAAACCCGAAGGCAAAAAGGAGATCTCCTGGGCATATTTCGCCCCCTGCGGCCCGAACTATGTCTTCACCGAAGTGGGACTCTCCACCGTTGCTCTGCTAAAGCGCTTTCTTGGAGAAGGCGTGTTCACGGATAATTTCTGCTGCGGGCTCATCGCCTACAACTACGGCCGCGTGACTGAGGCCAGAGAATTCGCCAAAAAAAATATCCTTCGCTTTGAAGAGCTGAAGACCATGTTCGGAGATTTCACCGTGGTTGGCGACTGCTCTTCATGCGTGGCCTTCATGAAAACTTACGAGCAGCTTTTCACGGGGGATGAAGAATGGCAGCCTCGCGCCAAAGCTTTTGCCGCAGCCGTTAAGGATATTCTTGAGGCCCTGCCGGCGGAGGCAATAAAAGGCCGCAGCCCGGCCGAAGGAGAAACTGTCACTTATCACGACTCCTGCCGCGCCTGCCACGGACAGGGCATCCGCTCGGAGCCGCGCGAGGTGCTTAAAAAGCTGGCGGGGAAATCTTTTACCGAACTGCCCGAAAGCGAGTGGTGCTGCGGCGGCGCCGGCGCTTACGCGTTCACACAGCCAGCTCTCTCTGAACGGATCTCGGACCGCAAGATGCGAAATATCGCTTCAACACAGGCTAAAACGGTGCTGGTCGGCGCGACCTCGTGTCTCCTTCAGATAAACGCCGGCTTGAAGGAAAAATACCCTTCAGCCAAGGCCGTCCACTACAGCGTTTACGTAGATAATCTGACCAAGCAAGTAAACGATAACGAACAGAAATAAGACGCCCCCCTATTTCGCCAGACGCTAATTCGCTATTTCGCTAATAATGGTAGAATAATTTTATGACCCGACCGGAAGAACTGGAAAAAAGGCTTAACCTGCTGGTAAAGTTCGGCGGCCTCATCTCCACCGAGACTAACCTGACCAAGCTTCTGGAGCTCATAGCCGATCAGGTAAAGCGGATGCTGAACGACAAGGCTCCGGGCCAGGGCGTCCCGCTGGCCTTTGAAGCCGGGCTCCTGCCGAGC
>JBAXKK010000079.1:0-11346 GCA_037137395.1 Elusimicrobiota bacterium
CGTGGGAATTCCTGCTAAATTTTAATTCTTTGCGCGCGCGGGAATTCGGAAAAATATCAAAAAACCAACAATGTGAAAAAATCCGGAGAGGAAGGGATTCGAACCCTTGAAACCCTTTGGGGATTTACAGACTTTCCAGGTCTGCGCCTTCAACCACTCGGCCACCCTTCCATTTATCTGCCCGGCTCTTACAAGCTAAAAAAGCAGACTCTGCTTTTTTAGATCGCTTCTGCGCGGGTGTATAAGTATGGTTGGGGAAGGATTCGAACCTTCGTAGGACGTAGTCCGCTGGTTTTACAGACCAGTGCATTTGACCGCTCTGCCACCCAACCCTGACTTATCTGTTTTAGAGAACAATGCTTACCACAACAGGTTTATAGTATAGCAAAAAAATAAATCCCGGGGCAGGAAAGCGCATGGCGGGCGCTCCCGCGGATATAAAAATTGTATAATTTAACAGGAATTATTAATAAAACTTATAGCATCTTAAGTGGTTTTTCTTCAGTTCGGAGGACGCATGTGTATTGCCGTGCCCGGAAAAATACTATCAATAGAAAAGAATACCGCACAGGTTAATTTTAGCGGCGCCAGAAGGCAAGTGGCGCTGGATCTGGTGCCGAAAGCCCGCAAGGGGGACTATGTCCTTGTCCACGCGGGATTCGCCATACAGGTGTTGGAGGAGTCGGAAGCCGAAGAGACGCTTAAGCTTTTTGAGGAGATCTATAGCCGTGAAGACCTTAAAAGGTTCTAAGAAAACCATTTCTGATTGCGGGATTAGTGTTAGCCGGTTCAATTCACCGCTCTGGCGCGATAAGGCCCTGGCAGCCTCGGCCCTGAGAGAGATGGAGTGTCTTGCCGCAAAGGCTGTCGCAAAGACCGGCAGGGACTCGGCCCTTATGGAAGTCTGCGGCTCCCACACCATGGCCATAGCCGCCAGCGGCATGCGGCACCTTTTCCCTAAGGGACTTAAGATGCTTTCCGGGCCCGGCTGTCCAGTTTGCGTCACCGCGCAGGGCGATATCGATCTGATCCTAGAACTTGCCGCTAAGCCCGGCGTAATCATCGCGACCTTCGGCGATATGCTCAAAGTAAAAGGTTCCAACGGTATGGACCTGCATTCGCTTCGGGAAAAAGGCGCCAGGGTAAGCGTGGTTTACTCTCCACTGGACGCGGTTGAACTGGCTAAAGAAAATCCCGGCCAGCAGGTGGTTTTTGCGGGAGTGGGCTTTGAGACCACCGCGCCGGTGATAGCCGGTACCGTGATGCGTGCCAGAGCGGAAAAAGTCAAAAATTTCTCAGTGATACCGCTTTTTAAATTGGTGCCTCCGGCGCTGGAACTTCTGTTAAAGGACCCCGGCCATAATATCTCCGGTTTCATGCTGCCCGGGCATGTCAGCGCCATCATCGGGCTCGCGCCATACCGGTTTGTGGCGGATAAATATTCGGTGCCCTGCGTGGTTACCGGCTTTGAGCCGCTTGATATTCTTACCGGGATAAACATGCTTCTGCGTCAGATAATCTCCGGCGGACCCGCGGTTGAGGACGAATATTCCAGGGCCGTAAGAGCCGAGGGTAACCCGCGGGCTCTGGAAATAATGCGGCAAGTGTTTGCGGTGACCGGGGCCCGCTGGCGGTCTATCGGCCTTATCAAAAAG
The DNA here is from genome assembly GCA_037137395.1 of Elusimicrobiota bacterium. Lineage (GTDB taxonomy): Bacteria > Elusimicrobiota > Elusimicrobia > Elusimicrobiales > UBA9959 > YA12-FULL-51-18. Next base: position 1,656 of record JBAXKK010000079.1, read on the forward strand.
TCCGGCCTGGGTTTCAGCGAGGATTTTTCAGGCTTTGACGCGGTGAAGCGCTTTAAGCTGTCTTACCGCTCCGCGCCGGAGCCGAAAGGCTGTATTTGCGGCAGCATACTTCTGGGTAAGGCCCTTCCGGCGGACTGCAAACTTTTCGCCCGCGTCTGCGCGCCGGCTAACGCCGTGGGGCCCTGCATGGTCTCTTCGGAGGGGGCGTGCGCGGCCTGGTTTAAATATGGAGGATGATAGAAGGTGAGGAGAGTATCAAGTCTAAAGTGTAGAGATTAAAGTAAATGTAGCCGGTGTTGAACCCCATTATGGCGACTTTAGACTTTCGACTCTATATTTTCGACTCTCAACTTTACTTATGAACATTGAAACCTTAAAAGTTTTCAGAGACCTGGTGGATACCGGAAGCTTTTCAAAGACCGCGGAACTTAATTATGTTTCACAGTCTGCGGTCAGCCAGCAGATAAAGAAGCTGGAGCTTATCCTTAAGTGCAGACTGTTCAGCCGGCTGTCCAACAAGATCCTGCTCACCCCCTGCGGTGATAAGTTTTACGAAACCTCAAAGAAGATAGTTCTTCTCTATGAAAACTCGATGGTCTCCATCAAGCAGCTCGCCGTTTCCAAAACTATAGAGGAAATAAAAATATCCACCATTTACAGCGCGGGCGTTTATCTGCTGCAGGGGTATATCCGTAAATTCATGGCTGATTATCCCAGCACCAAAATCAGTGTCGAATACCGGCAGTTCTCCCAGATCCAGGGCGACATAGTTTCCGGCCGCGCCGATTTTGGCATCATGGCCTGCCCTTACCGCAAGCTTCAGGGCATTACCATGGTTCCTATCGGAGAAGACGAGATGGTGCTTCTTACCGGCATGTCCGACAAGCTGGCCCGGAAACGCTTGGTGGGCGTGCGCGAGATTGACGGACTTGATTTTATTGTTTTCGATAAAGTATTTCCGTCCAGAAAATATGTGGATGACTTTTTTAAGAAACACGCCGTCAAGGTTAATATTAAGATGGAACTGGATAATATTGAAACCATTAAGACCGCTGTTTCTTCAGGCGCGGGGCTCTCTATTCTGCCGCTGTCAGCGTTGCGGGAGGAGGAGCGGGATAATAAGCTGCATATCGCCCGGTTCACCGACGCCGAAGTTTCAAGGCCTCTCTATCTGATTTATAATAAGTCGCGCAAACTTCCTGCTTCCGCGAAAGCCTTCCTTGAGATACTTCAGAAAAAGCCCAGACCGGCCGCGCCGGCCGGGAGGGGATAGCCGTGGAAACGGAAAAAACAGTAAAGCTCGGGCACGGGAGCGGAGGCCGCATGACGCACGAACTTATTTCGCGTCTGTTCCTCAAGGCTTTCTTTAATCCCGCCCTGGCCCCGCTTGAAGATTCCGCCGAGATTCGGGCAGGAAGGGAGCGCCTGGCTTTTACTACCGATTCTTATGTAGTTGATCCGCTTGAATTTCCCGGCGCAGACATCGGCCGTATCTCCGTCTGCGGGACTGTGAATGATCTGGCGGTTAAAGGGGCCAAACCGCTGGTCATCTCGGCCGCGTTTATCATTGAAGAAGGTTTTCCCTTAGCTTTGCTTAAGAAGTTGACCGCCTCCATGCGTAAGGCCGCCCGTGAAGCCGGGGTTCTTATCGTGACCGGCGACACGAAGGTTGTGGAAAAAGGGAAGGCTGATAAACTTTTCATCAACACATCCGGCGTCGGGCTTATCCCCGCCAGGCTCAAACTTTCTTCTTCCCTTATACGACCCGGAGACGCCGTCATCCTGAGCGGCCGCCTTGCCGACCACGGCGTGGCGGTCATGAATGCGCGCGGCCGCCTTGGTCTTTCAGGGGACATCAGGAGCGACGCCGCGCCGCTTAACGCCATGATAGCGCGGGCGCTTAAAGTTTCCTCAAAGATCAGAGCCATCCGCGATATCACCCGGGGCGGTCTTGGCACCGTTTTAAACGAGGCGGCTCTGGCGTGCCATGCCGCCATAGAGATAAACGAAACAGAGGTCCCGGTAAAACCGGCCGTGGAAAGCGCCTGCCGCCTGCTGGGCCTTGATCCGCTCTATGTCGCCAACGAGGGTAAAGCGGTGGTATTTGCCGGGGCTTGCGACGCCGCGAAAATAGTCGCCGCCCTGCGTGCCGGTAAGTACGGCCGTGAGGCCCGCGTCATCGGACGGGTTGTAAAGGCCAAAACACCGCAGGTGCGCCTTAATACAGCTATCGGTGGGGCACGCCTTATTACGATGCTTGAGGGCGAACAGTTGCCGCGGATATGCTAGAGAACATGGACCGGCTTTTATGAAGAAAGTGCTGTTTTGGATTCTTAGCTTTATAATTACAATATTTTTCGCGCTATTTCAGCGCCTTACAGGTCCGACCTATCCGTTGAGCGGAAATCTTATGCTTGATGGGGAGATTCCTGTTTCGTTCCGCCTGACCAGGAGCTGCACCATTGCGGGCCAGGACTGTCTTATAAAAATAAAAGCTCCGGTAAAAATAGAAGGCTATGTTTCCTGGAGGCGCTACAAAACGGACGACGCCTGGACCGAAACCGAGATGAACTATCGCGACGGCGTCCTTTCGGCTCTTCTCCCCGACCAGCCGCCGGCCGGGAAGCTTGAGTACCGGGCTTTCATAAAACAGAAAAAAGGCGACCTGGAACTTTATTCGGCACCCGCAATTACCAGGTTCAAAGGCGCGGTGCCGGCCGTTATACTGGTGCCGCATGTATTCTTTATGTTCCTTTTTATGCTCTTCTCGGTGCGCATCTTCATCACTGTTTTTACCATAGATGCGGTGATAAAACACGCCGTCATGTTCAATATCCTCTTTCTCCTGTTGGGCGGATTTATACTCGGCCCGATTACGCAATTTCACGCTTTCGGGGCTTATTGGACCGGCTGGCCGTTCGGCCATGACCTGACGGACAATAAGACTTTGGTTATGCTTGTTTTCTGGGTTGCCGCTCTTTACGCGGTTTTCAGAGCGGAAAAATTTAAACCCTGGCTCCTGGCCGCTTTTATCGTTACCGCGCTGGTATATCTGGTGCCTCACAGTATGCTCGGCAGCGAGCTGGATTATTCAAAATCAGACAATGTATTGCCATCGGCCATCCGCCGTACGCCATAGGCTTTTAAGGAATTCCCTAATAGTAAACGGTATAAAGTATATGCCGATAATATAATGTCCAGAATTATCAGAAAAAAAATCCTCATTAAAGGCGTTGTCCAGGGCGTCGGCTTTAGGCCGCATGTCTATAAGCTCGCGCTTGAGCATCAGCTTTCAGGCTGGGTGCGAAACGACTCTTCCGGCGTCACTATAGAGGCGCAGGGCCGGGGCCCTGATCTCGGTCAGTTCATAAAAGATCTGACAGCCCGTAAGCCTCCGGCTTCGCGGATAGATTCCATTAAAACAGTAGTTCTTCCAATCTCGGGCGGCAGTGAGTTTGCCATAGTAAAAAGTGGCGGAAAGGCAAAAGCGGAAGCGCGCATACCCGCCGATCTCGCCCTTTGCGCCGATTGCCGGCGCGAACTTTTGGACCCATCAGACAGGCGCTATCTTTATCCCTTCACTAATTGCACCAATTGCGGCCCGCGCTTTACCATAGTTAAAAATATCCCGTATGACCGCCCGCTTACAACTATGAAGCGGTTCAAGATGTGCCCCGATTGTCTCGCGGAGTATCTGGACCCCCTGGACAGGCGTTTTCACGCCCAGCCTAACGCCTGCCCGGTTTGCGGTCCCAAAGTCAGCGCCATTCTGAACGGCAGGCGCTTTGACGGGGCCAACGCTCTTGAACTGGCGGCAAAATATCTCATTGAGGGGAAGATAGTCGCTCTGCAAAGTCTGGGAGGCTTCCATCTTGCCTGCGATGCCTTGAATGCCGCCGCCGTCCGCAGATTGCGGAATTTAAAGGATCGTCCCGCCAAACCTTTTGCCGTTATGTTCAGCGCTTTGGCGGAGATCGCTAAATTCTGTTTGCTCTCAAACCCTGAAAGCGCGGCGCTTGAATCGTCCGCGGCTCCGGCTGTTATGCTGAAGAAGAAATACCCGGTCGCGCTTGGCATAGTCGCGCCGGGGCTTGATACCATAGCCGTTATGCTCGCTTACACGCCGCTCCACGGCGCGCTTTTTCAGCTTTTGCGCTCGGAAGGATTTAGAAGTCCGCTGGTCATGACTTCAGGCAACCGGCGGGATGAGCCTATCTCAAAAGACCGCGCCGAAGCCGAGGTCAACCTCGGACCGCTGGCCGATCTCATAGTCTTCCACGACAGGGAAATACATAACCGCGTTGACGATTCAGTGGGATTTTTTGCCGCCGACGCTTTTCGTCTTGTCAGGCGGGCCCGCGGCTGGGCTCCGGATTCGATCAGGCTGTTATTTTCCGCCGCTGAGAGTGCGTTGGGTTGTGGCGCGGATCTCAAAAGCGCCTTCTGCCTTACCCGCGGAAAAGAAGCGTTCCTTTCGCAATATATAGGCGATCAGACTGAATACAAGAATCAAGTGTTTTACGCTGAAACCCTGGCCAAGACGCGAGCCCTCTTAAAAGTAAGCCCTGTTCTCATAGCCCATGATCTTCACCCGGATTACCATTCCTCCGGTTACGCGCGGTCCCTAAAAGGAGTGAAAGTAGCTGTGCAGCATCATGTGGCGCATGTTCTGAGCGTCGCCGCGGAGCATGCTATTGATGCTCCGTTCATCGGGGTCGCTTTTGACGGCACGGGTTACGGAACGGATGGCCATATATGGGGTTCTGAATTCTTTGTTATAAAGGGAAGCTCATGGCGGCGGTCCGCCCATCTGAAATACTTCGCCTTGCCCGGCGGTGACGCCGCGGCGCGGGAGGTCTGGCGCCCTGCCCTGTCGCTTCTTAAAGCCGCTCTGGGGCCAGGGTGGAGGCGTGAAGCCGGGGCGCTTTTTAGCGGGGTGGAGGCTGGCACGCTGGATACCGTTGAGAAGCTTTCCGACAAAGGATTAAACGCCCCGCTTACTTCCGGCATGGGCCGGCTTTTTGACGCCATAAGTTTTATCGCCGGGCTTGGGGCCGAGGCTACTTACGAGGGCCAGGGGCCGATGGAGCTTGAAAGCCTGTGCGTTAGTCCGTCTGCGCGTGGTTACGCTTTTGATATAGAAAAAAAGAACGGTGTTTTTATAATAGATCCGGCGAAGGCCGTCCTCGGGGCTTTGCGCGAGCGCGGGCCGGGGAGAGCGCGGGCAATATCGGAGGAATTTCACGCCGGGCTGGTTGTCACGCTGGTTAAAACGGTTTCCGCTATCAGCCTGGAAACCGGCATAAAAACTGTGGCTTTATCCGGCGGAGTTTTTCAGAACCGCACTCTGCTGACCTTAGGTGTGGAAAGACTGACGCGTGCCGGCTTTAAAGTTTTAGCGAATGAGAAAGTCCCGGCCAACGACGGCGGAGTAGCGCTGGGTCAGGTCTACTACGCTCTGAAAAAATTCCGCCAAATTATTTAACAGTTGGGAATAAAAAAACAGCCCTTTCATCATGAAAGGGCTGTTTTATTTAAAGCCAATCAACTCTTTTTTACTTGTTTAACCACTGAATAAACTCATCCCATTTGCCATTAGCGGACCAGGCAAGCTTTGAGTAGTTGGCGTCATAACCGTACGCGGGCAGATAAATGCCCAGCCCGGAGGAAGTCTTATAGGCATTGCCCGAAGTGGCGTTTTTAAACACTATTTTCCCGGCGATGAAATTTATAACTTCCACGCTCTTCGCCTTCAGTTCCGGGACCTTGGTTTTTGAAGCGGTCAGCGTCAGGAAGTGGGTGAAATCCCTGGAATCAACCCCTTCGTACTCCATGGCTTCGTTCAGGGCCTGTTTAATCAGGTCTTTTTCTCCCTTGCTCATGGCCAGGACGGTCCACTGGTCTACCAGCGCCCGGAAAGCTTCCAGGTTTGTGGTAGTAACTGCGGATTGGGTCGTGCCCTGACCTTTGCCGCTGTAGTACTGGTTATAGCCATCCACGGCCGCCGTGGCCATGACCTGCGGGGTCAGGTTGTACTGGTTTTTGTGGACCCGTTCAAGAAAGAAGTCGTAAGCCCAGCCGTCCCCCGGTTCTGTTTCCTCCGAGCCGACTATTACGGGGACCGAATCTTTTAATTCGTATATAACCTCGCTCATCTGCATGAGGCAGGCGTCGGATGCGTAGAGGTCTACGCCTCCCATTTTTTTCAGCGCCAATCCCAATTGGCCTGTGGTTATGCCGTTGCCAGTTTCATCGTCGTAGGAAATGCCTTTCATCGCGAGCTTGGGCTCCAGCGATTTTGTTTTCCAGCCGTCGCCGTGGTTCCATACTATCAGCATATAGCGTTTGGCGGGATATCGGACTTTAGCCCACAGGACGAAGTCTGCCAGATGATTGTAGTCGCCCATGTCCGCGCCCGTAAGGGTCTCGATTACTTTTGAACCTATCTCGCGGGTGTCGGTGTCCTTCACTATCTCGTATCGCCTGACGCCCGACCAGTCGGTGGTCTTGGCTGTTAATGTGTGGGTCTTACCCATGAATGGAGGCATGGACGGCCCGTCCGTCTGCGGAACTATTCCATTGTAGTCGGGGTCGAAATCATCATAATCACCGCCCGGATAGCTTTCAGGCTGATCAGAATACTTGGTGCGGCCGGCTTCGGTAATAATGTTGATATTTGATGTAGGGCCGAACACTTCCATCTCATTCATATCTTTTATGACATACGAGGAAAGGTTGTTTTTGCCGTTCATAAAGACCATTATGGTCCAGTCTTTTGCGGCTTTATTGTCCATTTCTCCTGAAGAAGGAACTGCCGGAACATCTATCTTAGCGGCCTGCTCAATTATATCCTTGAGAGATCTGCCGGTGTCAAAAGAAAATTCCTGCGCGCCCGCGCCGGCGGCCAAAAACATCGCCGAGATTAAAAGATTTATTATGCTTGGTTTTTTCATTGAAGTTCCTTTTTACCGGTATTTGTGTTGCGTCGATGCAAGCGTTCTTCTGTATTATAGTTTAGCGCATTAAAACCGTTGAGCCTTGGGCCGAAAGGGCAGTTTGCTCAAAAATTATGGCCTATATGTTTGTGAGCCTAAAGACCTATTGAACGCGCGGAGCGCTACGCCCATGCCTTTGCGGGTTTCGCTGTCTTTACATGCGGGGTCGCTGTAAAGGCCGGGCTCTGATTTTTCCCGGCTGTTATGGGGATTTTTTTGATAAAATATCCATTCTGATGCCAAAGCTTAAATTTGCGTTTATTCTTCCTTTGCTTATTCTGGCTTTAAGCCCCCGCGCCTCCGCGCAACTGCTCGGGCCCGTTGCCGCGCCTAATGTGCAAGTCGGCGCCTCATCCCTGACGGAGCGGTTTGCCTATATTCCGGATTACTCCATAACGCTGGCCAGCGCTGCCGCGCAGCAGGTCACTGAGGAGGAAGTTGTTGATCTGGAAGAGGGCGGGGAGAGCGATGTTGATATCTTTATAAGCAGCGCGTTGGCGTACACTCCGGAACCTGTGAACCTGGGCGGCAATGGCAGGCTAACGCTGACCAGGAACGATAACGGGGAGAAGTTAACCGTGCGCTACCGCCTGGCGGACGGGTCCTATGATCCGGAAGCTCTGGCTAAACTGAACCACATTATGCGCTGCAGTCTTACCGGGAGCGAAACGAAGATAGCTGTTAAGCTGATAGAGCTGCTGGATGCCGTGGAAGATAAGTTTGGAAAAAAAGGCCTCGTTCTTTTAAGCGGTTACCGCACCTTTAAAAATAATGGCCGCATCCCCGGCGCGGTCAGGCATAGTCTTCACATGCTGGGCTGGGCCGCTGATATAAGGATACCCGGCTACAGTTCCACAAAAGTTAAAAAATACGGCCAGAAAATGTGGGTCGGAGGAGTGGGGTATTATCCTTATAAAGGATTTACCCACCTTGATGTGGGCAAAAGCCGCTACTGGTCTGTCAGTCGTCCTCCCCGGCGCCATCGCGTCCGGCGCCGGATAAATAATACCGCTGCCCGCAAAACTCACTCTGCCGCTAAAACCGCCGCCGGGCAAAAGTCGCCTAAAAAGAAATCATAAAATATACGCCTTAATTAAAGATCCAGGAAACGGCGTCTCTCCGGCATTTTAATGCTTGCGCGGTATCTCTTTATGCACTGCTGCCGCGCCGTAGCCTTTAGTCCCGTCAATGAGGTTGACCAGTTCTTGAAATCGCCTATTAACGCCGCCAGGCTCCAGCCGGCCACCCTTGTTTAGAACCTGTCCTGTTCTGTCATCGATGAAGACATATTGATCCGGGGGAACTATCTCGCCGTAGACCCAGCGCTCGGTGGAACCGACAGTGGTGAGGCTGCTTCTTTTAGCCGGAAGCGGGACGCGGAATATATAATGGGCCATTATCCCCTGCAGATCAAGGTGGGAACGAATCTCAGTATCCTCGCCGGCGGGCACACCCTTTCCAATAATGAGGAGGGGAACCCGATAGTTCTCCGGGTCGGAAGCGGCGCTGCGCTCACCATGGTCCGATACCACGATGGTCAGCGTCTTGTTCTTAAGCCCCGCCTTTGCGAGACCATTTAATAATTCTGTTAAGTAATTGTCATAGTATGAAAGCTGGGTCAGGCCGGTGGAGGCCATCCACTCGGGCGTGTGGCCGTACACGAGTTCCGAAAGAACGAAGGTGCGCGGGGCGGAAGCCATATGCTTAAGAATCAGCGGTAGAGCCGCCCTGTCTTCGGTGGCGGATTCCATTCGGCTTGTGCCGAGAGAAGTCCAGCCATTCAGATCGGAAAGGTCGCGCCGGTCGGCTATACGATCCCATTGCTGGCGATTGGGAACGAACGGCTGGTATTCATAAGTGCTGATGAAGAGTGTGCGATATTGCTTCTTCCTCAGAGCTCCGGGGGCGTTAGGCAGAGCGTTGACGCGCTCGTAGCGCGACGGGTCGGCATAGGAGCGGAACGGCACCTGGAGCGACGTCGTCATCGCGATTAAACTTGTGTATGAGTCTAAATTCGTCGTCCAGTAGTTGCGAAAGTAACGGGCATGTTTCGCGTTGCGCTCGCTGAATCCTCCCGGCTTGTTCAGGAACTCCGACTCGAAGCGGGCTGCGGTGACGCCTTCGAGAACCACAAGCGCAATGTGGTCGTATTCAGGGGAGCGATCTGATTCGAGCGGACTGATTGTAGTAAAGGCGGATAACCCGGTAGACGCGCCTGGTATCAGCCTCGGTACGGCACGCGCGCCGCCGTGTGCCAACTCACGGAACTTGTCTTTAATGCTGAAGACGATGGGATTAGGCGCCTCCCCGAATAAGGTTGCCAGAGTTAGAATGAACAGTGTTGTAACAAGAGTCCGCTTAAGCGGCAGGCGAAGAAAAGTTAACCTCGGGGCTGCGATTCCCGCACAAAGCGCGATCGCGGCCGGCCAGAGCATCCCTATCCCGGCGTACTCGCGAAGGAACACCGTGGCCGTATCTATATCGGTGTTGAACATATTGACCGGAAAGGCCAGAGAACTTTGGAGCATGCCGGGGTAGAGCGCGAGAGTCGCGCCAAGAATGATCAACGCTCCCCGGGACACCGCCGCCACTAATCCAACACATGATAAGGGCATTATAAGTGCCGCAAGGCTGCCACCCGCTATCACAAGCGCAATGAGGGAGAGATCCTGAACCCAGGAGACCAGGTGAGGTAT
>JBAXKK010000080.1:0-10784 GCA_037137395.1 Elusimicrobiota bacterium
TGGCTTTGAGGTCGCCTCATTGATCGCATCCGCGTGTTTGAGGGTTTTTGCATACATCCCGGAGCACCCGGACAGAAAAAGAAATGCAGCCAATGCGATGGAAAAGTCAAAAAATTGTCGTGTTTTCATAAACATCCGCTCTGATTTCAAGCCGGAGGTATAAGTAATACCCCCGGTTTCAATATTGTCGCTGGTTACTATAGGTGGCGCTATAGCGCCGGAGTGCTAAAAATAAAGCCCTGCGCCCCTTTCCGCGTGAAGATAGGGGGCAGCGCGTCTCCTGGTTCCAAGAAAGCGGCCATGGGGAATGTTAGCGATGGTTGCAGGGGCCGTAAAATCGGGAGCCATCTGGTTACTCTGATTTTGTTTTGATGCCTATTGCTGCCAGCCCCTTGCGGATCTCATTTTTTGCGTATTCCCCGCCACCGTCGTTGTCCCAGCCGCTGAATTCGTCCAGTATTTTCCCGTCTTTAATGAAGTAAAAAGTTGGAGATATCCTCAAGAGGGTGAAGCCGGGAAAGTCGCTTGATTTTCGCGCCATATATACCGCATCGAAATTGGAGTGTTTTTTTACGGTCTCAATGCCCGCGGGATCGAACGCCCTGGTCAGCATAAATCCTTTAGCGCGAAAAACAGGTCCGAGTTCCGAATCTGCAAATATCCCGTCCGCGGCCATTTCAGCGAACTCACATCCGGGACGCATAACCATTACGATCGCCTGACCGCTCTTCGGAAGCAGCTGCAGGTTAACTTTTTTCCCTTGTTTTGAAACCTTATATACCCACCACCCTTCAGGCTTGGCGGTATCCGCCGGAACGATTTCAGGGACTTCCGGCAAAGACTTGTCGGGGAGCTCCAGCCGTAGCGCAGCAGCTTTGCTGAATAGCCCTGACATAATGAAAGCATTATACATGCGCTCGGTATCATCCCCCGTGGTTTTTCCCCTTCGGCCCTTTTCTTTGAATGCGCTCTCCATCCTTAACGTGTAATTCTCTTCGTCAGGCAAGTAAAGAGAGATTTTCATTAACGCGTGAAACAGTGAGTCTACAGCTTTATCCGAATATTTTTTCATGCGCGTCGGAGACAGATCTTCCGCTGTAATTGAGGATGACAGGTTATTGATGGCATCCATATCATGCTTTCTCCCGGCAGCGGAAACTTCTTCGGATACCTTCGCAAGTCTAATTTCCGGACCGGTACACCCTGCCACCAATAGCGTAGCCGATAGAGCCATAATAATGTTTATGTTTTTCATAATCCCGTCTCCAGTGGGGGCAGAACTGCTCTGCCCCCACCAGCAATATCATTACTTGCAAGTTGTCGTATTACACTTGTATCCATCCTCAAAGTCGCAGCCGCGGAGAACAACGTTACCTTTCGCCCCAGTAGAGGCGTTGCAGGCATAATCGGTAAGAATATGCCGTGATTCTGGCCCAGGTGCTGGCGGCATAATTATACTGAGTATCTCTTCGAATCTTTCAGGAGTAATTGCCTTTTCCAGTGCATCGGTTTTAATAGAAACCATGGCGCCATTTAAAAGCTTCATATTATCCAACAAATCCTCCTTGGTCTTTTCTGGAACACCCTGCAGGAGCTCCCCTATTTGTGCCATAGGGTGTTCAACAATGGGGATGTGTGAATCCATGTTTTCTTCCCGGAATTCAAAGGCCAGCAGAATTTCCTCTATTCTTGCGAGGGATAGTCTATTCCGCTCTAGAACCGTATAATCCCGGGCGGCCACTCTCCCATTTGTTAATTTTATGCTGGACATAAACTCCACCCGGTCTTTGGCGGAAAGATCTTTTAGCAGATCTTTTACGACAATAATGCGATCTTTGTACGGATTTGCAGTATCCTCCGCGGCGGATTGGCTCACAGCCTGAGGTGTGGGAACTTTTTGCGTTTCATTATTCTCATTCACCTTAGCTATTACATACGGGTTCATGCTTTTATTTTCAGAACCGTCAAATGATACGGCCACATTCTCCGCATTGGTGAAACCAATCCCTAAACATATTATACCGATTACTGCCATCATTGTTTTCTTCATTTTAGCCTCCCCTTTTTTCTGTTGTTTCTGCAAACAAAAAAGGGAAAGCAAATTTTAATTTGCTTTCCCTGGATACACCGGATTACGGTCCGGTCGTGGATACTCCGGGGCCAACCCCCCGAATTACAAGGTATTTCTTACTACGGTAATAGCATACTCGGTAAGACTATGCGCGACAAGGGCACTAAGGGTCGTGCTTGTATAGGTCTAAGGGCCTATCCCCGTTCCCTAATAAAGTGCTAATAAAGTGACACACAACTTAATTGTTGCCAATTAAGTTGTGTGTCACTTTAATTAAGAATTTTTTATAGGTAAGCGGCGTTTTCCTTGTCGGATTCTATAAGCGAGGAATCGATGTCTATAGTTGCGGTCTTAAGCCGCTTAAGCGCGAAGGCCGCCGGCACAAGTGCGGCCCGGGCTAATGCGGCTATTGTCCTGTGGGAAAAGCGTTTCAGAAAAACCCCGGCAGTGTTTGCGGCTGGAATGGAAACGATACTCAACGCGGAGACAACCGCGTCATTTTTAATCAGACGGTTGTCGTCCAGGCGTTCGCCGCGGGCGATAAGGGTGAGCGCGAGGCTCATTATATGGTCGGCGGTTGAATAATCGCGTCGGCGTTTCCATAATCCATCTATGGCATTAAGCTGTTTAATGAGGCCGCAGGAATGAGCTAAATCGGAGATAATCGGAAGGCCGGCGAACGATGTAAGAGAAGAATCCGATTTTTCCACTTTAAAACTGCCTGGTTTTTGTCGTATCATAATACTTGAGTGCCTCCTGTATCTATTAGACGTGGACTATAGGAGGCATTCTGTTTTTTTATGAGCGGTTTGTGGGCGGTTTTTGGGGGTAACCCGGTGCAGAAATACTGTAAAGCGCGGCTTCACCCATCGGGTGAAATCTTTTCCACTATGGGGGAACGCTCTTAGCGGAGGATTAGCGTATTGAACTCCTAGTTGCAACACTCCCTTCTATACGGTAGAATGCTTTAGGGGATAATGACTTCCATATCTCGTCTTGGAGGCGGAATGATGCTTAAAATATTGCTAGCCTGTCTTGCTGTATTTTTTACGATTCGGCCATTCGTATCCGCAACAGATGTGCCAGTTGATTTTGATGGAAAATATTCAAAATCTTCCAACCGAGCCTTGCAACTATCAGGCATACAAAGACCAACGGCAAAAATAAATGTCAGCCTTCGTTTAGACGACGGAACCATAATACCCATCGAACCCGCAATCGATAAATCCGGAACCAAGCATTATTCGTTTGTGCCGGGGCGCAATCACGCCAGGATTAACTATACATGCAGCGGCCCTACAGGTCAAACATATACATGGTATCTTCAAGTAGCGCCCACTTTTAACTTTCCGCAGGATGCCGGGCATAGGCATTCATTGCCGAATATTCTCAACAGTGGCGATTGCAAAAAACACACACAACGCCCATGTACTCCGGTCCCGCCTGCTTCAGTTGCATATCTTATCAACGGCACTCCCTGGCAACCTGGAGGTTCTATATCGGGAATGATTACGTCCCCGCCACTAAATCAAAACTCTGTTTTTACTGTTTACATGGATGATCCCAAGTATGCGACGCAATTAATTACACAAGTGGCATTTAATGGTGCATGCACGATGGCGGAAACCGCCTCTATGGATATATTAGTGCCAAGCCTGCAGGAATTACCGTTAGATCCCTCTTATGTGCTTGGCGGCAACAATCAATTGCATCCATTCAATCACTATGCCACCATCAATACCGTAGCGGCAATCTCGGCCTTAGGCAAGCAATGGCGGAAAACGCACGCAAGCGCGAACAAGCTAGTGTTTAATGACATGAGTCTGAAGTGGGGCGGGCTTTTTGATGTGTTTGGGAACTGGACTGGTTCACACTCAAATCATAGCTTCGGAACAGCGTTAGATTTAAGTAAGAGATGCGTTAAAAAATCCAATCGTGCTGCTTTGATAAGACTAATGGACGACCTAGGGTTTACCGTTCAATCCGAAGGAAATACACTTGATGAGCAGAATCATTACCACATACAGTATGCCAAGGAGATAACCCGTCTCAGGGGTATTCAGGGCTTTCCCATAACCGCTGATGGGAGAATGGTTGGGATTTCAGAATATGCGGACGAGAGTTACGAGTCCGATGGCGGAAGTATTGGCCCGGTAACACCTCCCCCACCGATAAAATCGGTTTCTAGTTGTGGCTTAGCCATTAAGGCCTATCCAAATCCTACGTTTAACTGTGACACTGGCGTCGATATCAATGGGGTGCCTCTTGCTGGCACAGCTAATACCTACTGCCAATGTATCAACCTTTACGTAAAAAACATGGAGGGGGAAATTGCCGTTTTAAGGGAACCGGGCGATTCCGAGCCGGCCAATTGCTATTAGCGAGATTCCGACAAATACTATGCGAATAATTTCTGCAAAAATATCGACCTCTGTGCTGACACTCCTTCTGGTGTCAACTGTTTGTTCTTCGGGACAAAATATCGCCACTAGTTCCGCTTCGGGCGTACACGAAGGAATGATTCCTCATGCGTCCGTGGTTGTTTCATCTTCGATTAATCAGCCGCATTTTGAAGCACGAGGCGTTGGAGGTGGAGACGACAGGCCTGAACCGCCGGCATACGAACTTAAACATGAATACCAGGAAGCTTTGCGCTTAACCAGGGAACAAGAAATGGCGTTGCATGGTTATTTGCCTGATTTTAGAATGTGGGCTATAACGGATTATCCGGCTGGAATCAAGCACTATCACTTTACAAATAAGCAGCTGCCGTATATCATCAAGGGCGATTTTGATGGAAACGGAAAAGAGGATGTAGCTGTCGCCGGACAAACAACGGACCGGAACATGATCTTGGTAATCATGTCCGATACAACAGGCTATTCTATTCTGCCGCTGTGGTCTTATGAAAAATCTGACTTGCAATACGTTGATATACTTCATTTGTTAAGAAAGGGGACAAAATTCTCTCTTGATGGTGAGGAAATGCCCGGTGAAGAAGAATTGATACAAAATGACGGCATCCTTTACTCACAAGATTTTGCCGGTTCAAAGTCTCCTTATGGGTACGATCTTACGGACGCGCACACTATTTTTAGATATCACGAAGGACTTGCCGGCGTGGTCCCCGTGGAAGTCGGTTCTATAGCTTCGGCTGCCTTCAAGCCTGAATACATAGAGAAGCTGGCTTTAAGCCCTGCTATGTCAAAAGCTGTTCATGCGTACGATAAGGATTTTGAACCATGGACAGTGCAGGATTATCCGGCTGACATCACTTCGGCGTATCACTATTCCGAAAAATCTCTGCCATACGCTGTGAGAGGGGATTTTAACGGCGACAAAATCGAAGATATGGTAATTGCCGGATATAATAATGACGGCAACCGGCTTCTTGTAGTCCTATCAAGCGCCACGGACTATACTGTCATTGAAAGGCGCGACTCAGGGAGTAGACACTGCTACTCGCAAGCCCGAAAACTGGGCAAAAAAATCTCGCACATCCCATCTGATGTTGTAAGGCTATATGCAAAAGGTCTCCAAATTAATAACACGCCAGGCGTTCCGGGCAGAATGCTGGATACTGAGAGCTTCAGTATTCAAACCATAAAGGGTTGCACAACAGATGTTTATGTTCCCGATAAAAATGCTGGGCACTTCAACACCATTTTTGGTGAGTGGCAAATAGTTAAGAGCTCTCAGCCTGGCTTTATTGGATATGACAGGGGCTTTGAGAAAAAAGATTATTTCAATTTAAGATTGATTAAGCCATATCCAGCGCGAGAGCTACGATAGGTTGCAGTGCGTTCTGTAGTATTTGGCGTTTCTATGTTTTTACACGGCCTGATTATAACGGTTCCATTAATCTTGTATCCGCATTATGCGAATGCGTCCGCGCTGGACATTGAGTCCATGAACAGCCGCGGTTTCGATATAAATCCACATGGGTCGGAAAAAACAGTAACCGCCTCCCATGCCTACACCAACCACTACGAAACTAGTGCGACAGTATCCGCTCTTGAAGCACTGGCGGCTGAATGGAAAAGCGTCGCGCCGGGAGCAGGCCTGCTTAAAATAGGGGACATAAGTCTTCCTTGGGGCGGAACTATGGACCGGAAAGACGATTGGAAAGCGCAGGGGATGTCGCACGGGTTCGGAATAGAGGCCGACATCGGTAAACCTGGACAGAAACAAACGGAAAACGCCGAACTGATACGGTTAATGTGCGGAGGCGGGTTCATTGTTCGCAAAGAAATTAACGAGGGGGGAGAACCGCATTCCCATATCATTTATGAAAAAGAGCTGAAGCGTGTGAAAACGCTGAAATGGCCGGTCGTCGCCTTGGCCGGGGCAAAAGGTGAGATGAATTGCTGCACGGCTCAATCCATCTCTAGGGAATATCAAATCTGCGTAGAATAAGAGGTAGCTATGGATAAGGAATACGTTATAAAGTCTTTAAACATGATCGGTGAAGCCGTCCTTACGCTTGAAAAAGCGAAGGATCGCATTGAGTTTGAAGCGTTACCGATGATTGCTCTTGGCTGTAACAATGTGTATTGCCCCAAAGAGACTTGCGGAGCATCAGTTATTGTGGTCCCACCAGGTTGCCAGGGTAAAATTCCAGAGGTTCCACCGCCGACCTGCGCATCGGGATATCATCCCCAGCCGACGCCACCAACACCGCCATCACCAGTCCCAGGTGGAGGGGACGGTGGTGATTGATATACTAAATATCGCACATATGGAGAAAATAATGAAAAAATATCATATTATGCCCTTACTTATATTTGGCACACTACTCGCGCTGAACCCCGGAAATGCGCGATGCAATGATCTCCAAGATGCCAAATTAGCAGTTGACGATGACGGTGCCGATTTTGACAAGCAGATAGCTGACACCAGCGAGAAAGTAAAGGAGGCTATGCGTTTGCTGCGATATAGCAAGTTTTATAAAGACTTGTATGCTTCTATTGACAATGGGCAAATTAAAGAGGCTGAACAGCTTCTGAGCGAGGAATTGAAGAGATCTCCTGATGCTGAACGCCAAGCGTCATATCTTGCTGCAAAAAGCAAAATTGCTTTTGGGAAAGGAGATTACGCATCAGCCTATGCGGAGGCTGACAAAATTGTAATTGGTATGGAGAAATTCTTTGCGCCAAAAAAGCCCTACGAGATTAAGTTTAAGACTCCAAATACCAGAGATGGGGTGCATGGGGCGTATATACTTCGGTATCAGGCATCCGCGTATCAACATCATTATGCCGAAGCCTTGGCTGATATCGAACACGCGCTGCAAATTCAATCATCAGCTGATGGGCTTATTGCAAAAATGGGAGCATTGATGGGACTGAATCGATATGCGGAAGCGGCCAGGGCATGTGAAAAATCCTGCAAGATAGATAAGAGTTTTTTCCTCTCAAGCCCCAATAAAGCTTATTATCTCCAGGTTTTTAGCGAGCATGGCTATTCCTTAAAGGCCTGCTTGCAAAATAAGTCGGTAAAAAAATGATTCTGTTCAGAATGAAGCTGCGAAATGACTGAAAAACACTATGTCAGCCGGTATCTGAACATTATCGACCTCGACGATCCCAAAATAAGTCTATTATTCAATGGGGTGAATGGTTGCATGGATGAGATTCCCCGTGAGCTGGGCGATATACTCTCATCACGCGACCATTCGCGCATCGCCAGGCTTTCTCCGGCCAATAGGAAGTTTCTCGCTCAACGCGGGCATATTACGACATTCACTCCAGAAGCAGAGATGGCGCGATTTAAAGAGTTCGTCGCCTGCCTACACAATAAAAAAAGCACCAGCTCACCGCCGGTGGAATTATTCTGCTTGTAAGCTATAACTGTAATCTTGCCTGTAAATACTGTTATCAGCAGGCTCATCGGCCCGGAAAATCCCATTCTGTAATGAGCGCGAAACTGGTAGACGACATTTTTGAAAAGTATTTAACCACTTTGTTGCCTACGATCTCTAATCCATGCTTATCCTTGTACGGCGGCGAGCCTTTTTTACCGGGTAATGAGGCTATAATACGCCGAATGTTGGAACATTCCGGAAGACGCACGGGAATGGCGGTTACCGCCGTTACAAATGGCATCACGGTGGACGCAATGCCGAATGTTTTTGGTCCTGGTCCGGGCAAGATTGGTAAAGTCCAGATATCTCTTGATGGCGGACGACGTTTTCATGATGGCTCAAGAACAACGACTTCCGGGGATGCCACCTTTGACAGGATACTAAAAAACATCCAGCTATTGATTAAGCAGGAAACCTATGTTGATGTCCGCATTAATGTTGACAAGTCAAAGGTGGATAGCCTCCCGCAATTACTGGAGGAATTAAGGGCAAAGCGCATATTAGATAATAAGTTTGTGCATGTTTACGCATACCCACTGCACGATGGAATAGCAACAGTGGATTCAACGGGCTTTATCACTATAGGTGCACTCTCTCGCAAGTTGCGCGAACTCGGCCTTGATGTTCACTGTCCTATCAGTCTGCATGCTAATGATTTCCGGTATCTTTTCGATCTAAAAGGTGGTGTCGGTCTAATGCGTACCGCATACTGCATGCAGACATACCAACAGTATCTTGTGGTCGATCCTGTCGGCGATCTGTACGCCTGCTCAGAGGAAGCCGGATACCCTGAATGGCGTGTTGGACATATAGGAGAAGCTGGCGTGGAATTTTTTCCATTGCGTGATTCCTATAAGGCTCGGCACTTGGCCAATCTTCCGTCTTGCCTCGCATGCGCGGTTGCGCTTGCCTGCGGAGGACAATGCGGTATGCGGTGTCGTGTCAAGACGGGGGATATGTTTAAACCTTATTGCGATGATATAAAAGACGCGATACTTTCGGGTATTAAGCTGGCTTATGAAAACCATAGAGCTATCGGGAAGATGCCTCCAATACCTGCTGCTAATGCGTAAGTCGTAACCGCCAATCAATTGAATAAAGTATAACCCTGCGAAACAATGCCCGATAATGTTTACGAGAACCATCTTAAAGGTGAATACGGGATCGAAAATGGCGAAGAAGCCCTTATTGTTACCCCCGAGTCCTGCTACTATCTGAGCACAGAGACCCGGTGGTTGATCGATAATTTACCAGCGGCGGGTAATAAGGGGGACTACCTGTCATCACTCACCTCCCTTGGCGTAGAACAGGCCGGGGGAATATTCGACCGACTTATAAATATTAATGTTTTGCGGATCAAGACCACAGAAAAATTAATAAGAAAACTAATCGGTCATGTCCTGAAGCCCAAAATAAGACTTATATCTGCAAAATGGCAGGAAAATGTTTTCAGGCCAGTCCAGACCAAACTATCACAGGTGGCATCTGAAAATATTTTGCCGCTAATTCTCTGCCTTGCCGCCATAGGTTTGGCGTTCGGCCTGTTTATTCCACTAAAGTTTCACGGCGGACTTGTGCAGCTTTCCGAAGGGCGCTCTCAAGCACTTCTGATATTTGGCCTGGTCCTACTGGGTAGCTTGATACATGAACTGGGGCATTCATTCACGGCGGCTATGAGTGGCATAGGATTCCGGCCTATCGGCATATCGATTTATCTATTTTATCCGGTCTTTTATACGAATGTGGCAGGCATTGAAAAGGTATCTTTCTGGCGTAAAATAGCCATAGACTGTGGTGGATTTGTTTTTCAGACGGCGTTCTTGTGGATTCTTATGGCAACTTGGTTTATAACCAGAAATATTTCTCTTCTGGAATCCGTACGATGGATGGCGCTAATCATGGCATTCAATCTGAACCCGTTATTGCGCACCGACGCGTACTGGCTGTATCAGGATGTCCGTGCGACGGTAGGCAACAAACGGTTGATGGATTTTCTGCATTACGTCTACTCGGCGGCATTTATTATTTTTACATGCTATATTTTTATTTGTATCTGGCACGAATTTAACTCGATAATAGCCTCTGCTTTGATAATTTGGGCACATCCGCATCGGCTACCGCATGACGGTTACAAAATTATCATAGGGTGCTATCTTGTGCTCATGGCTTGCATTGGTGGAATTGCTCGGATGAAAGAAGGGCACAAAGAACTATTCTGAAATCGCGTTCGTCTCCGTTGTATGGAGAACTTGCCCAATAAATTTGTCATAATATGACATATAGGAAAGTAATATGGGAGGAAGCACTAATAGAATTTTAAAATTATTCGTTGGCTAGATTTGCCAACAATTTGACTTCAACCGGGACCTTGCATAAGAGCAGGGAGAGCTTCCAAGTGAAAACTTGGGGCATATATCAGACCGTGTTCGGGGTCGCCAATGTAATCCAGCGCAAGCTGGGTGAAAAGGCGGCTGTCGTTCCGGGTTACTGATATAGCTCGGGGCTGATTGCCGCCCCATTTTTTGGTGGCAGACTGAATTTGCAGCCCTCTATGGTGAAGTTACGCCATAAGGGGCTTTTGTTTTATAAGGAAGTATGCATTGAACAGGTATGGGTAATGCGAGAGTGAATTTTTAACCAGCACATATATTGATAACAATGGGGTAATAACATAACACTATGGCTACAATACAATTTAAAGGTAAAGAAATTGTTCGCAATCATCATCTCACGGTGCCGTATCACGAACTGCTGCCGGACGAAAAGAAAAGCTTAACCAAGAAAATCAGCTTAACTGTGTTAACGCCAGTCTTGTAATGTACCGGTTTAGTCGGTGTTAAGTGTACCAGC
>JBAXKK010000081.1:0-10707 GCA_037137395.1 Elusimicrobiota bacterium
TGCGGCCCGGACGCGAGGCATAATTATGCCTCGTTCTAAAGCCGGGCCTCACCTCGTCGGGCCAGGCGCGCATAACGCTGGGCCTTCCGCCCGCTTTGCTGGGAATCCTGCAGAATAATTCTGTTCCCTGATTTTATCAATGGGGTATACCTTGAACTGCAGGATTCAGGTTAGGAATTGCCGGCTACAGGAGTCAGAAGATCCCTTCCGTTGCGCAACTCGCGCGAATGGTCGTTGAGCCATTTTTTGCGGGCCTTGTAGTCCGGGCAGGCCTCGCCCACCAACCCCCAGAATTTTTTTGAATGGTTCATCTCCCTGAGATGGCAGAGTTCGTGTATCACCACGTAATCCAGTATCTCGGGGGGAGCGGCGGCCAGGCGCCAGTTAAAATTAAGATTCCTTTTTCCGGAACAGCTCGCCCACAGTGTTTTTTGGTCCTTAATAAAAACGCGGCCGTATTCCAGGCCCAGGGATGAACCGATGTTTTTTATGCGCCCCTTTATTATCCCCCCGGCCGTTTTTCTGCCGATGCCGGCGGCGTCAGAATCCGGACCGCCGTGCAATTTTGGGGCCGGGCGAATAGAGGGGTTGGGGGGGTTAGGGGCGGGCGCAAAATCAGTGCGGCGGCCGGGAGAAATGACGGGGCCTGTTACGCGCCTCGGCGTCGGTTCCCGGTGAAAAATCGCGGGGAGATCGCGCCGCAGATTTTCCAGGAACCCTATGACTTCTCGGCAGATATTGTTCATATTAACAAGGTGTCAGGTATTAAACAAAATATATCAAGGTTTTAGGTTACAGGCTGTAAATTCCACTGTGTCTGCAACCTGCCGCCTGTCATCTGTTGCCTAT
This sequence comes from Elusimicrobiota bacterium, assembly GCA_037137395.1. Lineage (GTDB taxonomy): Bacteria > Elusimicrobiota > Elusimicrobia > Elusimicrobiales > UBA9959 > YA12-FULL-51-18. The sequence continues at coordinate 850 of JBAXKK010000081.1, forward strand.
TCTAACATGAAATAAGCTGCACATCGAAAGGAATTTCGTTCAGGACCAGGTTCAGAGACTTGCCGGAAGCCTCGCCAAAAACATGCGTGGATTCTTTAAGGGCGGCGGTCCACCGCTCAAAATCCCCTTTAGGCCACGCCCAGATTTCAATCTTATCGCCTTTTGGGATCTCTTTTTTTATGACTTCCCTGAAGCGTACTCCGTCTTCCGGGCTCTCCCTGAGCGCCACAAGTCTGGCCGCGCGCAGGCGTCTGGCGACCTTTGTCAGCTTGTTGACGGCCACGGTGCCGCACTCTATCCAGACATCCACGCCCCCCGCGTCGTTAGTTATCAGCAGATCCGGATAAAAACCTATATCAATTACGGCGGGATGGTTTGGGCCGGCCTCCAGAGCCGGCTCCCGGTCAAAAAACAGTATCGCGGCCGCGAGCCGCAGCGCCACATGCTCCGTGGTCTCCTCTTCTTTGGCGACGAGCAATATGCGCCTGCTCCCCCCGTTTATATTAAGTTCGCATCTGAGAGTCATAGTTCCTTAATTCTATAATTTATGCGGCCCGGGTGTCGCAAAAAATGAACCGCCGCCCCGTCACGGCGGCTCAACACCTGTCTTTTTTCTTTGCCTCATCCCCGCGCATATTTATACGCTTAACGACCACTTGCCGTTTACATATATATATGTGCCAGCCGCTTTTCCGCCGCCGGTATAAAAATTATTAAATTCCGTCCCTTTCGTCCCAAGAGCGGTAGATTTTCCCTGAGTGTTTTCCCAGATGGCGACATTGGAACCAATTGTGATTTTTGTTATTGCGTTGCCGCTAAACGCGCCGTCATTTATTTGCGATATGTTAGACGGCAAGGTGACTTCGGTAAGATTGTTGTTTGTAAACGCCGCAGCGCCGATAATTGTTAATCCCGCGCCAAAATTTACAGCGGTTAATTTATTGCCGTTGAATGCGTTTGCCCCCAGTGAAGTTACACTGTCAGGGATATCTATAAAAGTCAGCGCATTGCTGTGAAACGCGTTACCACCTATCGTTATTATGGAGTCCGGTAATATTACGCTGGTCAGCTTTTCCCATGTGTTTGTTAAGTAGCCATTAAAAAACGCGCTTTGGCCTATTGTTGTTACAATTGTGCCGGCAATTTCCCCCGGGATTATCAAATCTGTGCCGCCGCCGCCGTTATAACCGCCGATCTTTCCGCCGGTTATGATAAAAGTGAAATATTCCGCAGGAGTAGGCTGAGGAGCGGGGTGGGCCGCGCCAGTCCACTTGTGTATGCTGCAGCCCATGCTAACCGGGGAGGAAGTTGAAATCCACACATAATAACCGCCTGCCGTACACACCGGGACCCTGTCTAAGTACCGCGCCTGATAAAGGGCGCTCAGAGACGCGCTGGACTGGCCGTCGTGTTCAAACTGATAACGCTCTTCGGCCCGCTCCATGATAACCCGGTTTACCTCGCATTGAGAGGTCTTTGATTTTAAGATAAAATCCGCTATTTTAGGGGCGGCTTTTACCGCGAGAACAGCAGCAATAGCCGCGACCACCATCAGCTCAATCAGTGTATATCCCGGTCGGCGCGCGCCGGGCGCTGTGTTTTTTACGGCTCTGCGCCTGTTTAGCTGAGTGAAATCTGCGGTAAACATAATGATTATTGTTGATGCCTATAAAGTTGCAAATATGCGCTTAGCGCGGGGCAAGCAATTGACTATGCTATGTGGGCGACAGAGCCTGGGGCCAACCTGTTATGGTTCCCCTACTTTCCCAGTTTTAGCGTCATGCGGCAATTGGGGCAATCGAAATCAAGACGGAACAGCCGCCCCTCTTCGTCCTCGAGAAAAAGCGGTTCAGCCTTTCCCCCCTTGCCGTCCGTTTTGGGGCACATGTTCAGCCTGAGACGCAGGCAGGACTTCATGGTCATAAGCGGCCTGTCGCCTATCTCGGCGCCGAACTCCGCCGCCCGCTCTATTTCCTTTACGCCGTGCCGCTTGTAGAATTCCACGGCTTTCGCGTTCAGGATATTGGCCGTAAAGTCCAATTCTTTAGCCGGATATTTGTGAGAAGTCTTTTTGAAATTAACTTCCTGCCGCTTATACGCTGAAATCCGCGAAGCGTCAAGCTGCTCAAGCACCCTGCGCCGCAGGTCGTTAAGGACGCTGACGGGGATGAAATATGGGGAGGAGAGTTCGAGCTCCAGAGCCTGAAGGTAAAACCCGGTCTCGCCTATCTTTGAGAGTTGCCTTTTTATCGTCTCCAGCGCCGCTTCGGGCTTTTCGGCCTTGGTCTTACCCGGCATGCACGAGATCCCGGCCTTAAAGCCTTCTTCGTCCGCCGCAGTAAGCGAAAAGCCTTCGGGCGTTTCGGAGAATTTCAGCCTGACTCCGAGCTTGCGCGCTGACTTTACCCGTTCCAGATCGCGGTTAAATTCCCGGTCCATATTGCGGTATATGAGCGTTCCCTCGGAGATCCCGCGCGTGCTCACCGGCATAACCTTGCCGGCTGCGACGATGTTGACATGGGTTCCGCCCAGTACGCCGCGCTCGTCAAAAAACGAGATGCCGTCGCCGTTATGGAGTGATACTCCGCCTTCCACTCTGAAAGACTTAGTGTCAACTTTGACCGCCCGGCCGACAAGCGCGCCGATAAATTTAGGGGTGTCCGGCGCCCCCGTGTCCGCGCTTGCCCCGTCCAGAAGATATTCCGTATAGCCGCGGTTGAAGCTTTTGTTTAGATCCGGAGTGAAATCGATAAACGACCTGCCGGCCGAACTCTTAGCCAGCTTTTTGCGCGCCAGCACCTTGTCCAGCTCCCGGCGGTAATAAGAGACCACATTCTTCGCGTAGTCAGCGTCCTTCAGCCGCCCCTCGATCTTTAGGGAAGTTATCCCGGCGTCCAGCAGGTCACCCAGGCGCTTTGAAAGATCCAGGTCTTTAAGCGACAGGAGGTGCTTGTTCTTAACAAGCTCCCTGCCGGAGCCGTCCTTAAGCGTGTAAAGTTTGCGGCAGGGCTGTGCGCATTCGCCTCTGTTGCCGCTCCGTCCGCCCAAAGCGTGGCTCAGGTAGCATTGGCCCGAGTATGAAACGCAGAGCGACCCGTGCGCGAAGAATTCCAGCTCCGCCTTCGTTTTTGCCCTTATCGCCCTTATTTCCACGAGGGTAAGTTCGCGCCCCAGGATGATCCTCTTGAAGCCGGCCTTTTCCAGAAAGAGGACTTTTTCCGGAGTGATGTTGTGTGTCTGCGTGCTGGCGAAAAGCGGAATAGGCGGCAGGTCCAGTTCCAGCAGGCCCATGTCCTGTATGATGACGGCGTCGGCGCCGGCTTCCCAGAGGCGGCCGATAAGCTTCCGGGCGCGTTCCAGTTCAAGATCCGTGAGAACGGTATTCACGGCGGCGTAAACTTTTGCCCGGTATTTATGCGCATAAGCGGCGAGCTTTTCTATGTCGTGGAGGGTGTTGGCCGCCGCGTGACGGGCGCCGAATTCTTCAGCTCCGATATAGACGGCGTCGGCTCCGCAATTTACTGCCTCGGCGCCCGCTGAAAAATTCTTTGCGGGCGCCAGCAACTCTATTTTTTTTGTATCCATAAAGGGTCTTTAATCGTAAAGCGTAAAGCGTAAATAGTAAGCGATTCTGCCTATGGCTTATAGCCTAAAACTTATGGCATATTTTCCGCCTATGGCGGATTGTTAGCGTGAAGCAATCAATATAAATATTACGCTTTACGATTTGTGATTTACGCCCCCATTGGCCTCGGCGTAATCGGCGTCTATCTTATAATACTCGTAGGTGGTTTTGGCCACGCTTGAGATAAAGCCCTTGGCGCTGGAATAATCAGGGACATTGCTGGTCAGCACCGCTATGATATAGTCGCCGCGCGGAGAGAACACTACGCCCACGTCATGGCAGGACTTGCGCAGCAGGCCGGTCTTGTGCCCTATCTCCCAGCCTATGGGAAGCCCTTTCCTTAGCCGGCTGCGGCTCTTGTTGTGCTTGAGGACATCCAGCATGAATTCACTTAAGTTCCGGTCCACCATCTCGCCTTTATAGATGCGCTCCATCAGCATGGCCATCTCGCGGGCGGTGGTGTAATTTTCCCGCTCAACCCGGCTGGAAGTCAGGCTGAGCCCCTCCGGGTAGATCTTGGTGTAAATCAGGCCAAGCTCCGAAAAAGCCTGCTGAAAATAGCTGATGCCGGCGTAATCTATGAGCATCTTTGTGGCGGTGTTGTCGCTCTCGGTGATCATTTTATAAATGATCCGCATGACGCTAAGGCTTGTGCCGTCGCGCGCCCATTTAAGCGAGCCGGAGCCGCCGGTCCTGTCGTTGCGGGTCAGCTTTATCCGCGTGTCCAGAGAAATTTCGCCGCGCTTTATCATCTCGCAGGTCGCGACCATGATAGGGACTTTTATAAGGCTTGCCGAGGGGAAAAGTTTATCGGGATTGTACTCCCACACTTTGCCGGAGTTAAGGTCCTTTATATAAATGCCCACATGCCCCGTGTAGGCGTAAGCCAGATTCTCCAGAGTCCCCACCATAGCGACCCACTCCGCGTCTTTGATAGGGTTCTCTACCGCCCGCCTGCGGAAAATATCTTCGGGGGGCGGGTTCAGCTTGTTGAGGATATGTCCGCCGCCCCTGTACAGAAAGAACCCGAACAGCGGCAGAAAAAGAGTTAGGAACAGGCGGCGCCTCCCGCGGGCGCGCGCGGCAACGGCGGGGTCGACATGCGCGTGATGGTGCGCTACATGCTGGTATTGATGATGCGGGGGCTGGAAGTCCTTCACGCTTGCTCCGGGCCGTTAAATAGTGCGGCGGATGGCTATTCCACGCCCAGGTCGAGATTCTCTCCTGAGCCTTTATAATCGACTTTAACAGTTCCGCCCTTTTCAACCTGTTTGGTAAGAAGGAATTCCGCCAGCGGGTCTTCCAGAAGGCGCTGAACCGTTCTGAGAATGGGCCGCGCGCCGTAATTCGGATCAAAACCTTTCTGTATGAGGTGGGTTTTGGCTTCCTTGGTAATTGTGAATTTTACGCCTTTAGCGTCCAGCTTCTTGCCGACCTTCACTAGGTTCAGTTCCAGGATCTTTTCCATATCCACTATCGTCAGCGGCTTAAAGACGATAATTTCATCTATGCGGTTGATGAATTCCGGATTGAACACGCGCTTAACCTCGTCCATAACGGTGTCTTTCATTTCGCGGTAATCTTTCGCGTGGTCTTCCTTGGGCGTGAAGCCCAGAGATTTGCCCTTTGAGATGAGGCGGGCGCCGACATTTGAGGTCATAATGAGGATGGTGTTCTTGAAGCTCACCTTGTGGCCCAGGCTGTCGGTCAGCGTGCCCTCGTCCATGATCTGCAGAAGAATGTTGAACACATCCGGGTGCGCTTTTTCTATCTCGTCCAGCACGACCACGGAATAAGGCTTGCGGCGCACGAGTTCGGTCAGCTTGCCGCCCTCCTCGTAGCCCACGTAGCCGGGGGGCGCGCCAATCAGGCGCGAGACGGAAAACTTTTCCATGTACTCCGACATGTCGATGCGGACCATGGCTTCCTCGTTGCCGAACAGGAAATCGGCCAGCACACGGGCCAGCTCGGTTTTGCCCACGCCGGTGGGGCCGAGGAAAATAAAATTGCCGATGGGACGCTTGGGGTCTTTCATCCCTGTGCGGCTGCGCTTAATTGCCTGGGAGACTATGGTGACGGCTTCGTCCTGCCCTATCAGCCGCTGGTGTATCTCACCCTCCATATGCTTTAACTTTTCTATTTCGCTCTCGGTCATGCGCGTTACCGGTATGCCGGTCCACTTGGAGGCTATTGAGGCGATGTCGTCCTCGGTGACTTCCGGGACCACCTTGTCGCGGCCGTCGCGCCATTTCTTTTTGCCGTCCTCCAGCGCTTTTTTAAGCTCCTTTTCCTTGTCGCGGAGCTTGGCGGCCTTTTCGTACTCCTGGCCATAAATGGCGGCGTTCTTGGACTTTGTAACCTCTTCTATGGCTGCCTCTTTTTCTTTAAACTCGGACGGGGCTATGGAAAGCTTAAGCCTGGCGCGGGAGCCGGCCTCGTCCAGCAGGTCGATGGCTTTGTCCGGGAGAGCCCGGTCGGTGATGTATTTGTCTGAAAGCTGGGCGGCCGCGATGATGGAGGCGGCGGAATATTTACACTTGTGGTGAGACTCGTATTTTTCCTGAAGCCCGCTGAGGATCTCTATCGCCTCTTCGACTGTCGGGGGCTCCACTATGACCGGCTGGAAACGGCGCTCAAGCGCGGGGTCGCGCTCGATATATTTACGGTACTCGTCAAAAGTGGTTGCACCTATGCACTGCAGTTCGCCGCGCGCCAAAGCCGGCTTAAGCATGTTGGAGGCGTCTATGGCGCCCTCGGCGGCGCCCGCGCCGATGACGGTATGCAGCTCGTCTATAAACATGATAATGCTGTTTTTGGCCTTACGGATCTCTTCTATGATGCCCTTCAGGCGCTGTTCGAATTCGCCACGGTACTTTGTGCCGGCGACGATGGATGCCAAATCCAGGCTGAGCAGCCGTTTGCCTATAAGCGTGTCTGAAATCTCCCCGGAGGCTATTTTCTGGGCGAGGCCTTCAACGATGGCGGTCTTGCCGACGCCGGGCTCTCCTATCAGGACGGGGTTGTTTTTCGTGCGGCGCCCCAAAACCTGAATGACGCGGTCCATCTCGTTGGTCCGGCCGATTACGGGATCCAGTTTCCCCTCTTTGGCCATCTGGGTCAGGTCGCGGGCGAACTCATCCAGCGTGGGTGTCTTGGTTTTGCTCTTCGTGGCGGCATGATGAGTCGTTTTGCTCTGGGCGGTTTCCTTCTGTGTTTCCTTCTGGTCCATCTCTCCTAGGATGCTGAGAACTTCTTCCCGCACGGTCTCAAGCTTCAGGCCCAGATTTTCAAGAACGCGGGCGGCCACGCCCTCCTCTTCCCGTATGAGGCCCATTAAAATATGCTCAGTGCCGATGTAGGAATGGCTCATGTGCTGGGCTTCCTCAACGGCGTATTCCAGAACTTTTTTGGCGCGGGGCGTGAAGGGTATCTCACCTAAAAGCATCATATTGTCGCCGATGCCCACGATCTTCTCTATCTCCGCGCGTACTTTCCGCAGGTCAGTGCCGAGGCTGGCCAGGACCTGTGAGGCCACGCCTTCGCCCAACGCTATCAGGCCGAGCAGGATATGTTCGGTGCCGACATAGTCGTGATTAAGGCGCTTAGCCTCTTCCTGCGCTATCAGTATGACCCGCTGTGCCCTTTCGGTAAATCTTGTCCCCATGTCAATTCCTCCATGGCAAAGTAGAAAATCAGTGTAAATGTATCAGGTAAAACTGCCGCTGTCTGCGGCCTGACGGCCCTAATCTGTCCGCCATATATAACTATAATATTCGGCGCGATAAAGACGCGCGGAATTTATATTATGACACAACGGCGCTTCAATTTCAATATTCAGCGGGGCCTCAGGCTCCCCGGACCTTTATTTTGAAGCCCTGCACGGCAACTACCAGCACTTCGGCGTTCTCCGCGAGATCGCCGGAAACACTCTCGGCTTCCCAAAGCTCGCCTTCAACCAGCACCGTGCCTTTCGGGGTCAGGGCGCTTTTGGCTAGCCCCTTCTTGCCGGCAAGGCTTTCTATGCCGGTGACCACTTCGCGCAGCTGCGCCTTGATGACGATCCAGGCGAGGATGGCCGTTACGGCCACTAGGGATATCAGAGTCGAACCGAGAATATGCATAGAGATGGCAAGCCCTCCCAGTGACGGATTATTGAAAAGCATCAGCGAGCCCAGGATTATGGAAATGACGCCGCCCAGAGTGAGCAGACCATAGCTGAGAACTTTTATCTCGGCGATGAAAAACACAAAGCCAAGGAGTATCAGCAGCACGCCGGCGAAGTTGGCCGATAGCGTCTGAAAGGCGTAGAAGCCCAGCACCATTGACACGGCCCCGACAACGCCAGGCAATATCAGGCCCGGATTGTAAAGTTCTATAAATAGTCCGGCCGCGCCCAGGCTCATCAGGATCATGGCGATATTCGGGTCGGCGATGGTGGCCAGCAATCTTTGGCGCAGCGTCTGGCTGACGGTCTCCACCCGGGGCGTTCCGATCTTTATGAGGCCCAACTCCGGCAGAACGCGGCCGTTTATCTTTACGAAAAAATCAGCCATGTTTACGGCTAGGATATCTGTGACGCCGGCTTTAAGCGCCTCCTCCGCGGATATTGAATCGCTTTTTGTGACGGCATTTATCGCCCACTCCACGTTGCGCTTTTTCTGCTGGGTAATTGATTTCATGTAAGCCGAAGCGTCGTTGAGTATCTTCGTCTCCATCGGGCCGTCACCCTTTCCTTCCTTGGTGCCGCCCACTGAAGGAATGGAGGCGAGCATCACGGGATGCGCCGCGCCTATATTGGTGCCGGGCGCCATGGCCACGATATCGGACGCCATCGCTATAAATACTCCGGCCGAAGCGGCGCGCGCGCCCTGCGGGGCAACATAAACCGCGACCGGAACCTTGGAAGCCAGAATCTTTTTAATTATATTGCGCATAGAGCCGTCCAGCCCGCCGGGGGTGTCCAGTTGCACTACGACAAGGTCGAACTTATCGCTGTTGGCTTTGTCTATGGCGTTATTGATGAATTCGGAGGCCGCCGGAGTTATTATGCCGGAGTAAGGCGCGGCCAGGACTGTTTTTATTTCGTAAATATTGACCGGCTCTTTTGCCGCTTTAGCCAAAAGGGCGGGCGTTGCCGGCTGTTTAGCCGGGCAAGCCGGTGAAACGAAAGCTAAAATAACCAATGCCAAAATAGCCAAGCCTGACGTCTTTTTAAACATAGCCACCTCTTCCGCGAAAATTATCGCTGCTTAATTATACCTCTTTGCCGGGCGCTCCGGCGTTGGGCGTTTTTTAATTTGTTACAATATCCGCGCGGGGAGTTATGACAGAAGAAAAGACCGGCATATTTTCGGTAATCGCGGCGGAAGAGCGTCTGCCGGATTTCATATTGGCGGCAAAAATAATTTCCGAATCGCGCGGCATTAACCGCGACGACGCCGGCCGCATCGCCAGGCACTCCTGGGGCTTCCTCGGCGAGAACCTGAGCGGGGCCAGGGCGGATGAGCTTGTGGAGCGCTGCGCCCTTTACGGGGTAAAGGCAGTAAAAATGGCGGCCGCGGATTTGGCCGCGCTTAAGCCACCGCTGCATATCAAAAAAGCAGTTTTCGCCGGCGGCATCTTTAGCTACACCGACGGCAACGCTTTGGCCGGCACCGCCGAAAAGGACGACACTCTGATCATAGCCGCCGCGCCGGTTAAAGATGAGACGATAAAAGTGATTAAGACCACCGAGGGCCCGTCCGGACAGGAGCGGGCTATAAGACTCGGCATAATGGCCGTCACCGGCCTGCCCATAGGCCTGGGGAAAACTAAGGAAGTAAAAAAAGAAGTAAAAACTTCCGATTTGTCTTTTTATATGGATATTGTTTTAAAGACGGACCGCCTGCGCCTTGGCTCGAATGATTTTGATTTTTCCTGTCTGAGAGAAAAAAAGACCTATTCCAGCCAGACCAACTTCCGCCTTATGTGCGCGGAATTAGCGGCCTTCGCGCCTCGCGCGCTGAAGAACGCGGGCCTCTCGGCCATTCTTGAAAGCCGGCCGCTCGCGCTACTGCCCTACGATACGATAGACGATTTTGAAAAAGAAACCCTGCGCCTTTCCGCCCTCGCGCGCTGACCGCGGGGAATATTTTGGTAATATTAAACTATGGCTGAATTGAAACCGGAATTTTCCCCGGCCCCGGGCTCTTTTGAAGAGAAATTCGTGAGGAGCGGAGGACACGGCGGGCAGA
>JBAXKK010000082.1:0-10397 GCA_037137395.1 Elusimicrobiota bacterium
CGACCTGCGTCAGCTGCTGGGGTACGATATAGGCGTCGCTGTTACCGGCACAGAGCAGGTTGGCGTTACGCTTATCGTCACCGAGGGGTTCGGAATGATACCCATGGCCGAGTACACTTTCAAGCTCCTCTCTTCCAGAAACGGAGAAAGAGCGTCCGTTTCCGGCGCCACTCAGATACGGGCCGGAGTCATGAGGCCGGAGATACTTGTGCCCGGCTATCCGAAGAATGTGACAATTTGTAAGAAGGAACAGGGCCGCGGCTGGATAGAGCCCGGAGACCCGGTGCGCATTATCCGCGAGCCGCATTTCGGCGTTATCGGTGTAGTTAAGTCTTTGCCGCCGGAACTGACAAAAGTCGGCAGCGAATCTCATGTGCGCGTGCTGGAAGTTGACCTCCCGGGCGGAGAGACGCTGGTTATACCACGGGCTAATATTGAAGTGCTGGAGAAGTAATCGGGCTGCCCCAGTAAACTTAATATGTCAAAAAAGAATAAGCTCAGGAGGCAGGAAACAGCGAACACTTCCGGTTCCGGAACGGGTTTTTCTTCATCCGGAATTTTCAGGTTCCCTCCGCTGGCATTCTTTGTCGTTCTCCTGGCCTGGTTCGGCCTTGTCTATAAGAATTATCTGCCGTCTCATCCTGCAGTCGGTTCCATGCTTACGTCAGGGATTTTCGGTTTTAACTTCACGTCCGCGCTTGCCGGTTTTATAGGCGTCCTTCCGGGTAACGCGTTAAGTTTATTGTTCCTTTCGATGGTGCTTATTTTGTCGTATGGCCTTGGCAGAGGTCTGCTGTCCCTTTTCGGCGTCACCATTGCGCCTGTGCAGCGCGGCATTTTCGCTGTCGGGCTCGGTTTTGCGGCCATAGCATATTTAATGCTTTTTCTGGGCGCCGTGGGCGCGTTGCACAAACACCTCATCTATACGGTTTTCTTTATCGGTTGTGCTGTGTCCGCATTCAAGATTAAAATATGGACGTTTAGGGCAGGGGCGCTGAAATCCGGGATTGATGAGATATCGCAGCTCGGGGCCGCGTGGAAGTTCATGGCTGTGCTGGGCGTCCTGTTTTTGTTTCTGAACATTGTTATGGCGTTCACTCCGGAAGTGTTTTATGATTCGTTGGTTTACCATCTGGCTGCCCCGGGGTATTATCTGCAGCAGCACCAGATCTTGCCCATGCGGTTCCTAAGCCACTCGAATTTCCCGCTTAACTTGTCCATGATTTACATGCTGGCCCTGTCCCTGAATAATGAGATGTTGGCGAAAATGATTCACTGCTTCATGGGTTTGCTGACTGTGTCGCTGATATATTTTTCTACCAAAAGATTGTATAACGTGAAAACCGCCGTCTTTTCGGCCCTAATTTTTTGCTCAACGCCCATATTCGCAATGAATTCCTGGACCTGCGGTAATGACGTAGGAGTAACTTTTTTTTTCGCGCTGGCGTTCGTGGCTTATCTGGACTGGTTAAAGACCGGCGAGGCAGGACATTTCGCCCTGTTCTCGGTCTTCACGGGAATCTCAGCTGGAATGAAGTATACCGCTGCTTTCTGGGTAACTGGTCTGGCCATATCCCTGGCGATTTATCTTTGGCGCAATCATAGGCCCGTAACTGCCGCGAAAAAGCTTGTTCTGTATTTCTCAACCGTATTCCTGCTCACCCTGCCCTGGCTTATCAAGAACTACGTGTTCACGCTCAATCCCGTTCAGCCGTTTTTTCATACGATTTTTGGCGGAGAAAACCTGAAAATTGTAGGTGGTGGCGGCGGAAACATCATCAATTCCCCGTTAAATGTATTCCGCTTTAAGTTTGCTGATTTTCTGGCTTCTCCCTGGACATTGACTATGAACGGCGGCGATTCTTTAACCTATCTGGGTCCGGTTTTCCTGCTGTTGCTGCCCTGCCTGCTGCTATTCAGAAAAATGGACAGGCTGATTAAACACTCTCTTGTTGTGTTTTGCGCCGGGTACGCTGTCTGGTATCTTGGCACTCCCGCTTACAGATATATGCTGCCGCTTTTTGTGGCGCTGTCTGTTTGTCTGGGTTGGGCCGCTTATTTTGTTTCGGAGCGGTTTAAATTATTTAAGTTTTTGGTCCTGACAATTCTTTCCGTAAATTTTATAGGTGTGTTTGCGATGGGGATAGGTATGGGGCTTGACGGATTCTTCGCCAAAGGCGCAACAAAGGAAGAATTCATGTCAGTATCCCAGCCATCATACCCGAACCCGCCGTACGCGGCCATACAATGGATCAACAAGAGCCTGCCGCCGGAAGCGAAAGTGTTTTTTATAGGCGAAAGCCGGCCCTTTTATATGCAACGTGACTTTTTGTCGTATTCTATAGAAAACAACATGCAGCCGCTGATGGCATACCTGAGGAAAGCTAAAGACTCCGACGATCTTTACGCTATACTGCGCGGTGAGAAGTTTACTCATCTGCTGATAAATTACAGAGAAGCCTTGCGCAATAATGCTTCCTACAGGGAATTCGACTGGACTAAAACGGAACGTGAAATATTCGACGGTTTTTGGAAGAAGCATATAAAACAGGAGTATTTCAGGGAAGGGGTTTATGTCTATAGTGTCCTTCCGGATAATGGAAAAAACAATATTCCCAACATACTGGAGGGGTTGGAGAATGCTGGCTGGAAAAATGAAAATCTGCTGAGAATCTTCACGGAGAACAAAATGTGGGCGAGTTGCCTGGAAGAGTACGAATTATACGCGCGCTATGGCTACGACGTGAGAAAACAAACCGAGTATTATAGCGCGCTTCTGGCAAAGCAATGATGAGCGGGGAGAAATATGGCTTTAGACAAATGCAAGATACTTATTACGGGCTCCGGCGGTCTGATAGGCAGTGAAGTTGTTTCCTATTTTGCCGACCGGGGGCATGAATTGCACGGCATAGATAATAATATGCGGGCGGATTTCTTCGGCCCCGGCGGAGATACCGGCTGGCGGCAGCGCGAGCTTAGCGCAAAATATCGCAACTACACGCATTACTCCATAGATATCCGCGACAGGGCGGCGGTGCTGCAGTGCCTTGAGGCGCTGAAGCCTGACGCGGTGGTTCACGCCGCCGCTCAGCCGAGCCATGATCTGGCGGCCTCGCGCCCTTTCGACGATTTCGACGTGAACGCCGTGGGCACGATAAACCTTCTTGAGGCCGTGCGCAGACACGCTCCCGGCGCGGCTTTTGTGTACACTTCAACGAATAAGGTTTACGGCGACGCGCCCAACCGGATCAAGCTTGTGGAACTTGAGAAAAGATGGGATTACGACGACGAAAAGTTCAAGGAAGGAATACCGGAAGATTTCTCCATCGACCAGTCCAAGCACTCCATCTTCGGCGCCTCCAAGGCTGCCGCCGATATCATGGTCCAGGAATACGGCAGATATTTTTCCATGAACACCTGCTGTCTCCGGGGAGGCTGTCTTACGGGGCCGAACCATTCCGGAGTGGAGCTGCACGGTTTTCTAAGTTATCTGGTAAAGGCGAATCTGGAAGGCCGCGTCTACAAGATTTACGGATACAAAGGTAAGCAGGTCCGCGACAATATTCATTCTTTGGATGTGGCCAGGCTTATCGAGCTTTTTATTGCCGCTCCCAGAATGGCCGAAGTATATAATCTGGGTGGCGGCCGCGGAAATTCCTGCTCCATTCTTGAGGCTTTTGAAATGACGGAGCAAATTACCGGGAAAAAAATGAAGTACGAGTATGTGGATAAGAACCGGGAAGGCGACCATATCTGCTACTTGTCCGATCTTCGCAAGATCAAAGCGCATTATCCCGGCTGGGATATCACTGTCCCTCTGCCCAGGATCTTCAGCGAAATAGCGGAAGGATGGAAAAAGAGAGGCCTGCAATAATGAAAGTGCTTATAACCGGAATATGTGGTTATGTCGGAAGCAGGGTCGCCGCCAGACTTTTTGAATCAATCTCCGGTCTGGAGGTTTACGGGGTTGATAATTTGTCCAGGCGCGGCTCGGAAACTAATCTCCCCCTTCTCGCGCGGCTGGGCGCGAAAGTGATTCATGGCGATGTCAGGCTTCAGGATGATATCATGGGACTTCCTGAAGCCGACTGGGTTATAGACTGCGCGGCCAATCCCTCGGTTCTGGCGGGCATAGGCTCGAAAGGTGGCGGCGTTAACTCCGCCCAGCTTGTCGGCAGCAATTTAACAGGCACGCTGCATCTGCTTGAGTACTGCAAAAAATATAAAAGCGGTCTGATTCTTTTAAGCACCAGCAGGGTTTATTCCACTAAGGCCCTGAATTCTTTGAAGCTTTCCGAAACGGCCACGCGTTTCGAGCCGGCAGCGGACGCGTCCAGTGAGGGCTTTTCTAAGTATGGCGTTTCTGAGAAGTTCTCAACCGAACCCCCGCTGTCGCTTTACGGAGCGACCAAACTATCTTCCGAAATAATGGCGCTTGAGTACGCGGAAGCTTTTAGTTTTCCCTTATGGATAAACAGGTCCGGCGTCATCGGTGGTCCCGGGCAGTTCGGGAAAGCTGACCAGGGTATTTTTTCGTACTGGGCTTGCTCACGCGCTTTGAATAAACCTCTCAAATTTATCGGTTTTGGCGGTAAAGGTAAACAGGTGCGGGATTGCGTCGCTGCCGGGGATGTCGCCGATTTACTGCTCAAGCAGATGAAGTATCCCGGGAAAAAGGCCCCGAAAATTATAAACATAGGCGGCGGCAGCGCCAGCGCAATGTCCCTGCGTGAACTTGACGATTATTGCCGTGATTTTTTCAGTATAAAATCTCTTCCCTTAAGCGTGTCCGCGGACCGACCCTACGATGTCCCGTATTATGTCAGCGACGCGAGGCTGGCAGAAAAACACTGGGGCTGGAAACCGTCTTGTACGCGCGCAGAGATGCTGCTTGAAATTTGCCGGTGGGCTGAGGCCAATAGGGATCTTATCAGGACCTGGTGGCAATGAAGATTTTCCTGTTCAATCCGCTCTACATTTTCCCCCTCGAGGGGCAGTTCGAGAAGTATTATATACGCTCCGGTTCCCGCTGGCCGCATTCGGGGATAAAACGCAAAGGGGCCCTTCCGCACTATCTGCCGTTTCCTTTTTTCCTTGCATATGCCGCCGCCTGCCTGAAAAAAGAAGGCTTTAATGTTGTTACCTGTGATTGTGTGGCCATGGATATGTCTCTGGAAGCGCTGCTCTCCCGGGTTGAGCAGGAAAAACCTGATATTGTTTTTTTTGAAACAGCCACCTCGACAATAAATTTCGACCTGGAGCTGGCCGGCCGTATAAAGCGGCACTCTGGCAGCGCACGCGTGATAATGGGCGGGCCCCACAGTAGCGTTTACCCCGAAGAGATACTTGCTTCCAGAGAGGCAGTGGATTTTGTGGTAATCGGAGAATACGAAGAATCTCTTACGGAACTGGCCGTGGCGCTGCGGGATTCTTTGCCGGTTTCAGCAGTCAGTGGTATCGCATATCGCGCGGAGGACGGCGTAAAATTATCCGGTCCCAGAGGCCTGATAGATCCGCTGGACAAGCTGCCTCCACCAGCACATGATATGTTCCCGGCTTCATGGCTGCCGGACCCCGGTATTTATTGGGACGGCTTTTGCCAGCACAGGCCGGCCCTTCAGATGCACGCGTCAAGGGGCTGTCCCTATAAATGCGATTTCTGCCTCTGGAACCAAGTCATGTATTCCAATGGGAAGTACAGGATGTTTTCGGCCGGACGCATTGTCGATGAAATGGAGAGACTAAAGAAAAGCTATGGGGCCAGAGAAATTTATTTCGATGATGACGATTTTACCATCAAAGCCGCCCAGGTCGGAGCTATAGCGGACGAAATTTCCGCCCGTGGACTGAAGATAAAATGGTCCTGCATGGGCGACGCGATCAATCTCAGCCGCGAGCTGGTTGAAAAAATGGCCGCCAGCGGCTGCGTGGGAATTAAGTTCGGGGTGGAAAGCGGCAGCCCGCGTGTGCTAAAAAGCTTAGGCAAGCCGCTTGACCTGGATAAAGCCAGAGAGGTTGTGGACTGGTGCGGGGCCAGCAGGATCAGGACCCATGCCACCTTCTCACTCGGCCTGCCCGACGACGATATGGCCAGCCTGAAGGAGACGCTTGCATTCCTGGAGGGGTTTAACGCGGATAGCATACAGGTCAGCATCTGCACCCCGTTCCCGGGCACGCGTTTTTTCAGGAGAGCGGAAAAAGAGAAGCTTCTGAAGACTAAGGATTGGGAGAAATACGATGGTAAAGCCAGCGACGTGCTGGAACACCCGAGCGTGGACCTGGGAACAGTAGAGCGCCTGCGCGCCCGGGCCATCAGGCGCTGGCTGTTAAGGCGGGCACTCTCGCCTGCATGGGTCGCCAAGCAGGTGTATTATTTTTTCAGGCTTCTGCGCGGTCTCGGGCCAGCCTTCATCTTCAGCCAGCTGCGCAGCGTTATAGAGGAGGAGCTTTTTATAGCGAAGCGGAAACCATGAAAATAATCGTTTCAACGCATGATTCATTGAGTCCGATAAGAGGCGGAGGGGCCCTGCGTACTCTGAAATGTGCGGAAGAATTTAAAAAACTGGGACATGACGTAACCCTTATTGCGCCCACCGACGGCATCGGTGAGGTTAGCGGTATTCCGGTGCACTGGCTGCATGCTCCCCGTAAACAGCGCTCCCAGATACTATCCTCGCTTAAATTTAACGTGCGCCTGCTCAGGAAGTTTATGCAGATGGCTGACACCACAGATATGTTTTTTGTGCATAATACCGTGGCCGCGGCCACGATTCCGTTCCTGAGGCTCTTTTATAAGTTTAGGTTCGTTCTGGACGTAACGGATGTTCACGCCGAGTACCTTGCCGCCGCTCGGCGCAATCCGTTAGAGAGGTTGCTTACCCCCCTGATCCTTGCTATAGAATATTGGATTATAGGCAGCGCGGATCATGTTATAGTTGTGACCAGAGCGATGAAAGACCTTCTTGTCAAGAACGCCATAAACGCGGACAAGATAATTGTCATTTATGACGCGGCCGAGATAGAGAAGATAGAGACGGGGAAGGACGCAGGCAGTGAAAATGCCGTCATACATCTGGGCTCGGTTGACCGGCAGCACGGAGTGGAACTTTTTATTTCGGCCATTCCGCTGGTGGCGGCGGCGCGGCCTGAGGCGAGGTTTTATATAGTCGGCGGAGGCCGCGAACTTCCGAATGTGATAAAGCTCGCGGAAAAACTCGGGGTGAGCGGCTTATGCGTCTTTACCGGCACGCTTCCCTGCGACGAGGCGCGGCGCTACATGCGCAAGGCAGCTATCGGAGTGATTCCGAGACAGGACGAGCTTCCCAACCGCATAGTGACCACTCTTAAGATCTACGAATACTGGGCTGCTGAAACGGCCGTCGTGGCCTCGCGGCTTGAGGGTATAGCCGAGATAGCCGAAGACGGCCGAGATATATTATTCTTTCGCGCTGGTTCAGCTACCGACCTCGCGGAAAAAATTGTAAAACTCCTTGGTGACAGAGGCTTGACAGAATCGCTGGCACGGCAGGGCGCTGTGACAGTAACAAAACACACCTGGAGCAATACCGTCCCCAAAATAGCGGACTTTGCCCTGAGCCCGGGTACGGATAAATGAAAATAATACTTGCCACACCGCTGATGAAGGAACGGCGCGCGGACCTGCAATATATTCCGCTGGGTCTGGCATATCTTACCAGCGCATTAAAAAATGCGGGGCATGAGGTCTTGGTACTAGACGTGCGGGCAGAAAAACCCGAAGACCGGCTTATTATTGAGCGCATTCGCGCCTTCTCCCCCCGCATTTTTGGCGTGACCTCTAACACCTGCCAGATACGCGAGGCAGCCGCACTGATAAATCTGGTCAAACAGCATTTTCCGCATATAACTACGGTGCTGGGCGGGCCGCACGTCTCGGCTCTGCCGGAGCGCACGCTGACCGAACAACCCGCCATAGATGTCGGGGTTGTGGGCGAGGGTGAGACGACCATAACCGAACTTTGCGATGCCCTGGGTTCGGGCAAGCCTTTGAACAAAATACCGGGACTGGTTTTCCGTGAACAGGGAAATATTATTGTTACCCAGCCGCGTTGTATGGCGGAAGATATTGATACTCTGGCGTTCCCAGACCGTGACGCCTTCCCCATAGAGATATACAACCGGCACGTCATAGAATACAAGGGCAAGCCTATAACCTCTATTATCACCACGCGCGGTTGTCCGTACCAGTGCGTCTTCTGCTCTAAATCTGTCTTCGGTTCGAAGGAAAGACTGCGCAGCTCCGCCAATGTGATAGCGGAAATGCGCGTGCTTATAGAAGAACAAGGTTATCGGGAGCTGCATATCATAGACGATAACTTTACTTACGATTTGAAGCGGGCACGTGATATTTGCAATGAAATAATAGCGAGGGGCTGGAAAGTGCATTTTTCGTTGCCCAACGGTATACGTGTGAATAATTTCGACGATGAACTGGCCGCCTTGCTTCGGAAGGCCGGTTTTTACTCGCTCTGGTTCGGTGTTGAAAGCGGCGATCCCGAGGTGCTTAAGCTCATTAAAAAAGGTATAACCCTGGATCAGGTCAGAAAAGCGGTCTCCATCGCTAAAAAACACGGATTTTTTACCGGCATGTACTTTGTTATAGGTCTGCCAGGCTCAAGCCCGCAAAGCGAAAAAATGTCGCTGGACCTGGCTCAGGAGCTGGAGCCCGACGTGATAGGGGTCGGAATTTTTACCCCCTATCCCGGGTCGGAGCTTTATGACAGCGTATCCGGTTCCGATTGGGGACATTACCGGCATGATTTCGCCGAGCACCGGTTTACAGGCGCTCAATTCGACGAGAAATACATCCTGGAGCAGTTCGATCTGTTGTCGCAAAAATTCTATTTCAGGCCGTCATATTACACCAATCTGATCCGGCGGCACGGCATGTTGGGTGTACGTCGCACCTGGATAAATTTTAAAAACTTCCTGTTCCGGCGACTGAAATTAGGCTGAAGACAAGGGGTGAAAGACGAGTGGTGATGGATGAGGAAAAAATACAGGGAAACAAAAGAATTCCTTTCCCCCTTTATCCCTTAGCCGTCATCCTCCCCGTTTAATATGGCTAAAGTGGTATTTGTCCAAGACTCTCTTTTTGAATATCAGGGCATAGAGGCTCTGTCCGCTTTTCTGAAATCAAAAGGGCATTCTGTTTCGCTGATGGTGCTCAGCGAAGCCGGCGCTAAAAACATCTCCAGTGAGATAACAAAGTCCGCGCCTGATGTGCTCGCCTTTTCCGTAACCTCCTACAACTATGAGTGGGCGTTGGAACTTTCCATAAGCGTTAAAGAAAAATTAAAGGTATTGTCGGTTTTCGGCGGCGCTCATCCCACCTGTTTTCCTGAGTTCATTCGCGCGGAAGGCGTAGACGTCATTTGCCGCGGCGAGGGCGAAGAAGCCTTTGCTGAGCTCTGCGGGGCAATGGATAAACAAGAAGATATAGGCGGCATCCTTAACCTCTGGGTTAAGGATGCATCAGGCGCCGTGCGCCGCAACGGGCTCCGGCCATTGATAGAAGACCTGGATTCAATGCCATTCTACGATCGGGAGATTTACTTTGCACAGTATCCGTTGCTGAGGGATCTTTCAAATAAGCGCTTTCTGGTTCAGCGCGGCTGTCCGTATTCCTGTTCCTTCTGTTTTAATCACTCCTTCAGAGAAATGTACGACGGCCTGGGCAAGTTTGTGCGGTTCCGTTCCCCTGCCAACATTGTGGCGGAGATAGAGCGGGTTCGCTCTTTGTATCCTCTGAAAACCGTTTCGTTCAACGCCGATTCGTTCACCCTCCATCCGGATTTTTTTACACTAATGACGCTTTATAAGGCAAGGGTTGGGCTGCCTTTTTTCAGCAACGCCAGGTTTAACGAACTTGACGAGAAAAAAATTATCGCGATGAAGGATGCGGGCTGCAACTATCTGGCCATAGGGGTGGAAAGCGGTAACGAACGCCTGCGCAACGAGATACTTCACCGGAACATGTCCGATGAAATTATCATTGAAAACGCCGGCCTTCTGAAAAAACACGGGATTCCGTTCAATTCTTATGTGATGCTGGGCCTGCCGACCGAAACTATGGCCGAGGCTTTTCAGACCCTTCAATTCCTTTCCAAGATCGGGAGCGACACTATAATGCCATCCATCTATAAGCCCCTTATCGGGACGGGACTGTGGAGTTATATGAAGGATCACGATCTTTTCGAGGGCGCTGCGACTGCTGTAGATTCCTACGCGGCAGCTGACGGCGTAAAACTGCCCGATAAACGGGCGATCTTCAACCTTTACAAACTTTCGCATGTGGCTGTCCGCTTACGATAATATTTTTATAGAACGGCTGTGGCGGTCAGTGAAGTACGAGGATA
>JBAXKK010000083.1:0-10363 GCA_037137395.1 Elusimicrobiota bacterium
ATCGGTGTCTTCTGGGCGCCGAGCGCGCGGGTGAGGATGTTCTGAAGAGGAGATTTGTCCGCCTGCTCCTGTGTGAATAGTCCTTGGCGCACATGTTCCATTACCAGAGAATGGTCCTCCGTGATTTGCTGCAGCACTCCGTCGCGGAAAAGATAGACGCGGGAATCTCCGATATGGGCTATAATGATCCTGTCGCCGCTCAGCAAGATGGCGCTCAGGGTCGTGCCCATGCCTTTTTTTTCGGGGACGGAATTACCGGCTTCGTAAATTACGCTGTTTGCAAGTTGTACGGCGAAGCCAAGTTGGTTTGTTTCAAGGGAGTATTTGTCGTCGTAGGCTCCGGGTTTAAGGCCGGTACGCTGCATGGAATCCAATTTGTCGCGGGTAACATTTACAGCCATGGCTGAGGCCACCTCGCCGGAACTGTGTCCCCCCATGCCGTCAGCCACTATTGCCAGGCTCATGGCCGGGTCGGCCAGAGCGCAGTCCTCGTTATTGCTGCGCATCTTTCCGGTATCCGACAAAAAAGCCAATTCCATCTTTAATCTCATTTTCTTTCTTCCTCCGGGTAGATCAGCGGGAGCGTTTTTTCAAAATCAGGGCCGCTCATTGTCAGGGGCGCCGGCTTTGGAGGCGGCTGTGGGATGGGCTGCGGCCGGGGCGGCGCCTCGGCGGTCAGCTCCTCCGGTTTTTTTTGCGATACAGGAAGGGCGGTTACAGGCTGATTAAGTTCCACTTTGTTGAGCCCCGGGGTTAAAGTATCTGGCCGGGGCGCCGCCGGTTCCGGTTTTGGAACCGGAACTTTTAGCGGCCGGGGTTCCATCTTCAGAGTCTGTGCCACCCCGAGTTCCTTTTCAATCACGGCCAGGGGCGGCGCCTTTTGCTGTGGCGCGGCTGAGCCCGGTTGGGGTTGAACGGGGGCGGTGGGATGGATCGTGGATCCGGCCAACGGCATCTCTGGCGCCGGCTTAGGGGTGGTAACCGGGGCAGTCAAAACTTTTCGCTCCGGCTTTGAAATTTCTGTGGTCGCGGGCGCATTGCTGAGCAGCAGGCGCCTTATATCTGCCGCCATTTCGGCGCCAGTCTGATATCTTTCATCCGGGTTTTTCTTAAGCGCTTTGTCAAGTATCGGCGCGATCCCTTTGGGCAGATCCGGCCTGACCAACATGGGGTCGGGGTAGGGGTCCGAGCTTATCTGGAAGAAAAGAGTTCCGATAGCTTCTCCCCCTTTCCAGGGGCGTTCTCCGGTAAGAAGTTCATACATCGTTACACCCAGCGAGAAAAGGTCAGCCCTCCCATCCACTTTTTTTCCGGAAATTTGCTCCGGGCTCATGTAGTACGGGGTGCCAAGCACGGTTCCCGTGGCGGTCTTGGAAGAAGCCTGAATGCGGGCTATGCCGAAGTCGGCCACGCGCAGCGCCCCGTCCTCAAGTAGCATGATGTTGGCCGGCTTTATGTCACGGTGTATGACTCCGTTCTTGTGGGCGTAGTCGAGGGCTTCGGCGGCAGTAGCCATGTAATCCAGCACTTTTTTTACTGGTAGCAGATTATCCTTTGAGGCCCATTTTTTTAGATCCTCGCCTTTCAGAAGTTCCATAGCCATGTAGGCGATATCCTGTTCTTCTCCAGCGTCATAAATCTTCACGATGTTCGGGTGGGAGAGATTTCCGGCCGCCTGGGCTTCCCGAAAAAAACGATCCTTCATTTCTTTCAGCGCTCCCTCTTCAGTCCCCTCCTCGAAACGCAGTGTTTTAATGGCTACAGTCCTGTTGATCTTGGGATCGCGTCCCAGGTAAACTATGCCCATGGCGCCTTTGCCCAGCTCCTTTGTGATCTCGTAGCGGCCGAGGGTCGGGGTTGTCGAGGATCCGGCAACCAGCATAGTGGACTCGCTGGTCTTGCCGACACCGCCTCCGAAGACCGCGCCGTCCGAAGCCTTGTTGAGTATCTTAATCTTGCTCTGGATATCTTTGTAAGCGGGGTCCTTGGTCGCTATGTGTCCGTATACAGCGACGGCTTTATTGAACTGGCGCTTTCTCTCAAAATCCAGGGCCAGATTGTAGAGCAGCTCTTTCATCGTGTCGTCCACGGGGCAGTTCCTGAACTTCTCAAAGGAGAGGTCCAGCATGCCCTGCCCCTGGAAGGAGAGGCCCAGCATCTTGTTGGTCTCTATGGCGGAAACCTCTATAAGTTCTTTTTTCTTTTCCGTGGAAAAAAAACGTTTTGTAACTATAAAAATATAGCCTGCAACCAGCAGGAAGGAAGGGTAGGCAGTTTTGACCCAGAGGCCTTTGTGCGTAAACAGGTGTATGCCCGCGCCGCTTAAGCCGGCCAGCGCCAGGGCCGCCAGAACCGCGCCCAAACCGGCCCTGAGACGCGGCAGCAGGAAAGTGATGAAGAGTCCCGTGAGGATAATAAGTCCCAGCTCCGCCTTCGTCGCCCAGTCCGGCTTTACTATGAAATGACCGTGCAGGATGTTTTCCGTGACATTGGCCGAGAATTCAACGGCCGGAAGATTTTTTTCTACCGGCGTTACGTAGAGGCTTCCGACTCCCTGTGCGGTGAGGCCGATAAGCACGATTTTATTCTTAAAAGCTTCGGGAACAATCTTGCCGTTAAGCACGTCGTAAAAGGAATAATATTTGAAGGACGTTTTGCTTTTATTGAACGCGACCAGCATGGAGGAAGAGTAATCCAACGCGACCTTTCGGTTGCCCAGCGCAAGCAGGCGCCCCGGAGTTATCAGAGCGTCGGAGGGATTAAGCTTTAGATATGTCCTGGCCAGCTCTTCCGCGAATGACGGATAAAAATTCTGGTTGTAGGCGAGCAGTGGGTATTCCTTCCTGACGGTCCCGTCGCTGTCGTTGAAAATGTTTACATGGCCTATGCCCGCAGCCGAGGATGCCAGTATCTCAACCGGCGCGGTGAAGTCCGAGCCTTCTATCTGGATGTCGGAGGCGTAGGCGGACTGTGTCACGGTGGCGGCGTACTTTTTAAGCCAATCCGGTTCCGGCCTCGGCTTTGAGACCATCTCGTCGGTTTTAAAGTACATGGGCAGTACGACATTCCCCGCCCCTGAGATGGCGGCCGCCAGCTTGGCGTCGTTATCCATGTCTTTGGCCGTCTCAAGCAATATTTTTTCAAATTCCGATTCCTTCGTGGTCTCTTTTATTTTTTTAGCCGCCAGAAGTTCCAAATATTTACGGCGTAAAAGATCAGTAATCACCAGATCTTTGTTGTTTTCAGGTTCCGAAAAAAGAATATTCAGACCGATGACGGCGGGTCTGGCCGTGCCGGTGGAAAGCCATGTGATTATGTCCGCCACGCGTGAGCGGGGCCAGGGCCAGCGTCCTATTTTTGAAATACTGTCATCATTTATCTCTATGATGGCGATTTCGTTTTTGGAAGAGGTTTGCGCGGTGAGCTGGGCCCGGAAGTCGTAAAACTTCAGTTCCAGGGGTTCTATTCCGGTCCCGGAAAAATAGAAGAATAACACGGCCAGCGTTATGGCCACACCCCATATTGTGTTGGAAAAAATAAATCTTTTCACCTGTTGCCTCCGTTAATATCTGCTACTTGCTATCGGAATTGTGTCCAGCGTAATAAGCCAGTGTTTCTTCCATAAAATAAATATTGGTCATCAATAATAAAAAAACAGCGAGGAAGAGTAAGCCGACTGTGTTGAAAATGGCGTTCTTGATTCTGATTGCGCGCATATCTGAGTATTCAAGTCCGGCTATCCGGCTGAGTTCCTCGCGCGGCGCCGGCGCTATTTCGGCTGGTTTTGCGATCGGAGGTTTTTCAATGGGGCGTCCTTCGATATCGAACTCCGGCATTGAGGCTTCCTGCGTCAGCAGATCTTTCCGGTATTTTAGGTAGCTCTGGTGTCTGAGATTCTGTACGCGAATGGCGTCGCGGTTGACCATGTTTTCCGTGATTGCGCTAATATGCGGGTTTGTGAACATTATTGATATTAGCGCGTTTGCCGCCAAAAAGAAAAGAGCGGGGCTGGAGAGAATGGTGAATTGTTTCTGCGTAAGCGCCGCGGCCAGGCCCGCCAGCGCCGCGGTGCCGGCCAATATCAGATAGATCTTATCGGGGGGAACCGGCTGGCCTGCCTTAAAATAGATGTAGGTAAACAGGATTGACATCAGGTAAGCTGTTATGGAACCGGCCTTTGCCCCCCAGTGCGGTTTAAAAATGAACTTTGAGGCCGCGAGAAACAGGCACAGAGAATAGCTCGGCAGATTGGCGGGCGAGGCGATGTTTTCGGAGGCGACCTTGAGGCATAAAAAAGTTTTTGATACCATGTCGGCAGTCTCCGGCGCCGGAACGTATACGCCGGCGGTATAGGCCGTCAAAGCGGAGGCGCACGACAATAAAAGGCGCATAGGAGTAAGCTTAAGCGGCTTCATTATCAGCGCCCAAATCGTGAGGGCGAGGCCGGCCGTAAAGAAGAAGCCGGCGCCATACGGATTCGCGGCGAAAGGAGAGATCAGCGATTTAGCCAGTCCGGGTTCGGGGTTGCCGGCGGAACCGGTCAGCAGGAAGCAGCCTATGGCCGCGAACGTTACCGCGAAATATGTTGTGGTTTTTATAGTGTTGTGGAGCGCCGGAAGCTGGAGATTTTTGCCTTTAAGAGTCTCCCTGCGGGGTGAGACGGGAGCGCCGAGCGGGAGGGCGCTGTTGACCGCATCAGCGGGCCGCGAAGCCTGCGCGGGCATCAGGCGGTCGGAAACCAGTGTGGCTATAGGCTGCCTGTACTCGGGAGGCGGAGGAGGCGCGGGTGTGGCGGCCGCTTCCGCTGCGAAAAACTCTGAGATCTTGGGCAGATCGATGGACCGTTCATTTGAAACGGCCGTCCCGTCATTTTCGGCCGCTCTGAGGCGCTTTATTTCACCTATCACCTGAGCGGCGCTTTGGTAGCGATCTTCAGGTTTCTTACGCGTGAGCTGCTCCAGGACGCGGGAGATCCAGAGCGGAAAATCTGGTTTAAGAAGTATTATGTTGGGGAAAGGAATGCCGATGTGCTTGTGTATGACTTCTATGGAGCTTTTGCCTTCAAAAGGATATTTGCCGGTAAGCAGATAAAAATAAGTGGCGCCTATGGCGTAAAGATCGGCCCGGTGGTCCACCTTGCCGGCCAGGCCCTGCTCCGGAGACATGAAGTAGGCGGTCCCAACCATTTCGCCGGCCATAGTCAGCTGTTTTTCCTCGCTTATGCTGCGGGCTAGGCCAAAGTCCACGATCTTCGGGTGGCCGTCGGTGCCCAGCAGAATGTTTGCGGGTTTTATGTCCCTGTGTATTATTGTTTTTGAATGCGCGTGCCGCAGCCCGTCTAGCACTTCCAGTATTATATCGGTCGCGGTGTCCGGGTTCAAGGGGCCTTTTTCCGCGATTATATCCGCGAGACTCTTGCCCTCGATATAGGACATTATGATGAAATATGAGCCGTTCTCTTGGCCAAAATTATAAATGTGGACGATGTTCGGATGCTCAAGCTTGGCGGCTGAGCGGGCTTCCCGCAGAAAGAATTCAATATTGCGCTCTTCGCGGGCGAGTTCCGCGGAAAGAATTTTAACGGCCACCATCTTATTGATGGCGTCCTGCCGCGCCGTATAGACAGAACCCATGCCGCCCTGGCCTATCTTCGCCAGGATCCTGCAGCCCGCGAAAGCGGTGCCTATTAACTTGTCTGTTTCAGGCATCAGAGTCTTCTGTCCTTTACGTAGAGGCTGCCCTTGCGGTCGGGAAGTTCTTTGGCGTAGTGCTTAAGCTCAGCCGCGATTTGCACCAGCTTCCCGTAGTGCTTAAGCGCTTTTGGGGTTATAGCCGCGATCGTCAGCGATATTATAGGAAAATTGCGGGTCTTGTTTTTTCTGTCCAATGTGACGATATAGCCCCTCTGTCTGTCTTCTTCTGTATAAAAAGATCCTATCGTTCTGTCGAATTCCTTCACTATCTCTTCTCCCGCAGCCTCCAGTAGTTCCGGTTTCGCGACCAGCACAAAATCGTCACCTCCTACGTGCCCCAGGAAATAATCATGGCCGGCGTGCGCCTTGGCCGCGTCGCTGAGTACCGAGGCTATATGTTTAATAACAATGTCTCCCTTGGCATAGCCGTAGACGTCGTTATAAGCCTTGAAATTGTCGGCGTCAATGTAGGCGAACGCGAACGGAATCTCAGTCGCCATGCGCTTAAGGACGTGTTCTTCTATGGCCGGACTGCCCGGCAGGTGGGTGAGCGGGTTGAGGGAAATGTCCGTGCTCTTGCGTTTAAGGATGCGGTTGATGCGCGCGCGCAGTTCCCGCATGTCAAAAGGCTTGGTTATAAAGTCGTCAGCGCCCAGTTCTATGGTCTTAACTTTAACGTCAATCTCGGAAACACCGCTGAGGATGATAATCGGGAGGTCGTGGGTGTCGGGGTTGTCGCGGATGCGCTTGCAGAGAGCATAACCGTCGAGACCGGGCATCCTGAGATCCATAAGGATGAGGTCCGGCTTCTCGGTGTCTAGAAAACGCAGAACTTGCTCTCCGTTGTCCAATGCAACTACGCTGTAATTAAATTTTTTCAGCACTGCCGAGATCAGCAGACCCACATTCGGATCATCGTCAACGACCAACACTGTTTTATCGAGCACGCAGTCCCCCAATCCCATCAGTAAAAACTAAACGCGTAAACACTTTTAACGGCGCGGCCCGGCTGTGAGAGAAATGGAGGCGCGCCGATTTTAATTATAAGATATATGTAATCCTGAAAGCAATTGCCGGGGCAGGCTTCCGGAGCGTGGCGGCGCGGTGAATATTTTGAAAGACCCATTGCGAAAAAAAGCAATTATGTGGTAATATATCAAAAGCCCAAAAACTTCAAAAACACAAAAAGGTTTAATTTTATGCGCGTAAATACTTATTCCACTTTTGACATCGCCAAAATGCTGGAGATAGTTCCCGGGACAGTAGCGAACTGGGTGGACAGCGGCAAACTGAAGGCGTTCATCACTCCGGGAGGACACAGGCGCGTATACATGGAGGACCTGCTCGCTTTTTTGAAGGAAAATGCCATTCCTGTGCCGGAACTTCTGGCAAATTCTTCCCGCAGAAAAAAAATACTCATTATAGAAGATGATGAAAAATTCCTGAAGTTGATTGTTAAGGCTTTGAAAACTTTTAAGGATTTTGAGCTGCTGACGGCGACAGACGGTTTTCAGGCAGGCCAGATTGTGGAGGGGAGCAAGCCCGATCTGGTGGTCCTTGATATAATGCTGCCGGATATCAACGGCTTTAAGGTCTGCGAACTGATAAAAGCTAAGAACAAAAATACCAAGGTGATCGCCATAACAGGCTACGATTCTGAGGATATAAAAAAGAAGATATTAGATTCCGGCGCTGACGCTTATCTTATAAAACCCTTTCATTTTAAAACTCTTTTTGAACATATCGGTAATTTTCTCGGTTTAAAAATCCGGAAATGAGAGTCCCAACAACGGCGACAGATCCGCGCTAGTGGCATCCAATAATAATCTTAGTGTAACTTTTGTTACATTCGGGCACACCTTGACAAAAATCAAAATAGGTGCTAGAATCAATTTGTCAGGGCTGCCTCCCTCACCCTACCCCCCCAAAAGGCAGCCCTGCCTTTTTTTTGTCTAAAAACATGATGCCCCGGCTGTTTTCCCTAGTGCGGACGCAAAAGTAGCCATAAGCTTTATAAGGAGTTCCTTAAAAGCGTATGGCTTAAAGCCTATGGCTTACGGCAATGAGTTACTTTGGGAAATATCCGTAGCGGAACTGGAACATTCCGAGTACATCCCAGCCCCCTTTGAAGGTGAGGTAGGAAATTTCAAAATTCATTTTCAGGAGCGTGCCCAGATGGAAGTTAAATAGCGTGGGGCTCTGCGACGCGCCCTGCGGCATCATTACTTCCACGCCTATCGGTGAATTGGGTTTGGGCAGCCACATCAGGCCGCCGAAAACCATGCCGGTGGGGATAGTCAGGCTGGTTACTCCGCTTCGGCTAAGGGCTTCTTTTGACAGGAATTCAGAAAGCTGATAGATGACTTTTGGCATATCCCCGTCCGAATAGCCGGCGTTCAGGATGAACTTGGGGTGGAGCCGCTTTGTCAGGACGATATAGGCGTTGGCGTAAGTATCGGTTTTCTTGCCGGTTGCTTTAACCGTAAGGTTGAAAGTTCCGGCTATGGGGGGCTGGGGCGCGTCGCGGAACATGAAAATGCCCTGCACGCCGGATGCCACGGCCGGACGCCAGCGTCCCTCGGTCTGGATCAGCATTTTAGTGTCGGCGCTGAGCATCCAAAATCCTATGCGGTCCAGATAGTTGGTTTTCTCTATGGTCCAGTCGTATTTGTTTTTTCCGTAAAGGCGTCCTATGTAATAGGCGGCGTTAAAATCAAGTCCAAGACCTATGGAGTTTTTCCCCCGGCCGCGATAGGCGGTCGGCATGAGCACAATGCCGCTTAGAGGCACCTTGGTTTCCTCGTATTGCGCGGGTTTGGACGGCATGCCGGGTTTGGCCGCCTGCGGGAGATAAGAGGCCGTGGAAAGAGACAGACCTTCCAGAGTGGTTGTGCTGGGCGCGGGAATGACCTGCATCATCTGCGCGGCGGCGGGGCCGGAGAAGGCGATGGTCAGGAGAAAGACTGTGTAGAGTGGTTTTTTCATATTATCAATTATCACTTGCCGATCCAGAAAATCATCAAAAGTCTGGTAAGCAGGTTCGCTTCCAGCCCAGCCAGAGCGTCGTCGAACACTACGCCAAAGCCTCCGGCCAGATTTTTCTCAAACTTTTTTATGGGCCAGGGCTTTAATGTATCTAATATTCTAAAAAAAATGAACGCGGTTGTTAAGGAAAATATTGTGCGCTCCATGAACGCAGCCGCTATCCAGTAACCGGCGATTTCGTCTATAACTATGCGGGGATCATCGTGAGTGCCGTATATCCGGGACGCACGGTCCGCCACCTTCACTGAGAAAACAATAAATATCGCCAGAAAAACACCGTACGCCGTATCGCCTGCCGGCAGGAGCGGGAACATCAGGAAAGCCAGAGCTGTGCCCATAAACCCGGCCCCGGTAAACTTCCTGAACCCTGTCAGTTTCTCCGGGATAAGGCTGATGAAAAATCCGGTTGCGAAGAACTCGGTAAGTTTCTCCCCGAAACTCATTCCCGGCACTCGCGCGCGGAGTTGGGAGGGCGTCACGCTTTTTTCTCGCTCCAGGATTTCCTGATAAGTTCCCGGTGATTGTAAAGGTATATAACCCCGCTTATAAGCGTTACAAGGGCGGTGAGGACCGTCAGGTCGTGGGAAATCCGTCCTGAATGCCCGCTTAGCCATGTGAGCCAGTCAAGGTCGATAGGGTGCTTTCGCAGCCAGGCCTTGAGAACCAGCAGCGCCATGATAATAAACGCGGAGGTCAGCTGTACGGCCGTCTTGAACTTGCCGGCTGCCTCCGCCTTCATAACTTCTCCGTTCAGTGCGGCCAGCACCCGCAGCGTGGAGATAGTGAACTCCCGCAGCAGAATTATGAAGACCGCCCATAGCGGTATCGTCAGTTCACGAATTGAGGCGAAGGCGAGAAAGGTCGACATGATCAGGATCTTGTCGGCCAGCGGGTCAACGATGGCGCCGAAGCGGGTGGTTGTCCGGGTGCGGCGGGCGATAACGCCGTCCACATAGTCGGAAATGCTGGCGACTGTCAGCAGTATAAAAGCGATTATTACGGACCAGAAGCCGCGGTAGAATATCAGGAAAAATATAATAAGGCTCAGGAGCATTCTCATGAGCGTTATGCGGTTTGCTAGGGTCATAAAGGAAGCGCGGCAGCTGGACAGCGCGGCAGCGAGATAGTATTAAAAGGTGAATATGCCGACATAACTCCTGTGTCTTTCATGGTATGTCTTCCCGGTTTCTAACTGTCGCGCTGTCTTGCTGCCGTGCTGTCGAGCTAATTATTAAACTCAAGTACTTCTGTGCCTTTGGGCGGTATGAATCTGAAGAGCGCCTTGTCAAGGGAGGCGTTCTTTTCGGGGTTTTCCAACCTGGTCCGGATGGTTGTGTTTTCCACGGTGAGTGCGGCCTCTGCGGGAAAATAGTCGGTAGAAGACAGGGTCAGCGTAAGCGTGTATAACCCCGGATTGTGTTTGCCGGTAAGGACCATGGTGATGTAATAAGGTGCGGCTGTGTCTTTGGCGACCTTTACATTATTTTTTTCAGTAAGGGCCGCGTAGTTACCGAAGTCCATGATGCCGGAAAAATTGCTGCTCTGGTTCTTTTTCCACGCGCCCCACGACGTGCGCACGGCCTGAGAATCTTCGGGTTTGTATACCCACAGCTCTTTCTTATCGG
>JBAXKK010000084.1:0-10337 GCA_037137395.1 Elusimicrobiota bacterium
CCATATATTTCCTTCTGCCTGAAGGGAGCAAATCCGCGCTGCACCGGATAAAGTCAGACGAGGTGTGGCATTTTTACCTGGGCGGGCCGCTTACTTTGGCGCAGATATTACCCAACGGAAGAACTGAGTATTCGACACTCGGACCTGATATAAAGGCCGGGCATAAGTTCCAGCATGTGGTTCAGGCCGGCTGCTGGTTCGGAGCGTATCCGGAACCGGGCAGCGGCTTCTCGTTCGTCGGTTGCACCGTGGCCCCGGGCTTTGATTTTTCCGACTTTGAACTCGGCGTTCAGGAAAAACTTATGGCACAATTCCCGCACGCTGTAAATGTTATAAAAAAACTCACCCCCAGCTGATGTTCTAAGGCGCTTCTCAAAATGTTAAAATCTGTTAAAGATACCTGCGGCTATCCCGGCACCTTCTGACATCAAACTGAATTTTGGAGATAAGATAATGGATATCAAGCGTATAGGGTTGAGAATAATGTCCATCATGAAATTGGATCAAGAATGGTTCGCTTTCGCATATACTTGCTATTCAAGATGTATCGGTTGGATAAAACACGACGATTGGACATTTTTACGCGGAGTATCCTTTGAATTAATGGAACCCTGCAATCGCAAATGCAGTTATTGCCCCGTATCTTCCATGCCTCCGCGCGCCGGAAAGATGTCCGAAGAATTGTTCGACAAAGTAATCGACGATTTATGTGATATGGATTTTTCGGGCGTAGTTGAGTACGCATTTTACGGCGAACCGCTGCTGGACACCCGTCTGCCCTGGTTTATAAACCACGCAAAAACCAAACTTCCCCAAGCCTTGCATCGCGTATACACCAATGGTGATCTGCTGACCGCAGCCGTGTATGAGAACCTGGATCGCGCCGGAGTTGATTATATCGTAGTCACGGATCATGACAACCGGCCGGATGCCGCCGCGCGTTTCGCGGCTTTTCCGAAGGTGCGTTTTCAGCAGGCAAAGGAATTGCACTTGTTAAACCGCGGCGGTCTGGTTGAGGTAAACCAGCAGCCCTTCAGCAAGGTTCTGCGATGGTTGTCAAAGCATCTCATTGGAGGATGTTCACAGGCGGCACAACCAATAATCGGATACAACGGAATCGTGCATCTTTGCTGCCAGGACGCATTAAAAACCACCAATCTCGGAGATCTCACAAAAGAATCGCTTGCCGAAATAATGGCCAGCAGCAGGCCGCTTCGTAAAGCCGCGTTGTCGGGCCGCTATACCCTGGACATGTGCAAAAAATGCAGTAACTTTTCTGCCGGCACCTGACACGAATTCATCTTAATGACCGGAGCGCTTTAAAAATATCCGGCTCGTTTATAAATTTATCCGCCGCGCAAACCCGCTCAGCATCACTCAAATATCACCGCACCAGAAGATCCTTCATTTTCTCTATATCCTGAAGATAGGCTGGATTTTTCAGGAGTTGGGCGTGAAATTCGTCTCCGAAAATTTTACCGGCGGCAATGTCGGTCGGATAATGTACTCCACCGAGAACCCGATCAGCCGCTATCCCATCCGCCTTCCTGATGAATTCTTCCTTGCGGGAGGGGATTATATCGCCCAGCACGTTCGCGAAGATCCTGGAGTAGGAGGAGTGGCCGCTGGGGTAGGAATAGCCGCCGCTCTTTTTGATACACGGCGTGGCTTCCTTATAGGCTATGTAAGGCCGGGGCCGCTCAAATTTGTTTTTCATAACGTTCACGGATTCGCCGGCGTCGTAATCAAGGCGCCGGAAAAAATCCTTCACTTTATCCGGAAGCGGGGCGGGAAAAGGGTTTTTATCACCCCAAAAAAAATCATAATTAGCTTTGGCCGTGGCGCCGGCTCTGGCGCAATCGGCCTCAGTCCTTTTTTGCTGCAGCTCCAGAACGGCGGCGATATCCGCTTTTTGCTCCTCGGAACCGGCAGGGGGGGGCGGGGGAAATCGGGAGGATTTAAAAACTTCTGAACTGACATAGGCCGGCTTTTGAAACTTATGCAGAATGCGGCTTATCGGTGAAGCCAGATTATTCCCGCCGCAGGCGCTCAGGAGGAGCGCGAGGACCAGTATTGAACCAGTATTTTTTTTCTTGAAGGTCATGGGAAGAATTATATCATTCCATAGCTTTTTAGAGGCAAAGCCGTCTAGAGGTAAAGCAACTTGGATGAAAAGCAATCTAGCTAAATTGCTGTCTCGCTTTACATCTAAGCTGCTAGACGGCCTTGCATCTTGCGGCCGCTAAACTGCTTTGCGTCTAACCTGCTTTACATCTAAGCTATTGTTATTCATTTAAAAAATTTAAATAATAGACCTTAATGGATTTTGAGATAAATGAAAAGCGCATGGTCCAGACCTTCGTGGAACTGGCCAAGATAAGTTCTCTCTCCGGGCAGGAAGCCGGCGTCGCCCGCTACCTTGACCGCTCGTTTAAAACTCTGGGCGCGGAAGTTCACCATGACAATGCCGGGGAAAAGATAGGCGGCAACACCGGCAATCTTATAGCCAGATTCAAAGGCACTACGGACAGCGCTCCATTCCTTCTATCCGCCCACATGGATACCGTTGGCCCGGCCGGGAAAGTAAGACCAGTGATCCACCCCGATCGCGTGACCTCCGACGGCTCAACTATACTGGGCGCCGACTGCAAGTCCGGAATCGCCATAATACTTGAAACCATAAGAATACTGCGGGACCGCAATATTCCGCACCCGCCCATAGAGGTGGTCTTAACCATAAGCGAGGAGATGGCGCTGATGGGCGCTAAATATCTGGATTACTCCAAGATACAGGCGCGCTATGGTTTAATTTTCGACAACGAGCGCTCGCTGGAATGCGTCATCACTGAAGCGCCGGCCTCCAACAGGATGGATATCCGCGTCTACGGCATAGCCGCCCACTCAGGCGTAGCGCCCGAGCGGGGCATCTCGGCCATAGAAGTAGTTTCAAAAGCCATAGCGGGCATGAAACTCGGACGCATAGATTACCAGACCACCGCGAATATAGGTTTTATAAGCGGCGGCAACGCCATCAACATCATCCCGTCTCTGGTTGAGATGAAGGGCGAAGTCCGCAGCCACAATCTTTTAAAACTCGTAAAACAAACCTCACATATGGAGGACTGCTTTAAAAAAGCCGTGCGCAAGGCGTTTATCAAGGTAAAAGGCAAAACGCTGAAACCCAGTTATGAGTTTCTCGTTGAGCGCAAGTTTCCCGGATTGGCCATCGGTCGTAGCAACCCGGTATTGCCGCTTATAGCGGCCGGAATGAAGGATATGGGTATTAAGATGAAAACTTTAGCCTCCGGCGGCGGCACCGACGCCAACATAATGTGCGGCCACGGCATCGAAGCACCGATACTCGCCACCGGCATGAGAGAAGTTCACACCACCGGAGAATACCTGGACCTCAAAGATTTCTTTAACTGCGCCCGCCTGGCCGTGAGAATAGTAAGCTCAGCCCGGTTTTAAATTCAAGATTGCCGATTACCGATTGAAGATTTAAGATTCAAGATTTAAGATTGCCGCTTTACGCTTTACGATTCACGATTTACGATAATTTTTATTAAAAGTTGAAAGGAGACACTTGTATATGACCGAAGCAAAAGACGAATCCTTTATCGGCAAATTCATGGTTTTAAAAGGAGCGGTACGCGAACTTTGGCTGATCTTCGGCACGAAGATTCTCACCATCCTCGCCTACGGTCTGGTTGGCACATCCACGCTTGGGCTGTGGCTATCATCCGACGTGGGCCTGAGCGACCAGAACGCCGGCATAGTAATAGCCAGCTGGTCCTCCGTGCTGACACTATGCACAGTTATGGTGGGGTCGCTGGTTGACGCGGTAGGTATACGCAAGTCGCTGCTGGCCGGTTTCGGCCTCTGCGTAGTGGCCCGATTCGTGATGTCCTTCTTCTCGATACCGTGGATAGCCCTGCCGCTCGGCCTGCTGCCGCTAGCCCTGGGCGAAGCCCTCCAGACCCCGGTGATGGTGGCGGCGGTCAAGCGCTTCACCACCACGCGCCAGCGCGCCATAGCGTTCTCCGTTTATTACGCCATGATGAACATCGGTTTCGCCGTGGCCGGCTGGAGCTTCGACAAAGTGCGCGCGGTCCTGGGCGAATACGGCCACTACACCGTGCCCGTAGTCGGCGTGCAGATAAGCACCTACCAGACCATAATCCTGTTGGGGCTGCTCTTCACCATACCGAATTTGCTGATAACATATTTCGGACTGCGCGGCGGCCTGGAGGTTACCGATGAGGGCGTAAAGATAAAACCAGAGGTGTCCTTGTATCCGGAAAAATCATTCCTGGAAGCCTTCTATTTCTCCTGCCGCGACGCGCTGAAGGGCTGGTTTAAGATCTTCTCCAACCTCTGGACCCAGCCCACCTTCTACCGCTTCCTGGCCTTCTTCGGCTTCGTAGTGTTCGTAAAACTCATCCTCTACCACTTCTACTACACCTTCCCCAAGTTCGCCCTGCGCGAGCTGGGTGACGGCGCGCCCATAGGCCAGATCTTCTCCGTCCTGAACGCCGTCATCGTGGTTATACTGGCCCCTGTGATAGGCGCGCTGACGCAGAAATTCACGGCCTACAAGGCCGTGATCATAGGCACCACCATCTCCGCCATGGCAGTGTTCTTTATGGCGGTGCCGCCGGCGCTGTTCCAGGGGCTGGCCAACGGCTGGCTGGGCCACCTTATCGGCCACTCCTGGCTGGGGCTGACCGGACCGGTGCACCCGCTATACGTGGCCATAGTGCTATGCGTGGTCATCTATTCCGTGGGAGAATCGTTCTATTCCCCAAGGCTCTATGAGTACCCCGCCGCCATAGCGCCAAAAGGCCAGGAGGGGTCGTATATGGCCCTCTCCATGCTGCCGTACTTCTTCGCCAAATTCTTCGTGGGTGCCATGTCCGGCTTCCTGCTGGCGCGCTACTGCCCCGTGGAGGGCCCCCGCAATTCCCAAATGATCTGGCTTATAGTGGCCGTGATGGCCATGCTGACGCCCGTGGGCCTGCTGCTGGCCAGGCGCTACATACAGGTACATGAGGCAGGCCGGGACTAAACAGAGCGATATACAAAGATAAGCGGTGTTACCTGCCGCGCTGTCTCGCTGTCTTGCTGTCTCGCTGCCGCGCTGTCCCGCTGCCGCGCTGTCTCGCTGTCTTGCTGTCTCGCTGCCGCGCTGTCCCGCTGCCGCGCTGTCTCGCTGTCTTGCTGCCGCGCTGTCTTGCTGCCGCGCTGCCGCGCTGTCTTGCTGCCGCGCTGTATTGATTTACTAACCGCTCTTTTTTATCTACAATTGGTTTTAAGTTGTCAAAAACAATTTTCATATGACCCAACCTAAAGACCTGTATTCATGGCTGGCAAAAACCGCAGACACG
This sequence comes from Elusimicrobiota bacterium, assembly GCA_037137395.1. Taxonomy (GTDB): domain Bacteria; phylum Elusimicrobiota; class Elusimicrobia; order Elusimicrobiales; family UBA9959; genus YA12-FULL-51-18. The sequence continues at coordinate 5,388 of JBAXKK010000084.1, forward strand.
GATCCCGAACACACCGCGTTTATAAATAACGATAAACCCATATCCTACCACGAACTCCTCTACTCGGTAGACAGGGCCGCGGACATGTTCTGGCAGTCCGGAGTCAGGAAGCAGGATGCCGTGGCCATAGTTTTGCGAAATTCCATAGAATTTATTATTGCCTGGTTCGCCCTGGCAAAGATCGGAGCTGTAGCCGTTCCCATAAACTACATGGTTTCCAAGGAAGACGAGATCATGTATATACTTGACAACGCGAAATGCAAAGGCGTCGTAACGGCCAAAGAATTCATCACCAGCTACAAAAATGTGAAAAATCGCCTGGATAGCCTCAAGTTCCTGATGTCGGTAGACTTCACCGGCCAGGACGATATAATAGATTTCTGGCATTACCTCAAACACGCGCATTACCACCCTCAGACCCAGAAAGCGGAAGCGGACGAGCATGACGTGGTGTCCATACTATACACCTCCGGCACCACCGGGCATCCCAAAGGCGTGCTTCTGACCCATCATAATCTGATCGAGAACGCAAAGGCTTCTATCCAGGCTATGGAACCTGTAAAAAAAGATGTTTTCATGGCTCTGCTGCCGATGTTCCACACTTTCTCGTGGACGGGCAATGTCATCATACCTATCATCATGGGCTCAAAAACCTTTATCGTTAAAAGTATCACGCCTCCAAAACCCTGGCTCCAGGCCATGGGCCGCGAGGGCGTGACGATAGTGATAGCGGTGCCGCAGATATACAGCGTTCTGGCCAAAGAAGCGAAAGGTCTCAAAAAATTATTCCTCAAGTTCTGGTCCATGCGCAGAGTCAGGATGTGTCTGTCCGGAGCCGCACCTCTGAACCACTCCATAAAGAGCCATTTCGAAAAGGTTTTCGGACTGCATATCCTGGAGGGCTACGGCCTGACAGAAACCAGCCCCATTGTCACGGTCACACACCCAAAAGCCAGGAAACATGGTTCGGTCGGCAGGGCTGTACCCGGGGTCAAGATTCGCATAATCGACGAGCACGGCCGCCATCTCAACCACGGCAGCGAGGGCGAGATCTGCGTGTGGGGTCCCAACATAACGGGCGGATACCACGAGAATCCTTCTGCCACCAAAGAACTTTTCACTGAAGACGGCTGGCTGAAGACCGGCGATATCGGCGTACTGGATTCGGACGGCTTCCTCTTCATACGCGACCGAAAAAAAGACATGGTTATAGTCAAAGGCCTGAAAGTCTTCCCGGCACAGGTGGAGCAAGTTATAGTCAGCCACCCGAAAGTACAGGAGGCCGCCGTAATCGGCATCCCGGACGGTTCCGGCAACGAGACAATGAAATGCTTCTGCGTCCCCAAAAAGGACATGGCGCTGGACAAGGCCGAAATTATGCAGTTCATAAGAAGCAGCATGGATGCCTACAAGCGCCCGCGCGAAGTTGAGATAGTCAGCGCGCTGCCCAAAAACACCATGCAGAAAGTCCTTAAACGGGAACTGCTTAAACGGGAACTGGAAAAGCGCTCCAAGATGAAAATCTCATGACGCCAACCGTCGCCGCTGAAATACTTAAATTTTTTGAAGAAGCACACATCGTCGGCGGGGCGGTGCGGGATGCCGTACTGAAAAAGCCGGTTAAAGATCTGGATTTAGCCGTTAAAGGCGGACCGGATTTTAGCCTCAAGGTCAGAAAGCTCGCCCACAGGCTTAAGGCGTCGGTCTTCATGCTGGATGAAGAGCGCCAAGTGGCGCGCCTGACCCAGCTGGTCAGCGCGGGCGCGACGGGGAGGGGACTCCAGCTGGACATATCTCCCTTCCAGGGCAAAGACCTATTGGAAGACTTGCGCCGACGCGATTTTACCGTCAACGCGATGGCCCTTCCTTTAACAGCCTCTTTCCGTCCGCTCCCGGACAAAAAGACCGGCCTGTTTAAACTGCCCTCGGTCAAAAAAACGGATATCATAGATCCGACCGGCGGCCTGAAGGACCTTAAATCCAAAACCATACGCCTGGTAAGCCCTGAAGCCCTCACTGAAGATCCCTTGCGCCTTCTGCGGGCTTTCAGATTTTCAACGACACTGGGATTCAAGATCGAACCTAAAACTCTTAAACTTATCAAGTTCCGCTCCGCGCTGATAATAAAATCCGCCCCGGAACGAATACACGATGAACTGCTTGTAATATTGGCGTCTCCGGCTTCCGCGGCCAGAATAAAAGAACTTTATGCGGCCGGGCTTTTGACAGCCATACTGCCGGAGCTTGAAGCGCAGCGCACCTGTGCCGAAGGCTACTATGGCCATGGCGGAGTACTGAAGCACACTTTTGCCGTTATGGAAAGGATGGACCGACTGTTTGAAGATATCGGCGCCTACATACCCAACTGGAGCAGGATAAGCGAGTTTTTCGCGGAGAAAGATATTTTAAAACTGGCGGCCCTGCTGCACGATGTGGCAAAACCGCCCTGCGCCCGCATGATCAACGGCCGCCTGCGCTTCTTCGGTCATGAAGAGCATGGGGCCGCGGTCAGTTGGCGCATCATGGAACGCCTGCGCTTTTCAAGGGACCACAGCAAACTCCTCTCGAAAATAATCGGCAATCACCTTCGTCCCGGCAACCTGGCATCCAACGACGCCATTTCGGACAGGGCTATCTTCCGCTTTTTCCGCACCATGGGTGAATACACCGTGCCCCTGCTTATCCTTTCCTGGGCCGACCACTCAAGCTATATCACTCTGGCCCAGCTTCGTTCAATCCGCAACAGGATGAAAGAAACACCTTTCGCTATTCCAAAAGGCGGATTGCCTCAGGACGGCATTAAAAAAACCCTGCGGTTCCTCCAGGTGCTAAACCTGCTTTTTAAGGTCTATATTTCCAAGAATATTAAACTGAAGACCCTGCGCCTTATCGACGGCCACGATGTCATAAAGACCCTGAAGATGAAGTCGGGGCCCGAAGTGGGGGAGATGTTGGAAAAAGTCAGACTGCGCCAGTTCGAAGGCAAAATAAAAACCCGCCGTCAGGCCCTGCACTACCTCAACAGCTTAAAGAAAAAAGATTAGCATGCCAAGATGCAAAGCAATCTAGAGGCAAAGCAGTCGGACGACCGGCTTTTCATCTAAATTGCTTTACATCCAAATTGCTAGATTGCTTTACATCCAAATCCCTAGATTGCGCCGCCGGGCAGGTCTTTAGACCTACAAATCCATGGGTCTCATTTCCTTTAAAACATGTACTTAAGACCCATAAAGATTACGCCATTTTAAGTTAAAATATAATTGTTGAACAAGCGGACAGGAGGCCAGTTATAAAAATGCGATCACCCATAGCCGCAGTCCTTGCAGTAATTTTCGCGATCGGCGCGATCTTCGCAAATACCGGCATGGCCGCTTCTCCGGCCGCGTCATCATCCACCACCGGCGCGGTTAAGGCTAACAGGCCTGATTCTATCCAGACAGTCAGAATGAAGAACACTCTCTCAAAACTTATACGCCAGGATGATTTCCTCGACGAAGCGCTGGAAACTCTTGAGTCCGCGAACGGAAAGCTTTCAGCACACAACATGTTAGCCCTGGGCCTGAGCTTCAAGATTATAAAATCAGACTTGGACGCGATTTCAGCTCTGAATAAAAAGGAGTTCTCGGAAGTTCAGCCGGAGCCCGGAGCGACAACCTACACCAAGACGATATTAAGTTATAGCCGCTCTATTTCGCAAAAAATCATAAAGATCAGCGGCCTGGTTGCCAAAGCCTCCCGCACTAATAAAAAATTGGCGATGCGCGATGCCGTAATATCTCCCGATTCTTCTGGTTCACAGGCGCGCGGCACAGGCAGGCCCCCTTACAAGAAGACCGGAAACGGAAAAAAATTGACCCAAATTCTAGAAGAGCAAAAAGCCGTGGAAAGACTCTCGTCCGACATCCAGATCCTCAAAACCGCCTCCAGGCAACTGAACGCCACCAGCAAGTGGCTGTATATCGTCTCAAAATAAAATCTGCCATAAGCCGTAGGCCATACGCTATAAGCAAAAATGCCATTAGCTGTATGCTGTCTGCCATAGGCAGAAAAGAACTGCCATTTGCTATTCGCCGTACGCCATATGCTTTAAAGGTGTTCCCTGATTTTTCTGCGAATGGCTAATGGCAAACGGGGCAAATGGCGTTTTACTCTGCGAATGGCCAATGGCTAAAGGCAAATGGCGTCTATATTGGCGGCGGTGTGCATGATTTTGTAGAATTATCTTCATGAGCTCAAAGACTGAACAACATATTTATGGACTGCTAAAGGAAATCGGCGAGGATCCCGAAAGGGAGGGGCTAAGAAAAACGCCGGGCAGAGTTGCCAGGGCTATGGCTGAAATCACGGCCGGCTACCATATCGACATAGATAAAATCTTAAATGGCGCCTTTTTTAAGGTGAATTATAAAGAGATGGTTATAGTAAACGACATCTCCTTTTATTCGCTCTGTGAGCACCACATGCTGCCATTCTTCGGCAAAGCCCATATCGCATATATTCCCGATGGAAAGATAATAGGCCTTTCAAAAATTCCGCGCCTGGTGGATGCTTTTGCGAAACGCCTTCAAGTCCAGGAAAGGCTGACTATTCAGATCGCTGAAACTATTTTCCAGAAGCTAAAACCCAAAGGCGTGGGAGTAGTGCTTGAAGCCCAGCACCTCTGCATGACAATGCGCGGCGTAAAAAACTCCTCATCCTTCGCAACCACCAGTTCCATGCTTGGAGTCTTTCAGAAAGACAACCGGGTCAGGGAAGAATTCCTGAACCTCATAAAGAAATAATAATTATATTGATATTAAGCGAACTTTTAAGTAAAATTTACAAGTCTTGTTCTTTAAATGCTCTGAAGGTAGGCGCGGGGTGCTATATAGGCGGGCGTGGTTCAATGGTAGAACGGAAGCTTCCCAAGCTTTAGACGTGGGTTCGATTCCCATCGCCCGCTCCAGATTT
>JBAXKK010000085.1:0-10014 GCA_037137395.1 Elusimicrobiota bacterium
AGATAAATTATGAACGAATTCCTGCAAATATTTACGCTCGCTCTGTTAAGCACGACCATACGCATCTCCGTGCCCTATATCCTGGTCGCCCTGGGCGCTACGGTCTCTGAACTGGGCGGCGTGGTCAACATCGGCCTGGAAGGCCTGATCCTGATAGGGGCTTTCTGCTCCGTGCTGGGCAATTATTACACCGGCAACCCCTGGTTGGGCGTGCTGTGTGCCGTAGCCGGCGGGATGTTCTTCGCTTGGCTGCACGCGGTGGTCTGCATAAAATTCCGCGCCAACCAGATAATTTCCGGCCTGGCCCTAAACATCATGGCGATCGGAGTGACAAAATTCTTTTTGAAATACTTTTTCCATTCCTCCTCCAACTCAGGCCGCATCTCCGGCCTGCCGGAGTGGAACGTTCCTTTTCTTTCGGGGATCCCCGTGCTGGGCGATATAGTTTCCAGTCCGCTTATCCTTCTTACCATCCTGCTGGTTTTCACCATTTTCTACGCCGTCTATAGAACACCTTTCGGCCTGCGCCTTCGCGCTGTTGGCGAAAACCCGGAAGCGGCCGACACCCTCGGGGTAAACGTCTATAAAATGCGTTATGCGGGCGTACTCATTTCCGGAGCCCTGGCCGCGCTGGGAGGCGTCTGGCTGGCCTATGATCAGCACCAGTTTACCGACGGCATGAGCGGAGGACGGGGATACATAGCCCTGACCGCCATGATCTTTGGCAAATGGAATCCGGCGCTTGCGGCTCTCGCCTCAATTTTCTTCGGCTTCGCGGAAGCCATGCAGATACAATTGCAAACCATAGGCGTGGATCTGCCGGTGCAGTTCATCCAGATGATCCCCTATATCCTTACCATAGTGGTATTGGCCGGATCGTTCGCAAAATCCACCGCCCCTTCGGCTGACGGCGTCCCTTACGAAAAGGAATAATCAGCCTCATGGCGCTAAAAATACTTGTCAATTCCCTGTTCGGGGGCGGCGCGGAAATTCAGGCGGCGCTTCTTGCTAAGGCGCTGAAGCCGGAAGCGTTTTTCCTCCTTGATACCGGCGGCGACCCCCGCCCGGGAATTCCGGCGTTCTCAACCCTTTCAAAACACTGCTCTTCATTGCCCGGAACTATAAAAACCCTTCTGGCGCCTCTCTACGCCAAACGCCTGGCGGCGCTAACCGGCCCCGGCGACACGGTCCTGTCTTTAATGGAACGCTCAAATTTTGTAAATATACTGGCCGCACGCAGTAGCGGTCACCGCGCCATTGTCTGCGAACGCACGCATCCCTCCGTTGATTTTTCAGGAGTTCGCGGCGCGCTGATGAAACCGATCATCAGAAGGCTCTACCCTGAAGCGGATCTGATAATTTCAAATTCAAAAGGCAACGCGCGCGACCTTACCGAGAACTTCGGAGTTCCGCCGGAAAAGATCCGGGTCATAACTAACGCCTGCGACATCGAGGCGATAAAAAAATCGGCCGCGGAACCGCTGGAAAGCCGGCATGAAGCTATTTTTACCAGGCCGGTCATAATAACCAGCGGCCGCCTGAGAACGCAAAAAGGACATTGGCATTTGCTCAGGATATTCGCTGAACTTAAAAAAACCCGGCCGGAAGCCGCGCTGGTTTTTTTAGGGGAAGGGGAGCTGCAGCTGAAATTACTCGGCTTATGCGCGTCCATGGGACTTAAAGCGTGCGCCCCCGGCCGCGCTTCCCCCGCGCAGGGAACTGAAGACGTGTTCTTTTTGGGATTTCAAAAAAACCCGTATAAATTTTTATCAAGAGCCGGACTATTCGCGTTCACATCGCTCTGGGAAGGACTTCCGAACTCAGTTATTGAGGCCCTGGCATGCGGCCTGCCGGTAATATCTTCGGACTGCCGCTCCGGTCCTAGAGAAATACTGGCATCCGATACGGATTTCAAAATGGAAGCCGAGACACCGGAAGAGACGGCTTTTGGACTTTTAATGCCGCAATTTCCGATTACCGGCCCCGACTTTACAACTGAGGTAAGCGGCCTGGAGCGGCTTTGGGCTAAGCGCATATACGCTCTCCTGGCCGATAAGGCCAGACTTGCACAATGCGGAGCCGCGGGCCGCCAGCGTGCCGAAGCTTTTTCTCTGAAAACAAAGATTTCGGAATGGCAGACAGTTCTAGCGGATGTGAAAGTTTAAAAACCCGAAAGTCGGACGAGTCAAGCCTTTAGATTACCACATAAACATTATTTCATCGTCCTTTCCGGAGGACGCCGGTTTGCGGTCCTTATTCTGCGCGCCGCGCTTTTGCGGCCGGGCCGGTGTCTTACCGCCGCGGTAGGATTTTTTACTTACTCGGTTCGGCGCTATATCCTGCCGGTCGTTCCCGAATTTTAGCGTAAGCGATATCCGATGCGTATCACCAAGATCTCCGAACGGTGAAAAAGCGTAATCCAACCGCAAATTGTTGCTTTGCAGGCCCACACCGGCCGAAATCCCGGAGCCCGCGTTCTTGGAACGCCCGGTTTTGTAACCGAGCCTGGCAAAAACTGTCTCCCTGGGGGCAAAGGAATATTCCCCCTCCGCGCCGGCCGCGAAAGCGGTATCGGACTCTCCGGCCTTCACAAGCTCCGCGGTCAGCCAGGCCATATCCCTGACCCTGTAGGCCGCGCCGGCCCGGCAAGTGAACGGCAGGTCGAAACTTTCTGTATAAAGCTTCATCGGCGTGCCAAGGTTCTGCGCCGCCAAACCCAGGCGCACGTTGTTTCCGTAAGTCTTAATCAAACCGAAGTCTCCGGCGTAGGCGAATGCTTTGCGAGTGTCCGCCTGCTGATAGACAGTCTTGATTAGCAGGCCGCCGAATAAGTCATCATTAAACGCCCAGGAAAAACCCGCGCCTGCCGCGCCGTCCATGGCGCTGAAACTGCCGGTCTTATAGCCGCCAACATCCAGCTTATCCATGGACGGGATAATAAGCGCCGTAATCCCGGTAAAAATGGTCAGCCTGGGTGAAACCGGATGGATATACGCCGCATGTTCGTTCCTAAGGCCCTCCAGCCATTCGCTGTGCGCCAGCATTAACTCCTGATTGCGCGCCAGTGCCGGCCCGGCAGGGTTATAGAAAACCGAAGACGCGTCATCGCCGACGGCGACAAAAGCCCCGCTCATAGCCGCGGCACGGGCACCGGCGTCTATCTTGAGAAAAGCGGCGGCATCGGACCCGGCGCCGGCGTAAAGAGCCGGAACTGTGAGTACCGAGAGCATGACCGCGATTAACAGAGCACCGTTCTTTCTCATAAAAGAGCTGAGTATAACTGCCGTTTGCCTTTGGCCATTTGCCATACGCAGATTATTTAGTGACACCTTAAAAGCATACGGCCTATGGCTTATAGCCTATAGCTTACGGCTGATGGCCTATGGCGTGTGCTTGTGACTCACCAAAACACATAGAACTTCCCTTTGCCGTTTCCATGATTGGAAGTCTTAGCCAGATAAATATAAAGCCCGCTGGCCACCTTCTGCCCGCTTTTATTCTTGCCGTCCCAGACGGCCTTATTCAAACTATCAATTCCGTCTCCGGGCGCCAGTTCCCGCACCAGTTCCCCCGCCGTGTTATATATATATATCCTCGGTTTCTGCGCGTCGGCAGGGATGCCGTCAATGATCAGAATGGAACCGGGAAAATAACATGGATTCGGGTAGGCTTTGAGATTCCCCATCCCCGACTGAGAAGCGCTCAGGACGCGTATGGCGTAAATCGAAAGATGAGAAGTAGAAGCGCTGATGCAATTCGCCGCGGTATCTCTGACGGCTCCAGGCACCGGCGTCCATCTGGACGCCGTTTCATCCAGCCAATACAACCCGGCCAGGTTCTCAATTACATAATCTCCGTCAATATACCCGTCATTGGTTAAATCCGGGTAACAGAGCCTGAGAGTGATAGGCGCGTTAAAAGTGGCCACCGTCAGACCGGCCGGGGTTTTAGCGGTAAATTCCCGCGTTAGATCGTAAGCAGCCAGCGGGTGAGAGTCGGGAGAATAGGAGTCGGCCAGCGATGTCCGCGAAGAAGCAACAGTGGATATAGTTATCACCAGGTTTTCAGAATAAGCGCCGGCCGGAACTGTTACGGAATCATTATCGCTGTTCACAACGCTGCCCCCGGTTACACCGCTTACGGCCGTGTTTATGACAAAAGTCCCGCCGGCAGTAATAACGGAACCGATATTGCCCGCCTGATCCACGGCTCTGAAAGCGAAAGCGGCCGTACCCGTGGAATAGAAAGACTCTATAAAGCCGCTGCCGGTCCAGGTGGAAGCAGTAAGGTAACTCAAATTAACGGTCTGTGAAGATCCCCTGACCGGAGTGAAGGTCAGCGACGGGTTGCTGGTCAGGTAATTAGGCTCAGTCACAATAAGTTTGAGACTAAGCGCGCCGGTACGCGCCGGGAGCGTTGAGCTTATCTCAACTTTAGCCGTAGGGCTGGTAATATCAACCTGCTGGCCGTCTGAAACCGAGACGCCGGAATAAACAGCTCCCGCGCCCATAGCGCGCACGCTGAAATAATAAACCGTGTTTTCAGTAAGGTTAAGCCCGGAACGCGTAGCGCTGCGATTAAGACCGGCACTTAGCCAGCCAGCCGTTTCGGTCCCGCCCGGAGTAGTGCCGATGGCGGATTCATAGGTCACTCCGCCGGGATAAACGGAAGCGCCCCAGTTAGCGGAAAGAGAATGGAGACTGGATATATAGGTTATATCGGCGCCAAGGCCGTCGTACACATAGGCGATATCCTGAGGTATGGCAGTATTGACAGTGAGCGAGTCGGATGCCGGCGTGGCGTCATAGGCCAGGAAATTATCTTTTGCGCGGGCCTGTATTGCATGAAGAACTCCGCCGGCGGACAGTGATGAGGGCGTAAAGGCAAAGTTCTCTATGGTCCCGTTGAAGGCTCCGTCGCGCGGTGTCGCGGCCAGCCAGGCGCCTGAATCCACCTTGTACTCCACCGAGGCGATGGTGTTGATACTTAAATTATTCACGGGTTTGGGCGGGTCCCAATCAGTATAGGGGTTAGTATTCGGATAGGCCGTGGTAGAATGGGCGATGCCGTAATACGCAGGCGTAGTGTTAGTGGTAGGGTCAGGCGAATAGGCGTAAAGGGCAGTTGTGGGCGGCAAATCCACTATATCAGGAATGCCGTTCGAATTGGAATCCCGCCAGCCCAGCATATTCCTGCTGGCCGTACAGACGGAATTGCTTGTATACGGCGCCACCTGCCCCCTCATTATGCAGGCGACATTGGTACTTCCGCCTTCTACATGGTTCACATTTTGAATATTCAGATATCCGGAATACCCCGTACTTTTTGGCACCGTCCCGACATACTCATCCAGAGCGTAAAAAACATGACCTGCTTCATGCGCGGCCACGGCTGACATAGCGCCTATACCAAAATCCTCATTGTCATAGGTTAGCACCATAAACGGGCCGCCTAAATAGGCGTAGGCGAAATAACCGTCTGGGAACATGCCATCGCTGTCATTAAGGCTGTCCGCCACGAAAATAGTAAAAGCCCAGTCAGCGTTATTGGCTATCCTAATGTCATTGTTATAGTGATACACGCTGTCGAAGTAATCACTGTCGGTGGTATAGCTCAATTTGCTCATTACGTCCGCCACCCAGTCCCCCTCGGTGCACAGGGAGCTGTGCACGGCCACATTGCAGTTTATGGGTTCATAGCCGGTATTGATGGTGTTAGTCAGATACACAAATGAAAGTTTGGCGTTTGCGTTCCTTGCGGCCCACCAGGCCATGGTTGCATGCAATTTGGTAACGACATCGGCCTTCCTGGCCGCGCTCCAGGTTTCCGTCTGAGTCTTTATAGAACCGTCGCTCTCAGGGAATATAATGGATACGACGACTTTGCCTATCATGTACTCACTGGTGTCATAAAAGCCGGCCCCCGCAGGCACGGCAAAGCTCCGGCTGGAGAAAAAGCAGGAGAAAAGAAGGACCGCGGCGGCGGGAATTAAAGTTTTTTTCATTTTTTCCGGGGCCCTATTTTCCGCACGTCATTCGGTATGGGTCCGGGCGCGTCAAAAACAACTTCAGACGCTTCGGACCAGGTCCCGACCGAGATGCCGTCGGAGCCCATTAAGCGCATAAAATACGGCTTACCGTATTCAACCGGCAGACCGGAGACTTTGTGAAACTCTTTATCCGTAAAAGTGTCAACCATGGGGGCCGCGAAGTCGGCCGTTTCAGAGAGCTGCAGTCTGTAGTGTTTGAAGGCCGGGTTCTTCGCCCAGCGGAGAGGGTTTTTTTTGGTTAGGTCCTTAGCTTGGGTGAGAACAGGCGCCGACAGCCGGGTTCTGGCCGCCAGTGGGGCCGTATTTGAGATGGCGAAGGAGTATGTTTCTGAAAAACGCCCTTCTTTTCTGCCGCCATTATTCAGGGTCAGCAACCCCGAAACGCGCCAGTAGTATATGCCGTCGGAAAAGAAAGCCGGATAGACTTCATATCTATTGCGGTTAAGGATCGTTTCAACGACTATAGCCGTAAAATCCTTGTCAGAAGCGATCTGCAATTTATAGCCGGCAGCCTTCATTACCTCATTCCATGAGAGCGTTATGGCGTCAGTCTGCTTTAATTGAGAGACTTTATAACTCACGACTAGCGGCGCCTCGGGAGGATCCTCCACAAAACGCTTATTCCAGATATTTACCGCGTAGAACGCGTTTTCTCCATAATTAGCTATGACAGACATATCCTCTATTTTCCCCCTGTGCACGGAGACGCCATAGTCCTTAAGCAGCGCGGCGTCCAGATTGTCCGGAACATAGCCCATAAAGGCGTGCGGAGGAAACGCGTCGGTGATACGCGCCCCGCTATCCGCCAGATACTTCTGAAAATTCTTATTAAAAGCCACCGAATCGGAATCCACTATCATCAGCGCGTTCATCCCGCTGCCGTTCTGCGCCGCGACGCCAAGGGAAAATACGGGCGTCAGGCCCGCTAGCAGTATAAAAATCGCTTTCCGCATCTTATTCCTCCGTTAACGTAAAGACTCAGGCTGTTCGGGCTGAAGGGTGGCAGAGCATCATAGACGAAACACCCTGAATAGAAGCCTGTCCGCCCGGACTTTATTTATATCTATATTATACAATGCCCGTTTTGCGGATTTGTTGCGCGTGGCAAGAAACTGGTGTGTGATATTATTTTCAAAGGAAGGTTACGGATATCCGCGCAGCAACAAACCGCCGCGGAGTTAATCCAGGACTTTAATTTCATAAGGGCCGCGCGCCTTATAGCGCACACCCGCCCAATTGGTTTGCCGGCTAAACGCGGACATGCAATAGTTGCCTAGGAACAAGGCCCAGGCCGCCGGCGCCGCCAGCGCGGTCCAGACCCATACCGGCCGCCATTGTTCCGGCCAGCGCTCTTTCCATAATGGGAAGCGCAGCGCGGAAAAAAAAGCGATTCCGGCCGGAAAGCCCAGCTCGCTGACCGCCAAAAGGGCCAGAAGAGCCGGCTGCGGCGCGGGCCAGAGCGCCCGGCCGAGGATCACCCCTTTAGCCAGGACGCACGCGCCGGAAAGCAGCCACGCCCATGGAGTAAAGAGGCGCGTGCAGAATACGTAGCGCGTTGTGATATCGATTATCCTACGCGGCGTGAGGCGCCGGTCGATCAACCCCACGGCATCAGGAACAGCGGCAATATGTTTTCTATGCCGCTTGGCCAGCACCGTCATAACACCATCGTCCGTCACTGCGCGCAGCCAATGCTCGGACACTTTCCAATCCTCATAGTCACGGCGGCGGATAGCAAAAGAGGCCGCGCTCACCCAGCTGCAAACATAAAAATATGGAACGCAAATGAGATACCAAGTCGAGAACCAGAGACCTGCCGCGTCACGCCCATGGGGAAATGGCAGAGGTAATGAGGAAGCTACTCCCACCCGGGCCGGGCTCAGGCCGGAAATGAGCGCGGCCAGCCAACCGGCCGGCGCCCAATGTTTGTCTTCCGAAAATACCAGGACCTCGCTGGCAGTGGCGGCATGCGCGACCGCGTGAACAAGATCGGCGTTCTTTCCGGCGCATGTTGTGGGTTTAACTCCTGAAGCCAGCGCGCGTACACGGCCGGCAGTATCCTCACTCGCAAGCTGCTGAATTTCGGCAAAAGCCGGGTCTTCGCGACTCTGGGCTACAAGCAAAAATTCTATGGGTCCTTTATAGCTTTGAAGCAATATAGACCGGATGTTGCTGCAGCGTTCAGGCAGCGTTCCTTTACAGGGGATAATTACGGTGACGGCCGGAGTCCAAGCAGCCGGAGATTCGCGCCGGCGAATTCGCCAGCCCATCACCAGCAGCGCCAGGAACTGAACAACAGCAATCAGCGCTCCAACCATGAAGCACTCGTTCACCGACGGATATGTAAGATGCATATTACGAGCCCTTAGGTTCGAGGATCGTAAAGACGCGATGAATAAAGCCTAAGTCCCAATGGCCATGAGTGGTAGCGACCAGATTATATTCTCGGGCGATGCGCTCACACAGAACGCGGTCGGCCCTCCGGTCTGTGTCGTCGATCATCACGATAGTGGTGGATTTCATGCACTGCGGAAGCACTCTTAAAATAGCGTCCCGGCCGCAGGCAGGGCCGTCAATAAAAATAAGGTCGAAGGAATGAGCGGGGCGCCAATCGTACCACGGCGGATTACCGACAAGGGGAGCTATAACCACTGAAGGAAGGGCCGCCGAATGCTTTGCTTTATGCTCAAGAGCGATGTGTCGGCAGCCTGCCGCTTCAAAAATAAAGGTGCTCCGGCCGGAGCCGGTTTCAAGCGTGCACATCCCGGGCTTTAGTCTGGCGCGCAACGCCTCCTCGCACGGCTTTGAGAGCTCCCAGAAATGGCGCTGATAGAAACTCCAAAGCCTGGAAAATATTGTATTTTTCATGAAATTTATGGGGAGCAATTCCTCACCGCTATGATACTATAAACAATTGTATTTCCGCAAATTATGAAATTTTTACCTGAATTTCGCCACATTATTGATCGCTCAGCGCCGGAGTCAGCACGAATACCGGTTGATTATCAAAGCTCCCCAGCGGACCTTTATCCAGCATCGCGTCATTGAAATCATAAGCCGCCAGGACGCGCCAGCCCTCAAAAAGGCGCGGCAGGCGTTTGCGGCCGTAGACGCGGTGCGCGTTCCAGACCAGCGCGTCCAATCCGACCGGGACCGACAGGAACAATATCCCGCCCTCTTTCAACAGCCGCTTAAAATCCGTCATGGCCCTGATATCGCCGTCCGGATCCAGCGCGTCACCATAACGTCCCAGTCCGTCATGCTCAATGGATGAAATTGACAACGCCGCGTCAAAACGGCGGGGGTTTGCGGCGAATTGCTGCGGAGTCACTACCTCAAGCCCCGGGATCGTGCAAACGACTTTGCGGTACTCAATTGTTATTACCGCGGCGCCATACTCCGCGGCGATGCACTCATACCAGGGCGTCTCTGAACCGACGATTACAAGTTGTTTGCCGCGGACCGGGTAATGATCGAAGGCGTCGTAAAGCGCCAGGTCAGTCTTGCCGTAGTAACCGATTCGGCGGCGGATTTTCCCCGGGTTCCACCACAATGAACCCGGAGTCCACTTCAGACCGCCAGCCTTTATGTCGTTTAGATAGTATTGGACTACGGGAACCTCCCCCCCCAGGGTATACCCGTTTTTCAGCTCCAGAGGCATGACGGCAGGCGGCCAACTACCGGACCTTAAACCGTTAATACACCCAACGCAGCGCAGGAAACCGCGTTCAGCCATTCTGACAAAGCGCTGTTTACGACCGACGCTAAAGGCGGCAGCCAATTCACGATACTTCTGAAAAACAAGAGCGGTTCCGATAAGTTCTCCCCTGTAATAGTTCCCACGTATTAACCCGAATCCTGCAGTTCAGAATGATTCCCATAGAGAAATCAGGGGAACAAAATTATTCTGCAGGATTCCCCTCAAAGCGGGCGGAGGGCCAAGCGCTATGCGCGCCAGGCCCGAC
>JBAXKK010000086.1:0-9911 GCA_037137395.1 Elusimicrobiota bacterium
GAAGCCGGACGACGGGATGGGCGCGGAGCTTACCTATAGATTGAATTCTCATGCGGATGTGGACGCATTTTTCGCCGCCAAGCCCGACAGGGTTTTTATCATGGAGGAATTTATAGACGGCGGCATCGTCACTTTTGACGGGCTGGCCGGCCCAGGCGGAGAAATTATATTCTGCACTTCCCATGTTTACGGGGAGCGGGTGATGGAGGCAGTGCTCGCCGATGGGCATATTTCCTATTACTCCTTGCGTGAGATACCGCGGGATCTTGAGGACGCGGGCAGAAAGCTGATTCGGGGGTTCGCGGTAAAGGAGCGGTTCTTTCATTTTGAATTTTTTCGCCGGCCGGACGGGACGCTTTGCGCGCTGGAGGTTAATATCAGGCCTCCGGGCGGCATGACGATGGATATGTTTAATTTCTCGTGCGATATAGATATGTACGGCGTCTGGGCCGGGCTGATGGCGCGCGGGGCGGTCAGGCTGGACTACGCCAGAAAATATCACTGCGGATACGCCGGCAGGAAGGATAGGCTGAATTACGCGCACTCCCACGAGGATATCCTCGCCCGCTTGGGAGGCATGATAATGCACCACGAGGGGCTTCCGCCGGTGCTGGCCCGGGCCATGGGAGACAAGGGCTATCTTATCCGCTCGCGCGAGGCTGCCGGCATGGAGTGCGCGGTGAATTATATACAGGAATTAAAGTAGCGCGGCAACGGGATGAGCGTGCCGTGTAAAAATATGTTTGCATGCGCGCGGGAAATTAGGTATGATATTTGTGGTAAATGAATAAACGCTGAAGTTAAAACTTTAAGCGACAAGGAACATAAACAAATGACGAAAGGCAAAGTGAAGTGGTTTAACGACAAGAAAGGTTACGGTTTCATAACCCCCGACGAAGGCGGTACGGAACTTTTTGTGCATCATCAGGATATACAGGGCGATGGTTTTAAAACGCTCGCCGAGGGACAGGCCGTGGAGTTTGAAGTAGCGCAGGGCGAAAAAGGCCCCAAGGCCACCAAGGTCGTTAAACTGTAAAGCTCAGCTTTACAAAAGAAAAAGCCCGCTTAACCGCGGGCTTTTTTATTGGTGTGCCCAAAATGAGTTCCCGATATAGCTTTGGGTTTAGAGCCGCAGGATTGCAAAGGTGGGGTCCTGCGAATCACCCCTTGTTTTGCTTACACACTTGAGCTTTTTTTGGCGATCAGTAAGCGTTCCCAAAAACTAATATCTTAGAAGTTTGCCACTTTTTAAAGTTTATTTTATCGTTACAGGCGGGATCAATGATATTATCTGCTTAAGTGAGCAATAAATAATTCAGCCGAGCACCCATCAAGTGCGTAAGTTTTATGGAGGGGTGGCGAGGGTATGGGTTCGCCGGGCCTTCGCGCAGGGGGAGGCTTGCGTAGCGCCGAGACCGAGCGGGAGCGCGGCCACGGTGTGGACGATAGCGTGCCCGACGGGCCCATGCCCTCGCCAGGACCCCGACTGGGCTTCCTGCGGCTCACCAGCCTGAAGTCTCAAGTGTTTTTATAAATAAAAAAAGCCCGCCGGCGGGACGGGCTGTGTCGGTAACTCTACTGTGTTTTCAGATCTCGTTACGGTGTATATCGTGGTTTTCCAGGTAGTCTATCGCGTTTTTGGCGGCGGCCTGCTGCGCCTCTTTCTTATTTTTGCCGGCGCCCATGCCCAGCACCTTCTTTCCGATCAGGACCCTGACGGTGAAAACTTTGTCGTGCTCCGGGCCCTCGGCGCTTACAATCTCATATTCCGGGGGTTTCTTGTGGCGCTTCTGTATCGTTTCCTGTAGGACGCTCTTGTAGTCCTGCTCTTCCATGCCGCCCATGTCCTGGCCGTGAAGCCAGCGCTTTACGAAGGCAGTCGCCGGTTCAAGACCACCGTCCAGATAGATGGCGCCGAGCAGCGCTTCGAAGCAGTTTGACAGTATGCTGCCGCGCTTTTTGCCGCCGGTCTGAGATTCCCCCACGCCCAGAAAAACACGCTCGCCCAGGTTCAGGTCCCTGGCCCAGCCCGCGAGGTTGGCGCGCGAGACCAGAACGGATTTAACCTTTGAGAGGTAGCCTTCGTCCTGCTCCGGATGTTCCTTGAAAAGATAATAGGATACAATCAAGCCAAGAACGCTGTCGCCCAGAAATTCAAGCCGCTCGTTCTGAGAGGCCTGCCCCCGCTCGGTGGAGTAAGACTTGTGAGTAAGGGCTTCTTTGAGCAGTTCCCTGTTCTTGAAACTGTATCCTATTACCGCTTCTATGGATTCCATGAGTAAGCCGTTTGAAAGGGATGAGGGGGCAGGGTGAAAGGTTTGGGGTAAGGAATTATATACCTTTCCCCTCGCCCCTATACCCTGCCCTGAGGTCAGTCTTTCTTGGACAGCTTATCTTTTATGTACGCGGCGGCTTCGCCGACGGTCTTGATCTTTTCGGCGTCTTCGTCGGGAATCTCAACGTCGAATTCTTCTTCAAGCGCCATCACGAGTTCTACGGTGTCAAGGGAATCGGCTCCCAGGTCCTGCACGAACTGCGACTGAGGCGTTACTTCAGCGATATCAACCGCCAGCTGCGTAACGATGATCTTCTTTACTCTTTCTTCCAGGTTTTCAGCTACTGCCATTAGGGGTTCCTCCCGATTATTATTGTCAAAACTACATGTAGATGCCGCCGTTTACGGCGAGGACCTGCCCCGTTATATACGGGGAGTCTTCGCCGGCCAGGAACAACACGGCTTTGGCGACATCGGCGCCCGAGCCCAAGCGCTCGAGCGGGATCATCTCAAGGAGTTTCGCTTTGGCTTCTTCCTTGAGACCATCGGTCATGGCTGTCCGGATATAGCCCGGGGCCACGGCGTTTACCAGCACCTGGCGGGAAGCGAACTCCCGCGCCATGGATTTGGTGAGACCTATAAGGCCTGCCTTAGAGGCGCAATAGTTGGCCTGTCCGGAGTTTCCGGACTGCCCGACTACCGAGGCGATATTGACGATGCGGCCGCTCCGCTGGCGCAGCATGCTTCTTGAGGCCGCCTTCGCCATCAGAAACGAACCTTTAAGGTTCACGTCCATCACCGCCTGAAAATCTTCTTCTTTCATCCGGAGTACCAGGTTGTCTCTGGTGACACCGGCGTTGTTAACCAGGATGTCCAGCTTTTCAAACGCCTTGAGCGTTTCCTCTATCAGACGCTCGCAGTCCTGATACCGGGTCACATCCGCGGCCAGGGCAAGCGTTCTGGCGCCGGTCGTTTTGGCGAGGGCTTCGGCGGCGGCTTTGACTCCGTCCGCGTTTACGTCGGCCATAACCACGTTCGCGCCCTCGGCGGCGAAGGCCGAGGCTATGTCATAGCCGATGCCGCGCTGGGCGCCGGTGATTATCGCCGTCTTTCCTTCAAATCTCTTTTGCATTGTCATCGTGAGAGGACTTCGCGTCCGCGATCTGGTCTTTCACCTTCTCCATCTGCTTTTTTATCTCTTCCACCATGCCGGAACCAGCCAGGTCTCCGGCGGCCTTTATCGCGTTGAAGATGGCCTTGGGATTGGTCTTGCCGTGGCAGATAAGCACTACGCCGTTTACGCCCAGGAGCGGAGCGCCGCCGTATTCGTCCGGGTTCATCTGCCTGCGCAGGTCGGTAAATATCTTTTTCATCAGCAGTGCGCCGATCTTGTAAGTGAACTTGCGCTGGATCTGCTCTTTGATCATTTTGAATATGGTCTTGGCCAGGCCTTCGGAAAGCTTCAGCACCACATTGCCGGTGAAGCCGTCGGTAACTACTACATCCGTCGTGCCGGCGGGCAGGTCGCCGCCTTCCACGGGGCCTTTAAAATTTATCCCTATGTTCTTCATGAGCGGGATGGTCTCAAGCACCAGTGAGGAGCCTTTGGTCTCTTCTTCGCCGATAGACAGGAGCCCTACCGAGGGGTTTTCCACGCCGTAGCGGGAACGCATGAAGATGGAGCCCATGATGGCGAATTGGACCAGGTGCCAGGGCTTGGAATCCATGTTGGCGCCGGCGTCCAGCAGCAGGGCCTGGCCTTTAAGCGTGGGAAAGGACGCGGCTATGGCCGGGCGGATTATGCCGGGAATGCGCTTAAGCTTTAATAGGGACGCCACCATAACGGCGCCGGAATTTCCGGCTGAGATGAAGGCGTCGGCCTTGCCGTCTTTTACCAGTTCCGCTCCCACCATCAGGCTTGAGTCGGGTTTGGAGCGGCATTCCTCCACCGGCTCGCGCCCCATCTCGATAATCTGGGTGGCGTGGGCAATTTTCAGTTTACCGGAAAGCTCCGCTCCGAGGCGGCGCAGCTCCTCCCGTATCTCCGGCTCCCGTCCCACGAGTATAACCTCGTGGGGCAGCTGGGCTAAGGCCAGCAGGGCCCCTTCGATATTGGGCTTCAATCCGAAATCGCCGCCGTGAGCGTCAAGCGCTATTTTCATGGTTTGAGCGGTCGCGCGACGATGCTATTTAGGGTTCTGGTCGTCCGTTTTTTTCTCTTTCCTGACGACTTCGATTTTGCCGTTATATGTGCCGCAGGCGGCGCACACGCGGTGAGGCAGGCGCATCGCGCCGCAGGCGGGGCAGGAAGAAAGGGATTTGGTTTCCAGTTTCCAGTTTGCCGCCCGTCGTGAATCTCTTCTTGCGGGGGAGTGTTTTCTTTTTGGATTAGGCATTGTGATGAGCTCCTGTTTATTGTCTAACTAGAATCAGAAATTTTAAGTCCGGGCCCTATTTAAGGTCTTTCCTCTTGTTTAAATCTTTCAGCGCTTTGAACGGGCTCTCTTTCTTATCCGCATCAAATCCGGGCTCGTTCTCAACCGCGCAGGCGCAGGCTTTAAGGTTGCGGTTTCCTCCGCAGACCTGACAGAGGCCTTTGCAGCCTGCCGCGCAAAGCGGCTTTAGCGGCATCATGACCGCGACTGATTCAATCAGCGGGCCGCGCACATCTATAGATTCTACCGCATCTTCATAGGCTTCGTCAAAGGTTTCGGCGAAGGGGGCCGTGAAAAGTTCGCCGCAGCGGGCGCATTGCAGTTCCAGATCGGCGCTTACCCGGCCTTCCAGGACAAGAGAGTCGTCTCCGACGAAAAAAACCAGGTCCATGGCCGCCTTTTTTACCCTGGCAGGGGCGTCAAAGGTCGCGGCAAAAATTTCCGGATCAAGCGGCTTTTTGACCGCAAGCCCCCCCTTTTCGCGGATGGCCTCGGCGGTGAAAACAAGACCGTAGTCTTTCTCCATAGTATAATAAGATATCAATTATTGACTTTTTAATCAACGCTAGCTTAATAATCGGGAGAGGTCCCGGCCTGGGAGACCGGGTGCGGATACTTAGCTTTCTTTGTTGAAGGTTATCGTTTCTTTTATGGCGTAGGCGGGCTTGTGGTTGGAGCGGTAGTAGGTGCGCACCAGTATTTCGGCCATGAGTCCCATGAAGGCGAATTGTAGCCCAGCCAGGGCGAAGAATATCGCCACAAGGAATAGCGGCTGGTCTTTGACGAACACATGTTCAAAAAACTTTTTATAGAGCGTGAAAGCCGCCATAACTGCCGACGCGCTCACAAGTCCCAGGCTCAGGCCGCCGAAAAGATAAATAGGCTTTGACAGGAAATCCCCCATAAATTTTACCGTTATGAGGTCCAGCGTCACTTTAAAGATGCGGCCCAGGCCGTATTTGGAATTCCCCTTCGCGCGGGCGCGGTGAGTCACCGGAAGTTCGGCTATATTGGCTCCCATGTATCCAAGGAGGGCGGGAAGGAAGCGGTGCATCTCTCCGTAAAGTTCCACGGTTTTAAGATGGGATGCCTTGTAGATCTTTAAGGTGCAGCCGTAATCGTGAAGGTCAACGCCGGTAACTTTTGAGATGATGAAGTTGGCTATTCTGGACGGCAGGATTCTTAAGAAGAACGCGTCCTTGCGGTTCCTGCGCCAGCCGCTCACCACATCAAAGCCTTCGGAGGCGGCGCGAACGAGCGCGGCGATGTCGGCCGGGTCGTTCTGGAGGTCGGCGTCCATGGTGACTATGTATTCCCCCGATGCGGCCTGTATGCCAGCGCTCATGGCGGCAGTCTGTCCAAAATTACGCGCGAACCGGATAAGTCTGGCACCTGGAAGATCTTTAAGTATAGAGCGTAGTTCCAGATCTGAACCATCGGTGGAGCCGTCGTCTATCCACACGCTTTCCCAGGCGAGGCCTGAGGTTTTGAAGGCCGCTGAGAGCTCGTTGGCGAGGTCCTTCAGGTTTTCCTTTTCGTTGTAGACCGGTATAACTACGGATATTTTGAGTGTCGGCGGGACAGCGGGTCTGACAACAGGGTCAGTCTGGCGCGCTTTTAACGATGCATCTGTTGTGTGGTCTGTCATTGGTTGCTCTCTTTTTTTTTCAGAAGTTCGCAGTAAAGCTTTTCCTGCTGGCGGACCATATAATCGATGTCAAATTCCGAAAGGTCCGCGCCCGCGGCTTTCGCTGACATCTCCGCGCGCAAAGCCGGATTTTCTATCAGCTCTTTGATGCGCGAACAAAACGTGAACATATCTCCCTGCTCGACCATGTAACCGTTGGCGCCGTCATACAGCAGGTCGGCAACCCCGTCAGTTCTGTAGCAGACGGAGGGCAGGCCGGTCTTTATGGCTTCCACCAGGCTTCTGGGCAGACCTTCCCAGAGCGAGGTGAGCGCGAAAATATCGGCGGCGGCCAGGATTTCGGCCGAGTCTTCCCGCCAGCCGGGGAAAAGCAGCCGATGCTCAAGCCCGGCCTCTTTAGCGCGGGTGCGGGCGGTTTCAAGATCTTCCCCTCCGCCCACCAGCATAAACACGGCGTCCTTGTGCTCTCCGGACAGGCGCAGCGCCGCTGCGATGAAGTCGCCCGGGTTCTTCTGGGGCTTAAGATTGCCGAGGCTTACTATGAGCGTGGCGTTTTGCGGCACGCCCAGCTCGCGGCGCTTGGCCGCGCGGTCAGCGCGCGAAGGATAGTTTTTTAGCGGGATGCCGCTGCGTATAAGGCTGTACCTGGCTTCGGAGCCGATGCTATAGTGGCGCGCGTAATCCATGTTGGCGCTTGAGACGAAGATGAGGGCGTCCGTGAACAACGCACAGAATTTTTCCAGGAATATGAAGAAGTATTTTTTAAAAACATTCTGCCGCTCATGAAAACCAAAACCGTGGAAGGTGTGGACTATCACCGGCACGCCCGCCAGCCGCGCCGCCAGCCTGCCGAGTATCCCGGCCTTTGAGGAGTGGGTATGCACGATGAACGGCTTTTCTTCCCTGATGATGTCGCGCAAATTGAAGAGGGTCAGTAGGTCGTTTGCCGGATTTATTGAGCGCGTAAGGCGCGGCGCGTAGGTGACCGATTCCGGCGGGACTTTTTCGTCCAGCATACCCCCCGGCCCGGCCACCAGCTTCGCGTCAAAAATAGTTTTGTCGAGATGGGATACGGTGTAGATCGTATTGCCCTGGGCCCCGCCGAATTCAAGCTTGGTTATTATATGCAGGACTTTTATCATAAAATTAGCGTGGTTATTCCCTCTCAGGTAGTTTTATGACTTTATAATGCGGGAAGTAATGCTTTAAAATATCGGCGTATTTGGCGGTGAAGCGGCCGGCCATGCCGTGGCCGCCCAGAAGGCAGTAGCCCCGACCGTCTCCGGTTCCGATGCCGCGTATCAGAAAGTATTTTGGGTATTTGCCTTCGAAGACGGGGCGCATGGTGAAAAGAGGCGAGCGCAGTGTTCCGGCGGTAAGCGCATATGAGATGGCGTCAAAACCTTTCAGGACGATGCTGCCGGTAGTGCCATCCACGCGCAGGGTCTCGGCCTTGCCGTTGGCGCTGCGTTTTAGAACCGTCATTGATTTGATATGTCCTATCCCGGCGCCGCGGTTCAGGCGGTTCTCTATCCATTCGGGCTCCAGCATGAGGGTCCAGATCGCGTCCGAGGTGGTGGTCCTGTCCTCGGTTAGGCACAGTAGATCTTCCGGAGGGGCTTTGAGGGTTAGGCTGTAGAGGCCGAAAGGGGTCAGGCGGGTCAGCGCGCGGCCATTGTCGCTGACGCCGTCCTCGGTCACGCCGCCGCAGGCTGTGTGGAAGTAGCACATCTCGGGCGCGCCATCCCTGGAAAGCACCTCGTCGAGCGTAACTTCGGCGGCCTTCCGCGCCGCTTCGTTTTCCATCTGGAGGCCGGGGAACGCCAGGCAGTGCGGCGAGTCGCACAGATCATAGTCCGCGTCGTCATGGTTCTTTACAGTCTTTAAATATGCCAGCTGCGACCGGACCACTACGGCAAGGGCTTTCAGCTCCTCTATAAGTTTTGAGCCGCCTGCGAGAGAAGTGACTATGGACGGGACGGTAGCTTCCAGCGGAACGGTGTTTACAAGGCGGAAGCCGGCGTCTTTTACGATTACATTGAGATCGCCCGCGACTTCCCTGTCGCCGCGGTTGACGCCTCTTTGGGCCACGGGCTCCGGGTTTTTAATAAGTATTACGCCGCCGACGATCTGGGAATTAAGGCGGAAAGAATTCCGTGTGTAATGTATCACGGAGCCCATGCTGTCCGTTATTTCATAGATCTTGTTGACGGGGTTGTACCGGACTTTACACATCATCCCGGCCTTTCCTCCTCCCACGATGCCAAGACGGGAATCCGCGATGGAAAACCCGGCGCTGGCTATAAAATCGAATTCGGTCAGCAGGGCCGGTTCGTGTCCGGCGTCCGAGAAAAGTCCGATACGGATAAAATCCCTGCCGGCGTATTTCAGCGGCTGGGAGTGCGCCGGTCCTGACATGCGGTTCCAGTATAGCAGGTTGTCCAGTTTGCCGGACACATGTTTTACGAGCTTGGCGGCGCGGCCGGCGGCGAACCCATCTTTCGGGTCCAGTTCGGAAAGCGTGTAATAGGTTTGCCAGGCCGGGACATAATCGCCGGATTTATAGTAAAGCCTGGCCAGGTCTATTTCTGCCTGAATATTGCGCGGATCATAGGTCAGGGCCTCTTTAAGGAAAGTCACGGCGTGCGGACGGTTATTCAGGGCTTCGTACTGCGCGCTTATCACCTCGGCCACAGGCGCGAGCAGATAGGGATATTTATGATATATGGTTTGCAGGCTGGCCGCGGCCGCGGAGGGACCGCCCAGATGCGCCTCGGCTCCGGCCAGGCCGAAGCGAGCCTGGCTTACCATATCGGCTTCGCCGGTAAGGGTGAGGGTTTTTTCAAAAGCGGAGCGGGCCTGGGCGTAATTCCCGAGACTTAAAAAATTCCAGCCCTTTTCAAAGGCCAGGTAGGGATCTTCCGGGGCGAGGATTTCAGCTTTGGCGAGCCAGGAGAGGGCTTCTTTATTCCGGCCAAGTTCCGATAATATCGCCGACAGTTCTTTTATGGCGGTGAGAGTCAGGACGGTGTCGGATGAGCGGGCAGCTTCATATTTCAGAGAGGTGACGGCGTCCTCCGGCCTGCCGTCGGACCAGGCGAAAAAAGCTTCGCCTAAAGATCCCGGAGGATTTTCCTCCGCGCTTAGAACTGCCGCCGGACCCGTGGCGGTGAGCAGCAGGAAAGAGGCGAACAAAATTTTTATCATGCAGGTTTAAAATTCAGGCCGTTTGATGCATAACCCCTTGATACGTTACAGCCATTAGGTTAGCAATTCTTAAAGGAGTTTTCAAATGCGGCTAAAAGTAAGGATTAAGGATTAAGCGATAAGGATTAAGGGTTGAGCAATGTGACATCTGCGCTTTAAGTCCACCGGGTTGGCGCTTGCGCCTCCACGCGCGGCCGGGAAGGCGGTTTTACCTATGGGATAGAAATATATTTTTGAATTCGGGTAATTATTTATGTAAAATAAATATCCTGGGCCGTTAGCTCAATGGTGGAGCAGGCGCCTCTTAAGCGCAAGGCTACTGGTTCGAGTCCAGTACGGCCCATAA
>JBAXKK010000087.1:0-9874 GCA_037137395.1 Elusimicrobiota bacterium
CGGCCTCGTCCGTGCCGCAGAGAGTGTAGGTTATTTTTCTGCCCGAGGCTGTGTCAACGACCGTCGCCCTGGCGCCTATGCGGATATCCTCTTTGACCACGGTCAGGTCTTCAACAATTTTAGCCGAGCGCAGTTTTGCCGCAAGTTCGTCTATGCGCTTAAGGACGAAGCTCTGGCGTTCTCTGGCGGCCGCGTATCCCGCGTTTTCCCGCAAGTCGCCCTGTTCGCGCGTCTCGCCTATTTCTTTGGCCAGCTCCATTTTCTGGCGGTTTAAATCCTCCAGCTCAACGGTAAGTTTGGCAAATCCTTCTCTTGTCAGATAAGTTTCGGACATCCCCTCCCCCCTTCCAGCTGCCGGCACTGCGGCTGCGCCGGCCTTCCGGCGGGCGGTTTAAAACGGCATGGCACCGAGTGGAATCGAACCACTGACCTAGCGCTTATGAAACGCCCGCTCTAACCCCTGAGCTACGGTGCCATGCGTATGGCGGGCTGGTTTCGCCACCGGAAGGTTTAGACGCCTTTCGGGTGGATGATGACGCGCAAAGTCTCCTGAATTACCGAAAATCAGTATACAAAAAAAATGTTGTAAAAACAAATTTTATTTCCTACAATTCAGAGAGTTATACGAGGTGAAAATCCGCGGATTTAAGGGGTTTTCTCCCATTTCTTACCAATCTAATAATAGAGGTCCGATAAATGTCAAACAAGCCTGCCGCTGCCGTTAAAATGTCTAAGGAAGAACTCCTCAAAAAAGCCAATAAACCGGCCGAAGACGCGATGGTTCTGCATCCCTTTTATAAGGGTAAGGTGGAGATAGTGCCCAAGTGCTGTATACGCGACATAAACGATTTCGCCATCTGGTACACCCCAGGGGTGGCCTCGGTCTGCAAGGATATTCAAAAAAACCCTGAACAGGTCTATGAGCACACCAATAAGGGCAACATGGTGGCTGTCGTTTCCGACGGTACCCGCGTGCTTGGCCTGGGTGATATAGGTCCCGAAGCCGGCTTGCCGGTTATGGAGGGCAAAGGCCTCCTGTTCAAATATTTGGGCGGAGTGGACGCCTTCCCGATCTGCCTTAACACTAAGGACCCTGACGAGATCATAAAGACCGTCCAATATCTGGCTCCCAGTTTCGGCGGCATAAACCTTGAAGATATCTCTCAGCCCAAGTGTTTTTATATCTTGGACGAACTCCGAAAGACCATGAGCATCCCAGTATGGCATGACGATCAGCAGGGCACCGCAACAGTTTGCCTTGCCGGCCTTATCAACGCCCTGAAGATAGTTGGCAAGAAGATACAGGACGTGAAGATCGTTCTGTTCGGCGCCGGCGCGGCTAATATCCGCATCGGCACTCTTTATATGTCCTACGGCGCTAAGCCCGAAAATCTGATATATGTGGACTCAAAGGGCATAATGCACAAGGGCAGGACCGACCTTAAAGATCATGCTGAAAAATGGCATATGTGCAATGTAACCAACGGCAGGCAACTGACCGGCAAGCTTTCCGACGCGCTTGTGGGCGCGGATGTGCTGAGCGCGGCCTCCACTCCCGGCCCCGACATAATTAAAAAGGAATGGGTGGCGACGATGGCCAAAGATTCGATAGTTTTTGTCACAGCCAATCCCATCCCCGAGATGTGGCCTTGGGACGCCAAAGAAGCTGGCGCTAAAGTCGTGGCTACCGGCCGCTCGGACTTTGAAAATCAGGTAAATAATTCGCTGGGCTTTCCCGGCATCTTCCGCGGCGCCCTGGATGTGCGCGCCAAGACCATAACTGACGAGATGTGCATAGCCGCGGCTGAAGCGCTTGCCGGTTACGCCGCCAGAAAAGGCTTAAGCGCGGATTATATCATGCCGCGCATGGACGAGCCGGAGGTATTCATTGAGGAGGCCGTCGCCGTGGGTATGAAGGCGATTGAGCAGGGGCTCGCCAGGAAGATACTCAGCAAAGAAGAGCTTCGCAAGAGCGCCGAGACCTACATACATCGGGCCATAAAGGACCGCGATGTGCGCCAGAAGGAAGGTATCGTAAAGCTTCCGTAAGGCGGACGAACGGTTCAAAAAAAAGCCCGGACCTTAAATCCGGGCTTTTTTATTACTAAGGCAAGATTTTGCCGGGCGTTTATAACGCGATTCGGTGTTCAGCGCTTAAACATCTTTCTGATGCGCGCTTTTATCGGAGCTGGGCTAATGGTGGACGCTCTTATTTCTCCGTCCCCGTGAATACGCATGTAATCCCCGCGCAGTCCGGCGCACAACTCTCCGAGACTGCAGCCCGCGCAGCGGCGGGACTTCTTTTTCTCGCCCATATAAAGGGAATTTCCCGTCATGCGCTTATAAGTGTCTATCGCGGCGTATTCCCGCCCCGGCAGCAGGCATAAGGGAAAGCCGTCGCATATATATTTCATTCCCAAGCGATCCATGAGCGCCATGGCCGCCGTGAGCCGCGGTATCAGATCGCTTAGGCGCGGCACAAGATAATGCCGCTGCATAACATAGCCCAGATCCTTGATCATGTTGAATTCCACGTAGTAAACTTCCGGGAAATGGCGGTTTACGAAGCGCGCGTAGTCTTCAAGGGTCATATAGCTCAGACTGTGGACGACGCAGTTTAGTCTCACCCGCTGCCCGCCCGCGGCGTCAATAAGCCCGCGCAGTGCCTTAAGACGCGCTTTGAATTGCCCGCGCGTCCTGGTAACCGTGTCAAATACTTTCTCAATATGCGATGGAAAGTTTACGTTAAAAAGAGTCACTCCGGCTTTGCAGAGCTCTTTAACGTATGAAGCGTCTTCGAAGCGCACGCCGTTGGTGCACAATATAATATCGCGCACGCCTGCTTCGCGGGCCAAGCGCACCCACTCAGGCAGTTTTCGGCTTAATGTCGGCTCGCCGCCCTCTATGGAAAGCGTGTCCGGCCGCATGGAGATCACTTCGCGGATCTGGTCCGGTGTCTGGGCGTTGTCTATGCCCCCCTCCGAGCAAAACAGGCAGTCGTGATTGCAGGTAGAACTCAGGAATATGTTCGGGGGCGGCACATCGCGCGCCGCACCGGAACCGAGTTTCACGTTGTGGCCGGGCACGGTATGACCTCCGTTGAAATGCGCACACTTCTGAAATGTTCAAAAACTAGCATCAAAACACTCCTCTTAAAGATGGGTAGAGCGGCCCGAATCTCCGGATTTACCCTCTGAAATTACATTCTTGATATAACCGGAGAGGCAATCAAAGTCGACAAAGAACATAGCGCAAGCGAGGCGTTCCCGCGGGTCAGTTGGTCGCAGTGAAAAGCCGCCGGCGAATAACCGCAATTTACCCATGGCGGAAAGCGCCTTTATTTCGCGCTTAAAAACATTGTGCAGCCCGGTATGGAAAATCTCCTTAAAATCTTTTTCATAAACGGTTTCAAAGCTTGAAAAGCAGGCCAGCACATGGCGCCGCATTTCGTTCATCTTCGAGATCTTCATCCCCCTGTAGATGTTCGCCCCGGGTTTGGTTTGGATCCTACCATCTATACCCGCCGTGCTGTGATAATCCACGATTCCGTTTATGTACGAGTTGGCATGATGCCCGAATCCAAAGACTGACTGCACAACTTCCTGGGACCTGAAGGAGTATCCGATCGGAATGCAGGAGGCCTTGTGAAATGTCAAAAAAGTGCTGCTCATCGGTCCGGCGCTTTGGGTCATCATATAACCGTTTTTACGCGCTATCTCGCCTGCGGCTTTCAGGCATTGCTTGTGGACGCCGATATTCTTAAGGAATTGCTCCAGACTGCCGCCGTAAAATTCCGACAAATAAGCGGTTGAGGGCATGACAGGGTAGCCTTTTATAAGATCCGGGGAAAGCGATAATGTTTTTTTGAGGGACTCCAGGAATGCGCGGCCATTGTCACCATATAGCCCCCGTAAAAGATCCAGGCTTATATATTTAAAGCCGGCCTTGCGTCCGCCCTCCACCGTTTTTCTTACCATTTCAAAAGTCTGCCCGCCTCTTCCCATATGTTTTAAGACCGCCGGATCTAGGGATTGTACGCCGATGCTGAGACTGTTGAAAAATGTAGCCGCAGCTTCGAGTTTTTCGCGCGTGACGGAGCGGGGGTTTACCTCCAGCACGCGGTCTCCATCGGGCGAGACCCGTATATTCTCGCGCACGGCCGAACAAATATCCGCTATTTGCCGGGCCTCAAAAAGGGAAGGCGTGCCGCCGCCGAAATAGACATGTGTGAATACTCCGCCGGCAAGCGCGCTCTTGTAGTATTTCACGGAATCCACCAGCGCCGCCACATAGCGGGAAAGTTCAGCGGTAGAAGGTGCGGCTTTTTTGAAGTAGATGCAGTATTTGCACTTTGAGGAACAAAAAGGCGTTCCGATGTACAGGTTCAAAATGCCTTTGCCGCCGATATACCCGGGGGAAGCTATAAAATGTTTCCACATCTCCCGGACTTGATGCGCGCTGAAGTTTTCTCCCTCCCAGGATGGGACCAGATTTCCGGACAGATTATTTATGTGAAGCGGGTAAGGGTAAGGATTCAAACGCTCAAGCGCGTTAGTGAAACACCTAAAAAGCTGAAGTTTTTTATCCGTGTAAGGCATAATAATTTCTGCCGTGGGCGCGTCGCTCAATACCCCGCCAGCTCCTTTGAGCCTGCGCACGGGGAAACAGTACCATCAATAATACCAAAAAGAGGCAGCATTTTTATATAGCCCGGCACATGTGTAGCCCGGCAAATTGCCAATCCTTTGGGTATTGGTTATAATTGTCCTAATGAAGAAACGCTTTGCTATTATGATTGGCCGGTTGATTGCCGGATGCTGCTTGCTGCTGATCGCTGCGGCCGGGCCCGCGCGTTGCGCGCGGGGAGCGGCGGAGCAGTCTGTGTCCGCTTCCGGGCAATCCTCACCCACGCGCCTTAGTTCCATGGAATTTAAAATGCTGCTCGTTCCGGCGCTGTTCGGCGACGAAGACGCGGGGGCTTCGGCCTTCTGGCGGATAGCGCGCGCCGCGGCCTTAGACCAGGGGCTGACCGTGACAGATTCTTCGGTTGCGAAAGCCATCCGCTACCTGGCCTACCTTGACACACCTGACTTCGCTTTAAATAAAAAGGGCTACATCCTCCGGCTGCGCCAGGGCGATCCCGTGGATTATCCGCAGGTACCTTCGCCGGCTGCCGAATTTACCCTGAAGTTTCGCAGCGCCGACAGCGACCTGGCCGCGTCAAAGGACGTGTCGCCCGGCCCCGGGTACGGCGGCAAGAGTAAATTTGAAAAAGACGTGGTTTTAAAGGACGGCGCGCTCAAAGAGGTCTTTTCGAAAAGCGCCGACGTGGAAATCTCCGACTTTACAGGAATTACTCTGGAAAAATTCACCGCGCTTTATCCGGCCCTAGGCGGACTAAGCATCGCCACTGGCACGGTGATGGGAGTCGTAAACGATAAGCGGGTTGAGGAACATATTCTGAAGCCCGGCGTTATAATGCTCTCCGGCGGCGTTAAGGCGAAGGCTTCCATTGCGATTTGGCGCTATCAAAGAGCGGACGATAACAGCGCGCCTTTTGTAGCCGAATTTTCTTTTTCCTTCGCCGTGAAAATTTTGCCGGAGCCGGCCGAAAAGGCGGCGCGCGCGTTCATGACCGCGCTGGCCGCGTCCGCCGCGGAATGGGCGCATAGAGGCGGGACAAAGACGGAGCTGATTTACGGAGAGGGTCAGGGCGGAGCGGAAGATTGAGCGGCGCCTTGAAGCGATAACAAATAATCTGATGGAGGAACGCTATGGCTGAAATAAAACCGAGATTTGAGTTCCGCGCCTTCGCGCAGAACTTCGGGCTGGTGGAAGAGAAGCTGCGCGGGCTGTCGAAGTGCGAGCAGATACGCGAAAGCTCCGAGATTTACATCATGTCTGCCGGGAACAGCGAAAACAATACTAAAGTCAGAGACTCCCTGATGGATATTAAAATATTCGTGACCAAGGAGCAGGGGCTGGAGCAGTGGAATCCCCGCATGAAAGGCTCCTTCCCCATGCGCGCGGAAATGCTGCGCGGCGAGGTGTTCGCGGCCTTCGGCGTGCCTTGCCCGGACCTGAAGCGCGAGGAATACACCCTTGACCAGTTTATAAGCGAGTTGGTGCGGCCGCATAAAGATCTGGTGCCGGCCTATGTGGTAAAGCGGCGCTTCGCCTTTACCGTGAACAACTGCATCACCGAGTATGCGGAACTGCTTATCAACGGCGCCGCCATAAAAACGGTGGCGGTGGAATCGGTTAGCGTGCCTGACATTCTCAAGGCCAAAGAGCTGCTGGGCCTGGGCGAATACGAAAACGTGAATTACCTTCGCGCCATAAAGCGGATTATCGGGATGGAGCCGCTGCCGGCCTGAGGCCGAGCCGCGGGAGGACAAATTATGGGAAAAGAAATTGAGCGCAAGTTTTTAGTTAAGGGCGACGCGTGGCGCGGGCTGGCGAAACCTGTCAAATACCGCCAGGGTTACCTTTCGACGGTAAAAGAGCGAACCGTGCGGGTGCGCACCATAGACGCCGCTGGATACCTGACCATAAAGGGCGTAACTACCGGAGTCACGAGGGTTGAGTACGAATATGAAATCCCTGCAGCTGAAGCCGACGAGATGCTTACCGGTTTATGCGAGAAACCTCTTATCGAGAAGACCCGCCGGACCATAGAGCTGGGCGGGCTTACCTGGGAAGTGGACGAATTCTTCGGCGACAATCAGGGGCTTATCGTGGCCGAGGTTGAGCTTAAAAGCGCGGATCAGGAAATAGCAAAGCCGGACTGGGTGGGGCCCGAGGTTTCTGGCGATCCCCGCTACTTCAATTCAAATCTTATAAAGCTGCCGTTTACCAAATGGTGACGCAGGGCGAAGCTCCGCAGCGGGAGGGTGGCCTGCATCTGGACGACTTTACTCTGGCTAAGGTGCCGGTAAGGAAGCCGTCCGCGAGCGACAGATGGCTGAAGTATCTGGGTGTGCCGGCCGCCGCGCTCATCCTCATTTATCTCCTTTTAATGCCCACGCCTGCCGGACTTACGCTTTGCGGCCAGAAGGCGCTGGCGGTGTTCGCTATGGCGCTGGTCCTCTGGGTGACCGAGCCCGTTCCCAACTATGTCGCCTCTCTGCTGCTCATGGTTATGCTGGTTACCATGGGCGTCTGGGAGGAAAAAAAAGTGCTGGGCGTGCTTGGGATGGACGTGATCTGGCTGAATGTCACGGCTTTCATCTTAAGCTCCGTGTTGGTGAAAACGAATCTGGCCAAGCGCCTGGCCCTTCAGATAGCGGTTAAGTTCGGGCGCAGAGCGCTGCCGGCGCTGCTGGCTTTCTTAGCTCTGCAGCTGGTCCTGGCCGCGCTGGTGCCAGCCACGGCCGCGCGCTCGGTTATGACGCTGCCCATCATAATGATCGTGGCCGCCGTCTACGGCTCAACGGTTAAAAATCCAAATAACTTCGGCAAGAACCTGGCCCTCCTTAACCTGCAGGGCATCAATATTTTTTCCTCCGGATACCTTACGGGAAGCACCTGCAATATAATGGCGGCCGCCTTCATCTTTGACATGACTTCCCACAAGGTCTACTACTCCGAATGGCTCCTGGGCGCTTTCCCGGTGGTGCTGTGCGCCATGCTGCTCTCGTGCTATCTGGGCCCCCGGCTTCTCTTCCGGCTCACGCCAGCGCAGGAACAGCCATCCGTGCCGGGCGGCATTGATGCCCTTACTGGTGAGCTGAGCAAGATGGGCGCGGTAACGCGCGCTGAATGGCACGGCGCCCTGATTTTCGGCCTGGTTCTGCTGCTGTGGGTTACCGATAAATATCACAAGGCTTTGTTCGGTTTTGAAATAAGTCCGGTGATGGCCGCGCTCATCGGTTGCGTTATAGCCCTTTCCCCCCGCATCGGCCTGCTTAAATGGAACGAGGCCGACATTCCCTGGCATCTGCTTATCTTCAGCGCGGGTGCTTATGCCGGCGGCCTGGCGCTTACCGAATCCGGGGCGGCGCAGTGGCTTGTGGACTCCGTGTTTGAGATTTTCGCCATCAAACCCGGCATCAACTTTTGGGCGCTGTATTCAATAATTATCGCCGTAAGCATGTTCTCGCATATAGTTTTCACCAGCAAAACTATAAGGACCATAATCCTTATACCTATGATAATCGCGATAGCGAACCGCCTGGGCTTTAACCCGGTGGCGCTAGCTCTGCCGGCCGCGTTCACGCTCAGCTGGGTTGTAACGCTGCCTATAAGCGGCAAGCCCAATGTTCTGTTCTACGGCACCAACCAGTACAGCATAGGCGATAACCTTCTGTCGGGCCTGGCTGTCTGCGCTATCGGTACGGTGCTCTTCATTCTGGCCGGGCTGACGCTGTACCGTGCTATCGGAATAGTGCCCTATTGAAATATATGAAAAACCCGCTTAAAAATAGCCTCCGCGTCACGTGCCTTCTCGCGCTGCCGGCCCTGCTGCTGTTCGCGCGGCCCTGCCAGGCTGAGCAGAGCGGCTTTATCTCGGTGCGCGAGACAGTCGCGCTGCAGGACGACGGCTCCGCTCTCGTGCGCTCGGTAGCGACGGTGGGCAAGCCGGGCCCGGGCCCGCTTATGCTGCCTTTTAGCTACAAGGCGGCTGAGGAACTGCGTGTGACGCTTGGGGAGAAAGGCGCGGTAGTGCCGGCTCGTTTGGAAGAAATTGAGGGCGTGAAATATCTGCGTCTTGAAGCCGGCGCGCAGGACTTGCGCGGCGCGGAGCTGACGGCCACGTTCCGGGTGCCAGGATATCTGGACTGGAAAAAAGCCGGCCCGGGAGAATATGGGTATTATAAGTGGAAGAGCCAGTATTTCAACACCACGCGCCGGCCGATTGATTCCGTCACGCTTGAAATAATCCTGCCGCCGGGGTTCATCGCCGCCGCCTTCGGGAAAAGCGTCCCGGCGCCCGCCAAAGAAGAGGCTCTGCCTCCCTACTCGGTAAAAAACATGGACGGACGCTCGCATTTGTTCATGCGCGCTGAGGTGCTCACTATCGGGAAGGCCTGTTCGCTTGAATACTCTTTCGCGGCGCGAAAG
This sequence comes from Elusimicrobiota bacterium, assembly GCA_037137395.1. Lineage (GTDB taxonomy): Bacteria > Elusimicrobiota > Elusimicrobia > Elusimicrobiales > UBA9959 > YA12-FULL-51-18. Next base: position 9,064 of record JBAXKK010000087.1, read on the forward strand.
CGTTCGCTCTGGCTTCCGCTGGCGGCGGCGCTGGCGGCGCTGTTATATCTGGTATTTTTTAAGGATTTAGTCGCCGGGGTATAATGGGGTCCGGCCGGCTTCACTTTTTCAGGCTGCGGGTGAATTCTTTGGTGAGGGCGGGGACGATGTCGAAGATATCGCCCACGATGCCGTAGGTGGCGACTTTAAAGATCTGCGCTTCGGGGTCCTTGTTTATCGCGACTATAACCTTTGAGGACTGCATGCCGATCAAATGTTGTATCTGGCCCGAGATGCCGCAGGCAATATAGAGCTTCGGGCACACAGTTTTCCCGGTTTGCCCCACCTGATGCGAATACGGTATCCAGTCGGCGTCCACGGCGCCCCTTGTCGCGCCCACCGCTCCGCCCAGGACCTTTGCGAGCTTGCCTATCATCTCGAAGCCTTCTTTCCCCCCCAGACCGCGCCCGCCGGCCACTATGATATCAGCCTCCGACAGATTGACGGTCTCGCTTATCTCCTCGACGATCTCGAGCAGTTTTGTGCGGGAGTTGAAAACTTCCTCAGGATAGCGCTTTATTATTATCTCGGCTCTGCGGTATTTATCGACGGCGGCTTCCTGCATTACCTTGTGCCGCACAGTGGCCATCTGCGGCCTGTGGTTGGGCGTTATAATGGTGGCCATGATATTGCCGCCGAACGCCGGGCGGGTCTGCAGCAGGAGGCGCTCCGCCGGGTCGATGTCGAGCCCGGTGCAGTCGGCTGTCAGGCCGGCGTTGATCCTGATCGCCACGCGGGATATAAGACTTCTGCCGATAGTCGTGGCGCCGCA
>JBAXKK010000088.1:0-9786 GCA_037137395.1 Elusimicrobiota bacterium
GGTGAGGTATAACGATCCGCGGGTCGTTTGATGATATGGCGAACGATATATGCAGCGCGAGTTGAACTAGACCCAGGGCCAGCGCGGTTCGTTTTGCCGCGACAAGATCTGATAAGGGGCGCGTTTCGCGTGTTATGCGGCTAGTTGATTCAGTAAGGATAGACATCATATCTCCATGGTGTAGACCCATCGGCGCATTCCTGTTTTATGCCGGGGGGGTATTTCCTGAAAAGCACTCTTATCTACTTATATTATAGGAAAGTAACGACATGCGTTTGCAATCTTCGCAGGCGTTTTTGGACGTAAAGCGCGAATGTCTGATTCAACGGCTGAACTGCATTCAGCCACCTTGATGTGTGTTGCTTTTCAGTTTTACGCATTTTTTTGAGTTGGTTAGATTTACCTGTTGAAATGGGCCCCAAAATTTCTATAGAATAGGCAGATATGACCGAAACATGGCGTTTTAAAGACGAATGGCTTATGCGGGCCCTGGAAGGGGTCAAAGGGGCGGATGCTGCGTTTATCGCCAAGACGCGCGCGGAAAAGAAGCCTTATATTTCCCATTCCCTGATAGACTCGGGCCTCTTTACGGCCGAACAGCTGGGGGCGGCGGTTGAACGCACCTTCAAGATAAAATATTTGCCTTTACTCCCGGAGAACGCTGATCAGTTCGGACTTAAGCTGATCCAGGAAAAAATGTGCCGTCAGCATCAATTGGTGCCGGTGGGAGTGTCGGAGAGTGAAATAAGCCTTGCCATGGCCGACCCGTTAAATTCCCAGGCGCAGGCGGACGTTGAGACCGTAACGGCGCGCCGCGTGATACCGTTTTTTTCCCTGCCGCGCGAAGTTGATTCATGTCTGGAGAAGGTGTTTAGTTCCGACAGCATTATTTATGATCTGCTGCACAAGGTTGGAACTTCCGAGGAAATACAGCTGCTGAAAGCTGATCTATCCTCGGATGTTCCCGAGGAAATTTCCGAAAACGAGGAGTTAAGCGTAACCACTCCGGTGGTGCTGCTGGTCAACTCCATAATTTCTCAGGCGTACCGGAAGCACTCTTCCGACATTCATATTGAGCACGAGGAGAAAAGCAGCCATGTGCGCATAAGGGTGGACGGCACTCTTAAAAATGTAATGTCCATCCCGCGCAACCTCGCGGCCGGGCCGATGGTGTCCCGCGTAAAGATCATGGCGAACCTGGATGTTTCTAATCACATGCGCCCGCAGGACGGCAGGGCCAAGATACGCGTGGGCGGCGTTGAGATCGGCCTGCGCGTCTCAACCCTGCCCACCTCATACGGAGAAAAGGTTGTGATCCGTATACTTGACCAGCGCTCGGCCGAAGTCCCTTTTGAGCAACTCGGTTTTGCGCCAGAAGTCTCCAAGGTTATAGAGACCTGTCTTCAGGCTTCGCAGGGCATGATACTGGTGACCGGCCCCACGGGTTCCGGTAAAACCACCACGCTTTATTCGGTCCTTAACAAGATCCGCAGCGAAGGTACTAATATTGTTACCGTTGAAGACCCGATAGAATACAGGCTGACCGGAGTAAACCAGGTGCAGGTGAACGAAAGACAGGGGCTTACCTTCGCCTCGGTGCTGAGATCGGTGCTGCGCCAGGATCCGGATACGATAATGGTGGGTGAGATACGCGACCGGGAAACCGCGGATATAGCCTTCCAGGCTGCAATGACCGGCCACATGGTTTTTTCAACCCTTCACACCAACGATTCGGTCTCAACCATCGTCCGGCTTACGGATATGGGCCTGGACCGATTTAAAATTTCTCCCGCTTTGCTTGCTATAACAGCTCAGCGGCTGGTGCGCAAACTCTGCCAGAACTGCCTGGAAAAAGTTCCCGAATCTGAAATAGATAAGAAGCTCCTTGCGGCCATGGGGGAATATGGTTTCGCGAAAACTGTTTACAGGGGCATCGGCTGCAAGACCTGCGAAGGGAGCGGCTATGCCGGCCGCACTTCCATGGTCGAACTACTGCAGGTGACCCCGGGCGTTAAAGACCTTATAAATTCCGGAGCCAGCGCGGCTGAGATTACCAGGGCGGCCCTGGCCGAAAAAGCGCTGCGCACGATGACACACGACGCGCTCTGGCATCTGTCAATGGGCCACACTGACCGTGTGGAAATATCGCCTTATATAACTCTTGAAAAGCAAGACGCCGGAGTTGAAAGCGCGCCGCCCGCCGCTTCCTTGCCGGCGGCCGCGCCGAGGCCGGCTTCAGTTGCCGTCCCGTTTTCAGGCAAACCGCGCATAATGATAGTTGATGACGACGCGATAATGCGCATGCTGCTCAAAAAATTCATAGAGGGGGCCGGGTTTGAAATTATAGAGGCCGGGGACGGGGAAGCGGCGCTTACCGCCATCGCTTCCGGCACGCGCCCAGACCTTCTGCTCTCCGATATTAATATGCCGCGGATGAACGGCTATGACCTTGTAAAAAGCGTGCGCGAGACATTAGCTATTCTGGATATGCCGATAATAATGCTTACCACTGAAACAACGGAAAAAAGTCAGGAACTTTCATTCAAGCTTGGCGCTGACGACTATATTGTCAAGCCTTTCAGCGCCCAACTGGTGATAGCCCGGATAAAAGCCGCGCTGCGCCGGGCGGGCAAGTTTAAATAAAAATTATGCCGGAAGAAGAACCGACCACAAAATTCATGCCGGCCGAAAAGGCCTCCGTGGGGGAAGTTGAAAGGCAACGCAAAATGTTCGCCGAAGCGCCTGTAGTCTGCGATGCGTTGGATGGTATGCTGAATTTCAGTCTGATACTCAATTCTCAGCGTCAGACGGTTTATGTAAACAAGTCTTTTGCCGGTTTCCTTGCGCAACATGGGATAAACGATTTCGTCGGTCAGCGCACCGGTGACCTGTCCGGTTGCATGCATGCCATGGAAACTTCCGGCGGCTGCGGTACCACTGAATATTGCCTTCGTTGCGGTGCGGGCCAGGCAATAGCCCAGGCTCTCAGCGGTACTGCGTCCATTAAGGAATGCCGCATAATGTCCCGCAAAACCGGAGAAGACCTTGACCTGCGGGTGCGTGTGCAGACGCTCAAGTATAACGGAGAAGAATTCCTGCTTATGTCGCTGATGGATATAAGCACGGAGAAACGCCATGATATTCTTGAGCGTCTTTTTTTCCACGACATCCTTAATACTGCAGGTGGATTACAGGGGTTGGTGAGTCTGATGATGGACTGTGAACCCGTGGAGTCTAAGTCCTACGTTCCCGCTGCCATCAAAGCTTCCGACCGCATGATAGACCAGATACTTTCGCAAAAAGAATTGACCGCTGCCGAGCGCGGCGATCTGCAGCCTAAGATCTCCGAGGTGTCTTCGATGGATCTTCTTAACGAGCTGGCGGACCTTTTTAAGGCGCACGATGTGGCTAAAAACAAGGGAATTGTCGTGTCCGGAGATTGCCAGAATCTGAAGATAAGCACCGACAAAAATCTGCTTTCCAGAGTGATAAGCAATTTAATCAAGAATGCTCTGGAGGCTGAACCCTCCGGCGCCAAAATAACCCTTTCCTGTCACAAAATTCCGGAAGGAGCGGCGTTTACGGTGCACAATCCGTCCCGGATGCCCGAAGATTCACGTTTTCAGATCTTTCAGCGCTCCTTCTCTACCAAGGGGACAGGAAGAGGCCTTGGCACCTACAGTATAAGGCTGCTGACTGAGAAGTATCTGAAAGGGAAAGTCTTTTTCGTCTCCGACGCGAATGGTACGCTTTTTACGGCAGTTTATCCGGAAAAAATATAAGTTCCGCCCGCAACACCATTTAAGGATAAAAGATATGAAGGAATGTCATAAAGCCGTTAGTTGCGCTGATCTGCTTACGGACTGCGCGCGGTCCCGTCAGGCCGCGGGCCTTTCGGAGAAGTTCCGGTTCGAGGGTGTCGGGGGTCGTGATGTTTACAATATAGCGGCGCCTTTTACATCTGGCGGGGAACAGATCCTCACAGGAAGGGTGGAGAGCCGGACAACGGAATTATCGGAAACAGTTTTTTTTAACAAGCACGCCGGCGGAACGTGGTCGCCTGTGCCTGATGCTCCGACGTTTAAAGGCCTGCAGGATCCATGCGTCACTTTTATTGGCGGCAGGCTTATTCTTGGAGGGGTCAGATTTCCGATAGAACTTCCGGGCGGCGAGAAGATCTGGCGCATGGAGTTCTATGGCGGATCGTCGGTAAATTCCCTGAAGGTCTTATTCCAGGGGCCTGACAAGATGAAGGATATCAGGTTCGGGGAGACGGCTGACGGCCGGGTTGCGGTATTAACCAGGCCGCAGAGCGCGAAATGCGGCCGCGGGAAAATAGGTTTTTTTATTGCCGCTTCTCTGGATGAGATCACGCCGGAGATGATCCAGTCGGCTCCGTTGATCGAGGGGCAGTTTATTCCGGAAGAATGGGGCGGCGCGAATGAGGTGCATCTTCTGAAGAACGGCTTGCTCGGCATACTGGGCCATATTGCCTGTTTTGACGGCGCGCACTTCAGGCATTACTACCCGATGTCTTTTGTTCTTGATCCGGTGAAAAGGACGACAAGTCCCGTCAGGATAATTGCCCGGCGAAGCGACTTCCCGGCCGGCCCCGCAAAACGGCCCGACCTTGAGGATGTCGTGTTCAGCGGCGGATTGGTCCGCAATAGCGACGGATCGGCTATCTTATACGCCGGGCTCAGCGACGCCGAAGCCGGCTGGTTAAGGATTCCGGATCCTTTTGCGGCTTTTGAGGCGTAATGCGATCCGAACTTCGCATGCCACGCTGAAATCCGTAAGTCGTATCAAAAATCAATCTCCCGCTTTATTCAGCAAAATACGGACAGGCTCCTAGCCAAGGCAAACCAGTCGGGCAATCCGGGCATCGGTATCATTCCCCATAGATTTTTAGAGACGGACAACCGCAGGTCTGATAATTCCGGCGCGCGGAAATTCCGGTGATAAATAGTAGAATCAATTCATATGGATTTAGGAAGTGTGGAATGAGATACGGGAGGATTTGGGTATGGAAATAACATTCGACGGGAACAAAAGGATTAACGCGTCATATAACGGTTTTGTGATTAAAACCGATCAGCCTGAAAGCGCGGGCGGGGGTGGTTCAGCTCCTTCGCCTTTCGACCTGTTTCTGGCTTCACTTGGGACCTGCGCCGGCATCTTCGCCGTGGGATTTCTGCAGAGCCGCAACCTTTCTACCGAGGGGTTTAAAATCAATCTTTCCTTTGACTGGGATGAGAAATCGCATCTGATAAAAAAAGTCGGCATTCACATAACGCTTCCGAAAGATTTCCCTCAGCAGTACAAGGCCGCGCTGATAAAATCGGCCGAACTATGCACTGTGAAACGGCACCTTGCAAATCCGCCCGAGTTTGAAATTACCGCTCAGGCGTAAACTGCCTGCAAGCCGTGAGAGGCCCGAGTCTCATGGCCAGTCCCGCAGATTTAGCGGATGCGATTTTGTATAATCGGTAAATTGGAAGGCGTTATTTATATCAGGAGATGAATCCCATGAATATGAGCAAACAGCTATTTGGTTTGGCGGTAGCCGGGATTTTTGTGGTAGCGATGTCGGCGTTTGTCGCGGCACAGCCGGAGAAAAACACAAAGCAGGGAACAGCCGCCAATAAAGCGGCGAAAGCTGACTTTTCGTTTTTAAATGACAAGACGGGAACAGGGCCTTTTTCCCAGTGGAGCGAGGAAAGTTTAATGGTCATGCTGAACAGTTCTCTGGGCAGCAAGATCAAAAAGATTATTTATGACGACTCAATGGCCGGAAGTCTCGCCATGCTGAAATCAGGCAGGGCCGATTTTATGCTGGCAAGCGACGTTTCGGCGAATTATGTCATCCAAAGAAATCCTGAATTCACATCAAGGGTTTTTTCCGCCAATCAGGGGCTGGCTATGGTTTTACGGAAGTCCGACGGCAAACTGAGGGATTCTCTCAATGACGCCATAACCAAGCTTAAAGCTTCCGGCAAACTCGCCGGGTTATATAAAAAATGGATCACGGAGCTGCCTAGTGGACAGGACCCCGCGATGCCAGAAGTTAAAGCGACCGCGTATCCCGAAACCATTTATGTGGGCGTGTCGGGCGATGTCCCGCCTCTTGATTATGTCGCAGCGGACGGAAGACCCTCCGGCTACAACGTCGCCCTGCTGGCTGAAATATCAAAATTAATCGGCAAAAATATTGAGATTGTGCCTCTTACTTCGATGGCGAGATTTGCCGCGCTTAAATCCAAAAGAATCGATGTGTTTTTCTGGCTGGTAGGCCCGAGTAAAACAGCCAGCGCGGGGGGGATTAAGAGTTTCAAGGAACAACTCCTGACCCGGGACCTTATTATTACGGAGCAGTATTGCGCGATCAAAATGGTGTTTTTACTGAGAAAATAAAGTAGGGAATGGTGAAAGGAAGGATAGGAGATAACGGGTTGACCTGTTTATGAGTCAAATTAAATACGGCGTTTTTATGCCTTTTATTTTAACCTCTGTGTTCTGCTTTCCCGTCACAGCGCTGGCGAACTGTGTAATCAAATATTCGGCAGCCTATGTTAAGGCCGGGTTGCCGGCAACTGCAGGAAATTTCAGCGGAAAGGAAGAATGTGAAAGGCAACGGAAAGCATCAAGCGCTTCAGATCCATCATTCCTGCATAACGCATGGTGTGAAGGATGTTCTGATTCCGTAACAGGGGCCTCTCTTCCGGCTATAGCGCCGGCAAGCAATAATGTGACGCAGTTCGCCGTGCAGACGGCTGTCAATTCCCTCTTAAGCGGAATGCTTAATCCGCAACAAGACAACTCTACGGATCTGCAAAAGCAAAAGGACACCCAGGCCGCCGCGGAGGTGCAGCTGGCTGCTATAAAGAAACAGAAAGAGGCCGAAGCTGCCGAGGCTGCCGGGAAGAAGGCCGAAAGAGAAAAACTGGCCGCCCAGCTGAAGCTACCCGACGAACCCTCCGAAAAAAATGCGGGTGTTGATAACCCTGCCAGAGAAGTCAAGACCGGGGATAAATACGCCTCAGTCGGCAGCTACGACACATCTATGCTGTCGGCCATAAAGAGGGCTGAGTGCGCCGCTAAATTTGCAAAACTCGCAGATATAACAGGGAGTAAAGGGGACATGCAGGAAGCAAAATTTCTTAACGAGCAATCACAGAAAGTTGTTAACGGTGAGCTGATCGACCGCCCCTGTCCTGCAGAAGCGGGTGAAATCCAAAAAGATAAGGCCGCCGGTCGTCCGGTTACGTTTAAAGATGTTCCAAGAAAATACCCTTCCAAGGGAAAACCCGGGATAAAACGCCAATATGATTAAGATAAAGCACATCGCTATCGCCATTATCTGTCTCGGTCTTGCCCCTGCGCTGCCGGCGCATGCCGGGCAGTCTGCCGGCAACGGCGAGGCCGCAGTTAATAAACTAGTAGAAGCTCTGGCAACAGCGGTTGACGAAAAAGAGGCGACCGCTCTTCGCGCGCAGCTTTTTACCGCTGTAAAGGAAATGATAACTCCGCCGGCCATCCCCGAGGCCGCGCGCAAAGATATGCTTAAGGCGCAGATGAAAGTGGAGAGCGGTGATTTTAAGGCCGCCGCTGAAGCCTATCTGCAGGCTGTGAAACTCGCCCCTTTTGCGCCCAAGATATATCACCATCTGGCGCTAGTTTACGGGGCCATGAAAGACTATAAAGCCGCCAAGAAATGGATGGGCGTGTATCTTGAAGCCGCGCCGGAGGCCCCCGGCGCCCGCGCCGCCAAAGACGAAATAATGAAGTGGGAAATACAGTTGGAGGATGTCGAGGTGAGTGCGGCCGAGAAAAAGGCGGAGATAGAGAAAAAAGAACGGGGCGCTTTGGCGCGTGTCCCAGCGGGAACATTCTTTATGGGGTCGCCGGACGGAGTGGGAGGCGGTGACGAACGGCCCCGCCATGCCGTATATCTAGACGCGTACAGAATATACAGGTATGAAGTTACAGTGGCCCAGTATAATGACTTTGCCTCAGCCACAGGCAGAAAAACCAATTTGCAGGAGAGCTGGAGCACGGGTCGGCATCCGGTAGTAAATGTGGACTGGCGCGATGCCGACGCCTATTGCAAATGGGCCGGCGGCCGCCTGCCCACCGAAGCCGAGTGGGAGAAGGCCGCGCGCGGCGGGGCGGAGACGGCTTACAGTTTCGGGGATGATAAAAGCAAACTTGGCGAATACGCCTGGTACGAGAAAAATTCAGATAAACAGGCGCACCCGGTAGGGATGAAGAAGCCGAATCAGTATGGCATTTATGACATGTACGGCAATGTTATGGAGTGGGTAGCGGATAGGTATGATAGCGGGTACTACAAGAAAAGCCTAGAGAATAATCCGAAAGGCCCCGATTCCGGAAAAAACAGAGTAATGAGGGGCGGGGCATGGTATAGTGCCGACCTGTTTTTAAGCAATACTCCGCGCCCGGCTATACGCTTTGGCAGAACGCCGGGGCTTTGGGATAAATACCTCGGTTTCCGCTGCGTGATCCCGGAGGCGGTTGGCCCGCTTCCCGCCTCAGGTTTGAATCCGGAGGCCGCGAACGCCGCACGATAAAATAATTCAAGGGGACAACATGAAAAAAAACTTTTTATTCCTTTTGCTTGCCGGCGTAGTGTTTGTCGGGTGCCGCGGCACCGGGGTAGTCTTTAATCAGCACTCCGCCGACCTTAACAAAATAACAAGAATTGCCGTAATCCCCGTAGATGACGCATTACCCATAGGCGGAACAGCCTACGACCGGCACAATGTTGTCGTCAGTGACCTTGTTGAGATGGCCTTCATCTCGCTCGGTTACACGGTTGTGGACACGGCCAACCTTAGTAGTATCCTCAAAGAACAGGCGCTGTCCGTCAACGGGCTCATCGACCCCGCCGACGCTCTTAAGATAGGCAAGCAGTACGGCGTGGACACGCTCGCTTTTGTAAATACATCCGGAGATATGCGGACCACGAAAGTGCGGCTGGTGGATACCGAAAAAGGCAGGGTGATATTCGCTTATCAGCAGCCCCCTGGCGTAGTTGACCATTTCTGGGCCTGGAAAATGCATAAAGACCTTAAAAAAGCGCTAACCGCTGCCGGAGTGCAAATCGATGCGTCAAAGGCCAAAACTTACCATGGTGGTGACGCCCGGGGTAACAGCTACTCCTGCGTGAATAACCCCGCGCTGATCAAGAGCGTTCAAAAGGTGGCCATCTCACCGGATTCAAAATCCGACCTAGGGCTGAGCGCCCTGCTTGAAGCAGGTTTTGACGTAATGGAGCGCAGCGAGTTGGGGAAAATATTAAGACAGAATAACCTCGCGGCTTCCGGCGTGCTTTCGGGCGAAGATATGAAGAAGCTGGGCTCCATAAGCGGCGTTAAGGGGATAGTGTTTTCCAGGATGACCGATTATAAATGGGTGGGGAGTAAGATCGGCGTCACCATCCCCATACTCGGCAGCGTCAAGCTGGTGGACGCTCAGACAGGGCAGGTTTTGTGGGTAGCATGCCCCGGCAACGATGCTAACTATTTCTCGGCCGGCAACCTGACTCGTGAAGACTATATAGCGTCCTCCGATAAGACGCTCGCAAAATATCTGGCTAAAATGATGCGGTAAAGCGCGCAAGCGCGGGAAGCCATTTAAACCTAACAATTTGAGTCTCATTGACAGTTAAACAACCGGATTCTAACCGGCATGTGACCTGTGTATCACTTTACGCATTACTTTACTTATGCTTTACTATCTGCTATGCTGTGTTTATGGCTTTTA
>JBAXKK010000089.1:0-9437 GCA_037137395.1 Elusimicrobiota bacterium
GCCCCGGGCTCTTTTGAAGAGAAATTCGTGAGGAGCGGAGGACACGGCGGGCAGAACGTGAATAAAGTCTCCACCGCCGTGCAGCTCCGCTTTTTTCCACGCATATCCGGCCTGCCGCCTGCGGCGGTTGAGCGGTTGAGGCAGCTTGCCGGCTCAAAGCTGACCGCGGACGGCGACATACTCATAGTCGCCAGTGAGTACCGGACCCAGGAACAGAACCGCCAGGCCGCGCGCGTCAGGCTGAACGAGCTGATTCAGCGCGCTCTGCGCCCCCCCAGGCGCAGAAGGCCCACAAAACCCTCTTACGGTTCCAAACAGCGCCGCCTTGAAGGAAAAAAACGCCGGGCCGGCGTAAAGCAGTCGCGGCGCGGCGAAGATTCTTTTTAGGATTGCCAGGTTACCAGGCCGGGAAAACGCAGCCGTCGCCGCCGGAAAGTATGCAGATGTGGGTGTTTAAAGGTTTGTTTTTTCTCTCATGCAGCCCGCGAGCGAGCTCATTAAGCCCGGATTTATCTGCAAAAGCGGAAAGGCTGTACGGATCTACCGCGAAGATCACTCCGCCGCAGGCGCAGCCGTATTCTTTGCGCGAACTCTTCAGCTGCCGCGCCTTCTTGTTATATTTCAACTCAAGATAATCCACGGGCTTTTTGCCGAATTTTCTCAGCGCCCCAGAACTGTCAGCCAGATACGCCACGGAGGTAAGATCTTTTGTGGTTTGGATGCAGCAAACCTCGAACACATAATCCTTCCCCTTCCTGGTCCCGCGGAGGTCCGCGGTTTTCTTCGCGCTAGTCCCGATCAAATTTAAATCGGTAAAGCCTTCTGCGGCAAGAAAGATGGCGGCCCGTATCTCGGCCAGCGCGGACTCGAATCTTGCCGGAGATTTATTATTTTTATTAAATCCGGTGGCGAATAGGACATCTTCTTTTGAACACGCCAGTATGACGGACCCGTCGGTAAGAATCCCGTCCAATTCTCTGATCACTTCGCCGGCGTTTTTTCTGAGCGCTGTCTTCAGTGAGGATCTCAGGCCGCCGCTTATAATATTCGAGCAGTATTGTTTTACGTCCGCCGTCAGGCCGGACGACTTTATAAGTTTTAAAATTTCAGATTTGTTCATAAATAAAGCCTTTCCCCCGGCATGAGGGAAAGGCTACAGCGAACTCCGCTTTCTTACGCCTGGCTACGCAGTTTTGCGACGTATGAAACATGGAACTTCTTCATATTGGCTACCAGGGCGCTGATGTCTTCCTTCGGTGGCAAAAAAGTGGTGCGGAAGTGAAGCGTGCCCGGCCTCTGTCCGAACCCTGAGCCCGGCACCACGCAGATGCCGGTTTCTTCCAGCAGTCTAAGGCAGTATTCAGAATCCAGGCCCGCCTCATATTTGAGCCTCGCCTCCGGTGTCAGTCTGGCCAGTTCAGCGCCGTTTTTGCGCGGGAGCTCGAATTTTACGAAGGCGTACATCGCACCCTGCGGAATATCGGTTTTCATTCCCGCTATCTCATTTAATCCTTTGCCGAGTATCTCGGCCTTTTCTTTCAGGTCGCCCAGGATGGCGTCGCGCTCGCGGACGTACAGCTCGTAGCTCGGCGAACCCTTCTCGGGAGGCGTCACCATCAGGCCGGTGACCACCTGTCCGGCCACGTTGGAGCAGAGTCCGATAGACTGCAGCTTTACTAGTTCCGCGTAGACGTCGTCCGGCATATTCCTGACTTCAAGATAGCCGCCCCTGTGGCCGCATTCTCCGAGGAACCCTTTTGAAACAGAATGAAAACTGAAAAGAGTGACGTCCTTTTCCCCGAGCTCATGCAGCACTTTCGCGAATGAGTGGAATTTAAGATTTTCGGCGTAAACATTTTCCTGATAAACCTCGTCGGCCAGGATCGACAGGTCGTGCTTTTTGGCGAAGCGGATGACCATCTCGATATTCTCTTGCGAAAGTACCGCGCCCGTCGGGTTTCCGGGGTTGATCACGGCTATCGCGACAGGATTGACGCCGTTCTTTTTAGCCGCGGCTATACTGTCGTTCAATTCCGTCTCGCTCAACTGCCAGTTGGCGTCTTCATCCAGAAAATAATTTATCTGCCTGGCCCCGTATAAGGCGATAGTGGCGCTGTAGAGGGGGTACTGCGGGATCGGGATCATATAACCGTCATTTTCTTTATTGGTCAGCATAGTGAACGCCGCCTGTACGCCCTTTGAGGCGCCGTCGGTGAGCAGTATGCGGTTCATGTCCACGGGGATGTTGTCCCGTTTGTTGATGAAATCTGCGACGGCCTTGCGGATGAAAGGAAGTCCCGCGCTCTGAGTATAGGCGCCCAGGCCGCTCGGATTTTTTTCCAGGATCCGTTTGGCCCGGTCAAGAACGTCGGCTGGGAAGATGCTGCCCGCTTCGGGGCGGGCCAGCAAGGTCGGGTACTCCAGCAGGCTCAGGACCTGGCGCGCGAAGGTGAGAGGTTTTTGTTTAAGCGCCTGCGGATTGCCGATATTGCAGTAAATTATTTTCCTGCCCTGTGCCTCCAGCTCATGGGCACGGTTGACGATCTTGCCCCTGACGGCGTAATGAGCTTCAAGCAGTTTTGAATTAACATTGTGAAGTTTTATCATAATTGCGAATTTCCCCGGGCCCAATGGCGGGCGGTCAGGGCGTCAGCGCTTTTGTAACGGCTGTCATGAAGCGCGTAACTTCAAAAGGTTTGGAAAAATATTCGGTTATGCCTGAATTTTCCAGTTTCTCATCCGCGTCGGCGGCTCCGGTCACCAGCAGGCTTTTGGCCCCCGAGCGTTTTTTTTCAAAAATTTTTATAAGCTCCGTGCCCAGGCCGTCCGGGAACATGAGGTCGGTCACAAGCAAATCATAATGATTGGCCTCAATCAGACTCGCGGCCTGTGTGAAGCTCTGGGCCGTGGTCAGGGTGTATTTATCCCCGGTGAATATCCGGGCGTAAAGTTTAAGAATGCTTTTATCATCGTCCGCCAAAAGTATTTTACTGGGCATACAGTTCCTCCGCTGTGCCCCCCCGCGCCGCCCGCTGATGAAGCGGAAAACAGCGCCCATTGATTCAAGTGTAACATAAGTTACATAGCAGTATAAGAGGCGCGAGGCCCAGCCGCCGCGAGGCATTGGGCCTAGCCGCCGCTGGGCCTAAAAGGGAAGCGGAATGGTATATTAAAAGCGTCCGGGCCGGATTTATCGGCGCTCAAAAATGCTTCTTTCACAGGGTCAGGAGGCTTCGGCCCCGGCCGTTAGCTGGCCGCAGGCGGCGGCGATGTCGGAACCTTTTTCGCGGCGCAGATGCGTGCGTACCCCGGCCGCCATCGTTATCTTCTGGAACTCTTTGGCCTTTTCCATACGCCCCGGCCTAAGATCTGTTCCACCCGGATTAGGATTATACATTATCAAATTCAGCTTGCAGCTTACGCCTTTGATCAGCTCCAGCAGCTTTTGGGCGTCCTGCGGGGAATCGTTAAGGCCGTCAAAGAAGATATACTCAAAAAAAACAGATTTGCCGGTTTTTGAGCAATAATACCGCGCGGCCGAAATGATATCGGGCAGGGGATATTTGTTTTCCATGGGCGTGAGCTCCGCCCTTTGCTTTTCCGAGGCCGTTATTATGGAGATGGCTAGTTTGATCCCGAGGTGAGACTCCGCCAGCTCTCTGATCACGGGAATGACGCCTACCGTTGAAACCGTAATTTTACTTTGCGGAAAATTGTGCCCCTTGTTGTCGGAAAGTATCAGGATGCTTTTTTTAACATTGGACCAATTTAGAAAAGGCTCGCCCATGCCCATAAATACCACGCTGTCCGGCGCGCCGCCGGCCTCCCGCCCGCACGCCGCGAATTGCGCCAGTATTTCCGACGGCTTGAGATCACGCTTCAGGCCCATCCCGCCCGTCGCGCAAAATCTGCAGCCGCAGGCGCATCCGGATTGGGAAGATATGCAGACTGATATCGTTTCTTTATTGAACAGGATTACGCTCTCGGCGGTCGCGCCATCGTGGAACCGGAAAAGCAGTTTGACCGTTTTATCTGTTTTTGAGACCCGGCGTTCCGGCGCTGGCGTTTGCGCGAGAGAATATCTGGCGGAGAGCTTGCTCTTAAGCTCGTCCGGAATGCCGGCCAGCGCGTCAAAACTTTCCGCGCCCTTTTTATACAGGCAATTAAATATCTTATCGGCTTTGGAGCCTTTTCCCCCCAGCGAGATCATGGCGCCTGCCAGTTCCTGTCTGGTGAAATCCCTGATGTCCGGCTGTGTCATTTTTTATCTACTCCCGCATTTATTTGGCAAAAATAAGCTTATCCGTTTCGAAACCCAGTTCTCCGGCCTTTGAGACCAACATTGCGATTGTGGCTGCCGGCGGTTCGGGGCTACGGGCCAGTATCCATAGATAGGATCGGCTTGGGCCGGCAATCAGCGCGTATTGGTATCCGGTCTTATCAAGTTCGATTATATGATAGCCGCCATAGAAGGGGCGGAAGAAACTTACTTTAAGACTCCCGGTAGTTTTGCTGCCGGTGAAATATGCCCGTCCTTCAGCCTCTTTCCATTTATTTTTTTTAGGGTCAAAGCCTTTATTAAGGACTTTAACTCCGCCGTCGGAGCGTAGTGAGTATTCAGCTGTTACTTTGATAAGTCCGCGCTCGAAAGAATGATCAAGCCGGGCTATTTCATGCCATGTGCCCAGGTAGCGGGTCAGTTCAAACCCGTCAACCGGTTGTAGCCCTGTAGGGATTGAAGCGCAAGCCGGTAGAAACGCTGCGCATATCGCCAATAAATATTTTTTCATATTGTCCCGCTTGTCCCTCTTATGTGTCTCGCTCTCCGGCTTTTATTTTTATTCCGGTTTCGCGAGACGCTCTTCGTGCGCTTTAACTAACGCTTCCAGAAATTCCACCCTTGTTTCCAGTTGAGCCAGCCTGTCCGGCTGAGCAGGTATCGGTGCGGCGGTTTCGGGCGCGGAGACCGGGGCGGCGCCCGAGAAAAGATGGCGATAACGCGTCTCTTTTTGCCCAGCCTGTCGCGGAAGGCGGGCTACTAAAGGGTCTTCAGCTCTGGCGCAGAGTTCCTGCAGCAGCCCCTCCACCTCGGCTGTGCTTGTAAATTCACAAAGGCGGTCCGTGCGGCCTTTTATTTCTCCCGGGGTTTGTGGGCCGCGCAGCAGCAGCACTGTTATGGCGCCTATCAGTTTCTGATCCGCGCTATTCAAAAGTTTATCTACGTAGTGGCGAAATTTTGGAACGCGTTCCCCGGGCGTCTGCTGGCGTTCCACCAGTCCCTTTTCCAGCAGCGTCTGTACCGCTTTGCCCATGGTATCAGTATCCAGCGTCATAACCGGATCGCGGCTGGTCTTCTGGTTGCAGGCGTTGAGTAGAGCGTTGAAAGTAAGAGGGTACTGCTCGCGTGTCGTAAGTGATTTCTCTACCAGCGACCCCAGCACTCGCGTTTCTATAACATCTAATTCTATTAGCATATCTGTGTTTTCCTCCGGAGTAATATGCGCGCTTTATAGTAAAAATAAAAATCAGCGGACTTTCATGTCCGCGGGCGGGCCTAAAGCGGAAGGACGCGGCGCCCGTAAACCTCGTTCAGGATCTGCGCTATGGCGGCATAGAAAGCGGAAAGGCCGCAGAAGATGCCCTCGTAGCCGGCCAGGGTTTTAGAAGTTCCGGAGAAGTCCGCGTACGCGAGCATGAAGAAGAGTATAGCTAGCGACAGAAAAACTACCTGCAGTGCGCGGCTGAGTTTAAGCGTCCCTATGAACATGCACGCCGTGAACAGGCCCCAGACAAACAGGTAGAAGCCCATGGAGATCGGGGACGCGGGTTCGCCAAGGCCGAGCTTTGGGAGCGTCAGAAGAGCTACCAGGGACAGCCAGAAGAAGCCGTACAGCGTGAACGCCGTTGTGCCAAAAGTGTTTTTCTTCTTCCATTCCATTGCGCCGGCCATCACCTGGGCCAGGCCGCCTATAAATATGCCCATAGCCAATATTATTGTGTCCAGCGGGTAGAACCCGGCGTTGTGCAGATTGAGCACTATTGTCGTCATGCCAAAACCCAGAAGGCCAAGCGGCGCGGGGTTTGCTGTGGTATCGGTTATGGTGATCAGTTTTATGTTGTCGCTCATAGAGGTCTCCTATTAGTGGATTTATATTAACTATTATAGCACTTCGGCGAACCCGCGGTTTTAGCCTAAAAGTTGCAGTTGCAACTTTCCGCCCGCATAGCGGGCGCCCATTCGGGAGGCATACACCTTCTCGGATACATCGCGCATAGCGCTTGATCCTCTACCCGCTGCTGCGGGGAATCCTGCAGAATAATTCTGTTTTCTGATTTTATCAATGAGATATACCTTGAGCTGCAGGATCCAGGTTAGCCTAGGTCCAAAGACCGGGCGGATGTGGGGCTTTTGGCTCAGGCGGAGCGCGGTAGTTTCGGGTATATTATGTATGAGCAAGAATTAGGCAGCGGGTTAAATCTAAAGCGCGGAGGATAACTAATACATGAAACTACTTATACCCTTCTTACTGGTGTCCTTAAATTCCTACCCCTGTTTTTCGATGGACCTGGCAAAGTACGGCAAAGAGTTGGCCGCTTTGGGAGTTTCAGAATCTGTGATGGAGCCCGTAGCCGTGCCTGACGCGACTAAGCCGCAGCGCTCCGGCACTGATGAAGAGGTTATGAGTCTGCAGGCCGAGGCTTTAGCCGACCCCGCTAAATTTATTGATGAGCACACGCCGGAGGAAGTCGACATGGCTTTTGAATTCCAGCGCACGCGATTCCAGGTGACGGATCCGATAAGAATAGAGAAGGCCATAGTCCGGCTGACCGTGGATCTCACCCGTCAGCGCCTGACGGTGAAGTCGCCGACCCTTAACAAGGAATTTAAGATCTCCTCCGGCCTTCTCCCGGATCATGGCACCCCCGGCAGCGGCAAGTGCTACTCCCCCGATACGATGGAGACCATGCACTATTCCAGCCTTTACAACAACGCGCCAATGCCCCACTCCGTGTTCTTTAACGGGAATATAGCCGTGCACGCTACCAGCGCCGCGAACGAAGCGCTGCTGGGCCAGCCGGCCTCCCATGGCTGCGTGCGCCTGTCAAGAGTTGACGCCAAGACCGTTTTTGGCGTGATCAGCGATAACGGCAAATCCAATACCGCCATCTGCGTGCAGGGCGTCGCGCCCGGGAAGTAGTATTTACGAGTGGTAATGCCCTCCGGCATCAGGCCGGGGGGCATATGTTTTAGATACGGATAATTATGTGTGAGTGGCGGTTGTGTTAAGTCTACCATGAAATTCCCCGGAAAGAGAAAAAACGAACATTACTTCCCCGTCACCGAGAAGGGGCGCGAAAGCGCTGACCCGCATTTGCTGCAAGCCGAACCTTTTTATCTTGTCGGGATTGATCAACTGCTGGTTGATATAGAGTGCCGGGTTGAGCCGGAGTTCCTGCTTCAGCACAGTCTGAGAAAAGGCGAGTCTCAGATCCTGAACGAGCCGGACGCGGAGGCTATCTACCGGGAGTTGAAGTCAAAGGGGAAGATCCTGGGCGAATATGCCGGCGGCTCGGTTGGGAACACTCTGAATAATTACTCCGTTTTATCGGACGAGCGCGCAGTCGCCCTCGGCGCTATTACCCGCAACATCACGGTGGGCGATTACGCGTTCAAGTACATCCGCAATACCAGTTCCAAGGTGGATCTTTCTTATCTTCAGCCGTGCGAAAATACGATGGGCAGAGCGATGTGTTTTGTAACGCCCGACGGGGAGCGGACCTTCGGCATAAGCAAGGGCTGCATGAACGACCTGACGCCGGAATTTATACCCGGCGAAGTCATTGAAAAAGCCTCGGCCCTCCTTATTTCCGCCTATACGCTGCGCGATGAAAAAGATCCGATCTTCAGGTCTACCGTTAAGGCGTGTGAGATTGCCTTAAATGCCCGGGTTCCCGTCGTGATGACGCTGGGGACCAGTTTTCTGATTGAATCTAAAAAAGATTTTTTCCGGGATTTTGTTAAAAAATATGTCACCTGTCTCGCGATGAACGACCTTGAAGCGGTGGCGCTTACCGGGTTAAGCGACCCACTATTGGCCGCTGAAAACGCTTTGGAGCTGGCTGATTTTGTTTTATTGACCGTGGGGGAACACGGCCTTTACCTGGCGGGGCATGTCGACGAGCAATTCGCCAGAAGAACCACACATAAACTTCACACCAAGTCTATCGCGGATTATAATAAATATGAATTCAGCCGCCCTATGCGAAAAAGCGACTGCGTCAGACCAATAAAGATTTATAGCCATATAAACCCGTTCATGGGCGGCCCGCAGACCATTAAAAACACCAATGGAGCCGGCGACGGCGCTCTCGCGGCGGTGCTGCACGATCTCAGCGCCAGAAAGTACCATCAGGCCAAGGTCCCAAATTCGGCAAAAAATCTTATCCATTCTTTAACTTATTCTTCCCTGTCCCAGATTTCAAAGTACGCCAATCGCGTGAGCTTTGAGGTTTTGGCCCAGAATTCCCCCCGCCTTATGCGCGCCCTGCCGGAAAAAGAAGACAACCTTCAGGAAGCCTACTGGGACGCCTGATTCCTTAGTGATATCGTAATGATGATGTGCCCGTAGAACGCGTCGGCGCATTGTCGTGGGTGCATATATAAAAAAACGGCCCGCCGTTAAGCGGGCCGTCTTCAATTATGGAGTTAAACCGGTTTTTACAAGGGGAACGCAACGTGCAGGACTGCCGTGGCCGGATAACCGAATACCGCGTTGTTTCGCTTGGCGAGTGAGGCGCGGATAAGTTCTTTTACGGCTTCATTCTTCCCGCCCAGCACCGCTATCTCGATGGCCTTGTCGTTCTTTACGGCACCGGCGGAAATCTGAACATTTCCGGTTATCTTTGAAACGCCGGCCAGGCAGGGCTTTAGCATGCTAAGGGCGTCCTTTATAAACGGCTTCATAATGAACTGCGCGTTCAGTATGGAGCAGGCGGGTGTTTCAGCGAAGATGTCTCTGGCGGGGGCGTATTCCGGCACCGGAATTTTTGTCGCGGCCTCAACATCCTTAAAAGAACCGAAAGACCTTAATTGCCCCAAGGCCTGGTCTTCCATAGTGCCGGCCGAGGTGGATATGCCCATAGCCGCCACAAAAATTATCGAGGTTAATATTTTTATAGTGAATTTCATTATATTGCTCCTTAATCAAAACCTTCAAACGCGCCTAAGTAAATGATATGAAAATGTCGCATAGGCCCGTATGAGGCTGAGTGCCCACGCGGGTGAGTTGTTTAGACCCATGTCGATTTGGGCCTTTTAGCCCCCGGCCATTTTAAAAAACCTTAAGTGCGGCGGGGATAAGGGGTGACAGACATGGGTTGGATCGGGCCGAGGAGGAACCGGCGCGAAGTCGCCGGGCCGGCCGCAGGCCCGATGG
>JBAXKK010000090.1:0-9376 GCA_037137395.1 Elusimicrobiota bacterium
CACCGGCCCCGCCGTTTTTATTTATACGAGTTAAATCCGGCCCGCCCGCCGCTGAACCCATGCCGGCTTATTTTGTAGAATTATTCACTATGAACAACCATTTTCGCGCTTTTGTAAGGCTTTTCGTCCTCGCAGTTTCGCCGGTACTGTTCACCGCGGTCTGCTCCGCAGGGGTGCCGGTAAAAAGTACGGCCGCGGCGGAGAATATCGCCGCGCCGGCCGCGGTTTCCACCGCCATCTTTTCCCTGGGCCCGCTGGTGGACGAGAAATACGACCGCGGCATCGCCCTCATGTACCGCCTGGAATTCGACAAGGCCCAGGAACAATTCCAGGATATCATCAAAGCGGACACCTCCAACCCGGCGGGTTATTTCGCGCTGGCGGCCCTCTCCTGGTGGCGCTATTCGCAGAATTTCGACGTGACGGCCGACTTTAAGGACCTTGAAGACGAGTTCATGCGGAACGCTGATGCCGCTATAAAGGTCTGTTCGGAGCGCCTGGATAAAAAACAGGCACTGGACCAGACGTATTTTTTTATGGGGAGCGCCTACGGTCTGAAAGGGCGCTGGTATGGGGTGCAGCGACGCTGGTTTAAGGCCTATACTAACGGTAATAAAGGCAGAAAGCTGTTGCGCAAGGCCGTAAAAGCGAACCCGGAACTTTATGACGCCTACCTGGGTCTGGGTATCTTTGACTATTTCGCCGACACGCTGCCCGGAATGCTCAAGATACCGGCGCTGCTGTTCATCAGCGGAGACAAGGCCCGCGGTATTTCAGAGGTCAGGCTGGCGCTCGAAAAAGGGCGGTTCTTCACGCTGGAGGCAAGGCTCTTCCTTGTGGAGATCCTGACCCGGCACGAGAAAAAATTTAAAGAGGCGTTGGTGGAGGTTGAGAGGCTTAAGGCTGGCGACCCGTCCAACCTGTTTTTTCGTCTGGGCGGGATACTGACGCTGATTCACGCCCAGGAGTGGCAGAAAGCGCCGGATGAATGCGATAAATTCCTGACGGATCACAAAAAAAATCCTTCCCCGGGCATAGCCCAACAGCTATCGCTGATCTACCTTTCGGCGGGCGATTCCTATCTGGCCCTCAATAAGCCCAGGGAGGCTGCCGCTTGGTTTACGGGCGGAATAGCGGAGACCGCCTTTCCCAATAAAGGCTGGGTCACCTATTGCCATCTCAGGCGGGGCCAGGCTATGGATATGATGGGCAGGCGGGAAGAGGCGGTCGCGGATTACAAGGCTGTCCTGGTCCGGGATAATTTCTGGGATTCTCAAAAATACGCCAAGGCGAGCGCGGCTAAAGCCCCTGATTTTAATGAAGTATACCGCCAGTTAATGGAAGACTGATTAGCTTGAATCCGGCAGTTCAAGATAGATCTAATTTGTGAAATCAGGGAACAGGATTGTCCTGCGGGATTTAGGTTAATTAGCAGCGAAGAAGGTTTTTTTGATGCCGTCCAGCATAAACTGCATGGCGGTGGCGGCTAGCATCAACCCCATAAGCCTTGTCGTTATATTCATGGCGATGGGGTTTATTTTTTTAGCTTTTTTAATTGAGAAGCGGAAAGTGAAATAACAGACGAAACCCATTAACACAAAAAGAAGGTAGAGCGTAGCGTCCTGGATTACGGTCTTGGCTTTTGATTGCAGCAGGATTGCCGTGGTAATGGCGCCGGGGCCGGAGAGCATCGGGATAGCCAGCGGTGTTATAGAGATGTCGTCTTTCTGTATGCCCTCCTGCTTTTCCTCCTCTGTTTCCTGCACCTCGGAGCGTTTGGCGCGCAGGCTGTCCAACGAAACCAGCAGGAGGATAAGGCCGCCGGCCATCTGGAAGGCGGCTATCGTGATCCCGAAGATGCCGAAAAGCCTGTTGCCGGTCAGCGCGAACAATATAAGGACGCCGGACGCCGTAACGGAGGCGGTGCGCGCCATTCTGAGCCGCTCGGCTTCGGTGTTGGAGGGGGTCATCGCGAAAAAAGTGGGAATGGCCGCCAACGGGTTGATGATGGCAAAAAGCGCTCCCGCGCTCATAAGGGCGAATTCCATAAATTCCATAGTGATAATATATTCAATTACTGAGGGGACTTCAAGCGGTAAGAACCTGTTCTTTGCCGGTACCGGCAAAGAACGCCATCAGCTATACGCTATAGGCCGTACGCAGAATAACAACCGCCATTTGCCATAAATAGAAAAGGACTGCCACTTGCTATTAGCCTTACGCCATATGCTTTAAAGGAGTTGCCTGATTTTTCCGCGAATGGCCAATGGCGGATAGCAAATAGCGTTTTACTCTGCGTACGGCAAATGGCCAATAACAAATGGCATAAAGCTTATAGCTTAACGCCTATGGCGGGCGCGGCGCCCACGCGGCGCCCTGCTCTTGACAAAGTTGTTATACGGATGTATAATTATACAGGAGTATAACAAACTTAGCGGAGGAGATATGGCAAGACCGCCGTCCGGGACAGATCTGAAACTTAAGGCCGCGGGCAGAAAGCTGCTGCAGGAGAAGGGGATAACCGGGCTGAGCGTGCGCGAGGCGTGCCGCGTGGCCGGGGTGAACACCGGCATGTTCCACTACTATTTCGGCTCCAAAGATGAATTTCTAAAGGTCGTCCTGAAGGATCTTTACGCCGAATTTATGTTTAATTTTAAGGCTGGGGTCTCCGTGGGCGGAACTCCGCGCGCCCGTCTTAAGAACGCCATGGTTGAGGTGGGGAAATTCGCGCGAAGCCTGCGCGGAGTGGCGCCGATGATTTTTGCCGACCTTGCGTACGGGAACAAAGAAGCTTTTGCTTTCGTAAGTGGTAATTTCACAGAACATATAAGTTATATCGCCGCTTTGGCCGGGGAGTGCCGCCCGGGAAGTTCCGTTAAAAGCCGGTCTATCCCGTTTATGATAGCGGCTATGGTGCCGGTAATGATCTTCCCGGTGCTGATCGGCGGCATTCTGGAGAAAAACGGCGTAAAAAAAATAGGCGGCCGGAACATCGGGGCTCTGCGGGAAGAGATATTCTCCGACTCTGGCATAGCTGAGAGGGCTGAAATAGCCTTAAGGGGAATAGGTATATGAAATTTATTTTATTTTTCCTCATAATTCCCGGCACGGCGCTGGCAGGGGAATCGATTGTGCCACCGTTGAGTTTTGCCGCGGAGGGTGGACTGGGTGGCAGTTCTGCGCAACTCATGGACACAATTCAGCGAACAAGTTCCGCGTTCAGCGTTACGCTTAAGGACGCTGAAGAAAGCGCGCTCGCTTCAGACGGACAATATAAAAGCGCAAAGCTTTCCGCCGAAGCCGCCCGCGCGGCAGCCGCGGCTTACGGCAGTCTGCTTTATCCGCGGCTAAGTCTGGAAGGTAGTGTGCGCTATAACGAGATCGTTCCCTCCATAGCCATGCCGCCGGCTCTAGGCGGAGGCAGGCCGCTCGGTGATAACTGGAACTATTCTATCGGCCCCTCGGCCTCCTGGACGCTGTTCGACGGCGGCGTGCTGGGTTACGGAAATAAAAGCGCCGCGGCCTACGTCGCTTCCCGCCTGGCGGAAGCCGAGAACGCCCGGCGCCAGGTTCTCCTTAAAACCCGTACCGCCTATTTTAAACTGCTGCTGACCTTGGAGCGGGTTTACCTGATAGGCGAGAATCTACAGCTTTCACTTAGCCAGCTCAAAGATATTTCACTGGGCGCTAAGGCCGGTTCGCGCAGTCGTCTGGACGAAATACGCGCCAGGCAGGAAACGCTTGCCCGCAAGCGGGATCTTCTGAGGGCCAGGGTGGAGCTTTCCGGAGCGCTTCGCGACTTCAGTTTTACCTCAGGCGTGGAATTGCCGGAGGGCGCCGCCCTGCCCTTGGACTCCAGAATGGCCGGGCGGGATTACGGCGGGGCCGAGCCGGCTTTGCTGCTTGTGAAAGCGGAGCCTTATGAGACGATACTGGAGCGCCTCAGTCCTGCGGCGCTGGCCGGGTTTGAGTGGGAGCTGCCTTCCGTGAAAGCCCTTGGCGGGGCCGAACGGGCCTACCGGGCGCAGGCCACGGCTTATAAGGCCGAAAGACTTCCACGCCTGATCTTGGGCGCGCGCAGCTCGGTGGATTATCCTAACGGTCCGAATCTGTATTCCTTCATTCAGAATTCCGCTTCGCTGGCCCTCAGTCTGCCTCTTTTCGAGAGCGGCAGATCTTCAGAAAAAGAGAAAGAGAGCGTCTTAAACGCGGACTCGGTCAGAGAAAAAAAAGATGAAGCCGCGCTCTCGGCTAAAAGGGATTTCGACAAGGCGCGGGACGCCTATAACGCGCTTATGTCCGAAGAATTGATAAATATTGAGGCGCTGGACGATGCCGCCGAAGCCGCGAAGCTGGCGTACGAGGCGTATAAGGCCGGCGGCGGGACTTGGCTGGAAGTTGAAAGCGCCAATCTTAAAGAGCTGCAGGCCAAAACCACGGCGGCCGAAACCAACGCTGAAATACTTTTAAAGCTGGCCTTGCTTGATAATATGTCCGGGAGCGTGAAATAATATGAAAAAGAAAATAATACCGCTGATGATATTGGTCGTTGTCGGTTCGATAATACTTATTAAATTGAAGAGCGGCGGGGATTTCCGTTACAGCGGAACTATAGAGGCCACCGAAACCGATCTTTCCGCCCGAATCTCCGGCGTGATTGAATCCTACGGGGCCAGGGAGGGAGATACGGTCAAAAAGGGCGCCGTAATAGCCGGGCTGGACTGCGCGGATCTGCGGCTGGCCGCGGATATCGCCGCTGAAGATTTTAGCCGCGCTGCGGAACTTTATAAGGGAGGCTCGCTCTCAAGAGAAAATTATGACCGCCTGAAATATAAGCGCGACGACTCCGCGCTTAAGGTGGAATGGTGCTCGATAAAATCTCCGGTCTCCGGCCGCCTGCTTTACTCCTACCGTGAGAAAGGCGAACTGGTGGCGCCAGGTACCAGGCTGGCCACCGTGGCCGACCTTTCCGAGGTCTGGGCCTACATTTACGTCCCGCACGATATGCTGGCTCTGCTTAAGCCCGGAATGGAATTACAGGGTTTTCTGCCGGAAGCCGGTGATAAAAAATTCCCAGGCCGTATTTCGGTGATTTATTCCGAGGCTGAGTTTACGCCCAAGAATGTGCAGACGCGCAAGGAGCGCACCCGGCTGGTCTTCGCCGTTAAGGTCAGTTTCCCGAACTCTGACGAAATGCTGAAACCCGGTATGACCATCGAAGTGAAACTGCCGGAGTAGGAAGGCGTGAATCGTAAATCGTGAATGGGTTTTAAGGTATGGATAACTTTTCAATCAGGACGGAAAATCTGGGAAAAAAATTCGGCGCTGTCAAAGCGCTGAACGGGGTTTCTTTTGATTTTTCGGCTGGCCTGCTACACGGCATTATTGGTTCCGACGGGGCCGGCAAGACCACCGCTATGCGCCTTCTTGCCGGGCTGCTTAAACCCTCGGCGGGCGCCATTCATTACTACAATAACGGCAAGCCTGTCCAATTCGGCGAACTGCGGTCAAGTCTCGCCTATATGCCGCAGCAGGCCAGCCTATACCCTGACCTTTCAATAGACGAACATCTGGAGTTCTTCCGTGAACTGTACTGCCTGGAACCCGCCTTCTACTCCCGCCGCTCCGCTGAACTTCTTAAGATAACCCGTCTGGGCAAGTTCCGAGAGCGCCGCGCCGGACAGCTTTCCGGAGGTATGTACAAAAAATTGGGCCTCATGTGCGCGCTCCTGCAGTCGCCGTCCGTCCTGCTGCTTGACGAACCTACCAACGGGGTGGACCCGATAAGCCGCCGGGAATTCTGGGAGATGCTGTATAGTCTGGCCGAGGATAAAATACTCATCATAATTTCCACCGCCTATATGGACGAGGCCGAGCGGTGCTCCAGGGTGCACCTGCTTGACCGCGGCCTGCTGCTGGGTTCCGGGGAGCCGCGCGCGGTCCTCAAAGAGAATGTCGCCGCAAAGTTCGAGGACATATTTATCAGGCAGGAGGCCGGAAAATGAGCGGCGCGTGCATCCTTGAAGTGAAAAACCTCTCCATAAAGTTCGGAGATTTTACCGCCGTGGATAATGTTTCCTTCTGCGTGGATCGCGGTGAGATCTTCGGCTTTCTCGGGGCCAACGGCGCCGGAAAAACTACCACCATACGCATGCTCTGCGGCCTGCTGGCGCCCACCGCGGGCACGGCGCTGGTCGGCGGGCTGGGCTTCGAGGACGGCGGCCTCGGCATAAAAAAAATAGTCGGCTATATGTCCCAGAAGTTCACGCTTTACAATGACCTGACAGTAGTGGAGAATCTGGATTTCGCGGCGGGACTGCGCAAGCTGGAACCATCATACGCCAAAAAGCGCCGCAAAGAACTTTTTGAACTTATAGCTTTTAATAAGCCTCTTTCATCAATGGTATCGTCGCTGCCGGGCGGCGTAAAGCAGGAACTGGCTCTGGCCGCGTCCATGCTGCACGACCCTGAGATAATCTTTCTCGACGAGCCCACCTCGGGTGTGTCTCCCGCGTCGCGCGCGCGGTTTTGGGCGCTGATACGCCGGATAACCGGCCTCGGCAAGACGGTGATAGTCACCACCCATTATATGGACGAGGCCGAGCAGTGCGGCCGCATCGCCCTTATGCGTGCCGGTCGGCTGATAGCGCTCGGCTCGCCCGAAGAGCTGAAAAAGTCCGCTTTCTCCGGCCCCATGGCCGAACTGGATTTTAAGGGAGCGCAATCCGCCCAGTTTATTTCCGGCCTGGAAAAAGCCCGTGGCCTGCTGGAGCTGTCGCCGCACGGTATGCGCTGGCACGCGGCTTTCAAAGACCAGGCCGCGATGGACGCCGCGTTGTCCGCTTTACCGGCCTCCGCTTCGGCCGCGCTGATAAGGCCGTCTTTAGAAGATGTCTTTATCAGGCTGGTGGAAGGAACAGAGCGATGAAATCATTCAACATTCATAGAGCTTATTCCATAGCGCGCAAGGAAGTTATGCATATATTGCGCGATCCGTTCACTCTGGCGCTGGCCCTGGGCCTGCCGGTAATGCTGGTCACTTTCTTCGGCTACGCCATAGACTTCGAGGTCAAGGATATAAACCTGACCGTCTCAGACCGGGATAACGGCCCTTCCGCCCGCAGGCTAAAAGAAATATTCGCCGCTTCAGGCTATTTCCGCCTGGTGGAAACGGGGCAAGCAGGCCCGGTGGAGATGCTGGACTCAAATCGCGCCTCGGCCGCGCTTTTCATCGAGCCTGATTTTTCCAAAAAAATAAAAGGCGGCAGCCGGGCGATGGCGCAGTTCGTCCTTGACGGGAGCGATAATTCAAAAGCGGCGGCGGTAATGGGTTACCTGCCCGGCATCCGGCGCGCGGCTCAAATAAGGATGGTCGGGACGCCGCCGCGGGAGCGGATCTCCGCTGAAACCCGCTTCCTATACAATCCGGAGTTAAACAGCCGCTGGTTCACGGTGCCCGGCCTTGCCGCGATAATAATAGGTCTGTTGGCCATACTGCTGACCGCGCTGACCGTGGCCCGCGAATGGGAGAACGGGTCAATGGAACTGCTGCTTTCAACCCCCGTGCGTCCGTTTGAGATAATTGCGGGCAAACTGGCCCCTTATGGAATACTTGTGCTGGCGGGAGTTTCTTTTGTGTATCTGGTTTCCAGGCTGGTTTTCGGGGTGCCCTTCGCGGGCAGCCACCTTCTTTTTCTGGCGGCCTGCCTGCTTTTTATTACCGCCGCGCTGTCCCAAGGGCTGCTGATCTCCGTGCTGACGCGCCAGCAGCAGGTGGCGATGCAATTCTCGATGATCAGCGGTCTCCTGCCATCCATGCTTTTATCCGGCTTTATTTTCCCTGTGGAGAGCATGCCAGCGTTTTTTCAGTACCTGACCATGCTGCTGCCGCCGAGGTGGTTTATGGCGGCGGCGCGCGGCATAACTCTGAAAGGGGCGGATCTGGGCGAACTGGCCGTGCCTTTCCTGGCGCTGGGCCTTTTGAGCGCGGGAATGCTCGCGCTAGCGATCAAAAAATTCAAGACGGATCTTGAATAAGCGCAAAGTGTAAAGCGCAAAGCGTAAAGCGGAAAACGGAAATAGTTTCGGACATACAGACCTTATAACCATTAACGATTGCCGTTTTACGCTTTACGATTTACGAACAATTATGAATATCACTCTTAGGGCTTTTATTAAGAAAGAATTGACGCAGACGCTGCGCGACGTCAGAATGCGCGCGCTGCTGTTCGGCGCGCCCATAATACAGATGACCATATTCGGTCTGGCGCTGAGCACTGAAATAAAGAACATCAAGCTCGCGGCCTTTTCACAGTCCCATGACGCTATGTTTGAACGGGTCGCGGAAGGCTTTTACTCCTCAGGCTGGTTTACCCGCGCGGCCCACGCGGACGGAGAAGACCCTTTTGAGCTTATCGCTTCCGGCCGGGCGGACGCCGTTCTGATATCGCCCGCCGGGGGGCTGGCGCGCTCGGCTGAGCGCGGAGACGGGAAAATGCAGCTGCTGGTGGACGCCTCGAACGCCACCAAGGCCAGGGCGGTGGAGGCGTACGCTAAGAACATTATAGCGGCCGCGGCCGTCAGGGAATACGGCGCTCCTGGGGAGCCGGCGATTCAATTCGATGTTCGCGTGCTGTATAATCCCGCCATGGAATCCTCCATGTTCCTTGTGCCCGGAGTTATGGGGATGCTGGTCTGTCTCATAACCATAATACTTACGGCCATGTCGCTGACGCGCGAGCGCGAAATGGGCACCTTTGAAACCATAGTTTCCGCGCCCCTTTCTAATGCCGAGGTTCTGCTTGGAAAGACCGTGCCGTACATCGTCCTGGGCATTGCTGACGCGGCGCTGGTGGTAGCGGCCGGTTATCTGATATTCGGCGTGCCGGTAAGAGGGCCGCTGTGGCAGCTGGCCCTGGTGGCGCTGGCTTTTGTTATCAATACGGTCAGTATCGGCACGTTTATTTCCACGGTTTCAAAGAATCAGCAGCAGGCCATGCTGGGCGGCTTCATGTTCCTGTTCCCGGCTATATTGATGAGCGGGGTGATGTACCCCGTGGAGAATATGCCCAGGGCCGTGATAGCCGTCGCTTATCTTGACCCGCTGATGTACTTCGTCCGTCTTCTCCGCAATATAATGCTTAAGGGCGGGGATAGTTATGTGTTCTGGAGTAACCTGGGCGCGCTTTTATTCATGGCGGCGTTTACAGCCGGATTGGCTTATAAGCGTTTCAGGCAAACATTAAATTAGTGGCGAGTGAATAGTGTATAGTGCAGGGTGGAAAAAATATGAAACAAAATGAAGACTTGTTGGGAAAGGCTCTGAAATGGTCGGGAAAAACTGGACCGATTTTTAGGCTGACTTAAGGTGTATTTT
>JBAXKK010000091.1:0-9135 GCA_037137395.1 Elusimicrobiota bacterium
TGCAATCCACCTTAGGAAGAGCCTAATACCAGTCTAGACTCTCCCGACCACCTCATTCCCCTCCTGATGCCGCTGATAAAGTTGCTGATAAAGCTGCCTGAAAACCCGTTATTCCAACTTATTTTTTACTATAACACTTATGCGGCCGCGCGCGTTTCCCGCAGCATGGGCTTTTTTGAGATGTTGCGGTTGTCATGGAAACTGCTGGCGACCATGAATTTCAAGAATCGTTCAGGAGGGGGTAACGCGGGTGCTCAGAAGCCGGTAAAATTCTGATGATTCGGAGATAAAAATCCTTGCCGGTAAAACGTGAAAAAGTGTATATTGGTATAAGTTATGATAAAAAATAAATTCTGTTTGGCTTTAGTTTTATCGTTATTCGCCTCCACAAATGTCTTTTCCTCGCTTCCCGGCCAGGATAAGAAACAAACACCTGTTGAATTCCCCCCCGTCACGGATTTGGCGGTCATAGACATGCCTTATGATGTCGGCGGAACAGCTTTGCTTAAATGGAATGTCCAGCCCGCGGACACGCCGGATGTCATTTACCAGATTTATGTTTCTTCAATGGAGACCGGCGGATGGATAAAAGCCGATGAGTTTCCCGCCGACGCCCGGACCGGCAAAGATATTGATTTGCCTTTCTGGGCCTGGGAAGTTTCCGCGAAGGAGCACGCTGTAAAAGTGGAGCTTAATAATTTCTACGGCGAGGCGCAGTCCACCGGCGCTCTCTTCCACTTTAAAGTGACGGCGGTAAAAAATAATAAAAGCTATGACAGTCAGGTCGTTTCGGCCAAAACAGTCAGCAACTGGTTCCGTCTGGACAGGGTGAACAACCTTGTGCTTCTCATCGTCATCATAATTATTTTCTTCTGGGCCGTTTCACACGCCAAGCGCAAAGGGCTCTTCATCCGCCGTATAGCGGGCCTTGACGCTATAGACGAAGCCATCGGTCGCGCAACCGAGATGGGCAAGCCCATCTATTATGTGCCGGGCATCGGCGGTATGAGTTCCATTTCCACTATCGCTTCCGCTTTTATCCTTGGCGAGGTTTCCAAAAAAGTGGCACAGTATGACAGTCAGATAAAAGTTCCGCATTACGACCCCATCGTTATGACAGTTTGTAAGGAAGTTGTGAAGCAGGCGTTTCTGGAAGCCGGACGGCCGGATTCCTATCGGGAAGATATAAATCAGTTCATCAGCCAGGATCAGTTCTCCTATGCGGCCTCCGTTGACGGTATGATCTCCCGTGAAAAACCAGCCGCAGTATTCTTTATGGGTTATTTTATGGCCGAATCCCTGCTGATGGCTGAAGTCGGGGCTACCAGCGGAGCTATCCAGATAGCGGGCACCGATGTGGAGTCTCAGCTGCCGTTCTTTTTCACTGCCTGCGACTACACCCTGATAGGCGAAGAACTTTACGCCGCCGGGGCCTACCTGTCCAAAGAACCCATGCTGCTCAGCGCGCTCAAGGTGCAGGACTTCGGCAAACTATTGGTCATGGTGTCGGTTTTCTTCGGCATCATACTTGTGGCTATCGGCGCTAAGCTGCATTGGGGCCCGTTTGTTGAGGGCATTCTTAATTTGTTTAAGGCATATTAAAAACAGTGGATAGTGAACTGAAATAAAAAAATCTAACCACTTGCCACTTAGCACTAAGCACTTTAGTTGAAAAATATATGAAACTGATAAAAAAACAAATACCGTTGGCGATAGTTTTCATTTTCGGAGTGCTGACGCTGGCCTCCTATTATGTCCCCCACAAAATCTCGGTTGATTATATCGAGATGATGAATAAGTGGGAAAATATAGTCGCGGCCTTCGCCTTTCTGCTGGGCCTCTTCAGCCTGTTCTTTTCCCACTACCATAAGATCAGCCGCAAGGTTGACGGTTGGGGCTACAGCATATTCGTGTTCGTTGGCTTTCTAGCCATGGTTATACCGGCTTTCATGAGTGAAGGGAAGCAGAGCACCCCGGCCGGAGCCACGCTGCTCGGCTGGGCGTTCCGCTATATCTACAACGCTCTTAGCGCCACGATGTTCGCTGTGCTGGCTTTTTATATAGTCTCCACGGCCTATCGTTCCTTTAGAATAAAATCGCTGCAGGCTTTTGTGTTGTTTGTCGCGGCGTTCCTTCTGATTCTCGGCAAGGTGCCGCTTGGCCAGATTATTTGGGATTCGGTACTCGGTTGGACCGGGGCCGGAGTTGACCAGGTGATCGAGTGGGTCATGAGCGTTCCGGCCGTGGCCGGCAAGCGCGGCATTATGATAGGCATCTCCATCGGCGCCATCGTAACTTCGTTTAAAATTATTTTCGGCATTGAAAGACAATACATGGGTAAGGATTAATCGCTATGCTCAAGGAAAAACTTGAAAAGTTTTTTAAAATAGACAGGCGCTGGATCTTTCTGGTGCTGGCTATCGTGCTTTTCGCGCCGATTGTGAAACCTATCGGCCTGCCGAATAAAACGATATCCCGGGATGTGCGGCACGCGTTTGATTATATTGATAAGCTCCCCGCCGGTTCCTTTGTGTTGTTTTCCCTTGATTATGACCCCGCCACCAGGCCGGAGCTGCATCCGCAGGCCGTGGCTATGGTGCGGCACGCGTTTAGAAAGAATCTGCGCGTGGGAGTTGTAACTTATATCGCCGGCTCCACAGGCCTTATTGAGCAGATATTCGAGACGGTCCCCGCGGAATATAATAAGGTAAAAGGTACGGATTATGTGATCTTTCCGTATATGGCTAACGCCGTGGCCGTCATGACCCAGATGGCCTCTGATTTTTACGGCATTTATGACAAGGATATGGAGGCAATGATGCCAAAACCCTGCCGGTTATGCAGGGCATAAAGAATTATAAGAATATGGCCATGATAGTCAGTATCACGGGCACTTCCATGCTGGATTATTGGGTGGCATATGTCGGCGACAAATTTACCGTGCCTGTGGTAGGCGGAGTCACGGCGATAAGTCAGCCTGGCTACGGGCCTTATCTGCAGACCGGCCAGCTCAAAGGCCTTGTCGGCGGTATGAAAGGCGCGGCTGAATACGAATCTCTTATCAAGGAACCGGGTAAAGGCACTTCCGGAATAGATTCGCTGAACCTGGCTCATATTCTGGTGCTGGCGTTGATATTGACGTCCAACATCATACTGCTGATAATTAAGTATTTGTAATAAGGTTGCCATACGCTTTAAGCCATACGCCATAGGCTTTTAGGAGTTTTCTTTAGTGGGTGTATATATTACAAGGCTTTTTCTGCGTATGGCCTAAAGCATATGGCTTATGGCAAAAAGTAGTTTTCATTTTTATATTTGAGGAGAACAGTAATGTCTGAAACCTGGATGATAGCGGGCGCGTGGATAGCGGCGGGTCTCACAGTATTTCTTTTCAGCTTTTTATATAAAGACAATCCGTTCTTTAAAATAGCCGAGCATCTTTATCTGGGCGCCGGCATGGGGTGGTGGTTTCAGGTATATCTCTACAATATCTGGAAACCTAAGGTCTGGGAGCCGCTGATGGCGGGCCAGTGGGCCGTGATTATCCCCGCGCTGCTGGGCCTTTCGCTGGTGACGCAGTTTATCCCGAAGATCTCCTGGATTTCGCGCTACGGCTTCACCTTTATGATGGGCTATGGTGCCGGCCTAGCCGTTCCAGCCGGCCTCTCCACGGATTTTATCAGCCAGATAGGCGGGACCATTAAACCGCTGTCCATGATGGCCTCCATGACTCCCTGGGCTATTTTCAACTCGCTCCTTGTGGCGTTCGGCGTCATTTGCGTGCTATTCTACTTCTTCTTCTCCGTGGAGCATAAGGGCCACTTCAAAAAGGTCTCCAACATCGGTATTTACTTCCTGATGATCTACTTCGGAGCGGCTTTCGGCAACACGGTCATGGCGCGGTTCTCGCTGCTTTACGGCCGGTTTGACGACCTGTATACCTTCTCGGCCTCCAAGTATCTATACGCCACGCAGATCATTCTGGCGGGTATGATAATTTATTTCGCTATACACAATCTTATGAACAGGGGCAAAAGGGAAGTAGTTAGTGATTAGTGGTTAGTGGCCTGAAATAAAATAAGAAAGGCGTCCGTTAGGACGCCTTTCTTATTTGTAAGTCCCTGCAATTTTTATTATCACTATCCACTAGGCACTAGCCGGTTACTTGGTTACTTCTATTTTCGCCTTCTGGCGCAGTTCGGACACCAGTTCCGGCAGTTTCTGGGTTACAGCCTGGTTGATGAGGGCAATTTTAAGTTCCGCTTTGAGGGTGTCGTCCAGTTTGGCGGTCTCGCCGGGTTTGGATGATTCCAGCTTGAAGATGCTGTAGCCGTTGCCGGTTACTATAGGCTTGGTATACTGCCCGGGGGTAAGAGCGAAGATCTCTTTTTCTATCTCGGGTATCAGCAGACCTTTTGAGATGGAACCGATATCTCCGTTTTTCTTGCGAAGATTCTCGTCAGTGGATTTTAATCCGGAAAGCTTGGCAAAATCCGCGCCCGCCGAGAGAGCTAGATATGCGTCGTCCGCTTCGGCCTTGGTTCCTACATAGATCTGAAGCAGTTTAAAGCTCTCGGGCTTTCCGAGTTTTTCTTTGTTCTGTTCAAAGAAGGTTTTAATATCAGCGTCTGTTACTCTGATGCCCTTTGCCGCGATAATAGTGTTCTTGATCAGTAGCTGGCTTTTAATCAGTTCTCTTACGTCGGCGCTTGTCCAGCCCACGGCCTTAAGGTTGTTCTCAAACTCTTTCTTATCTTTGTATCCCGCGGCGAGGGTTTCAAAGCGCTTGTCGGCTTCCTTGGCGTCATAGGAAATTTTCAGCTTGGCGGCTTCTTTCAGCAGAAGCTTCTCGTCTATAAGTTCGGAGAGGCCCTTGGCGGAATATTGCCACCACAACTTTTTGGTGATGTCAGCAGAAGTCACTTTGTCGCCGTCGACCGTGACTACGACGCGTTCCTGGGCGCATACAAGGCCGGACGTAAGGCCCATCAGTACCGCAAATATCAGTGTTTTTTTCATCTCATTCTCCTTTTATGTGGCGCTCTTTACGATTTACGCTTCCCGCTTTGCGCTTATTTGTTAATAAATAGCGTCTGTGTCGGGTAGGCGAAGGCTATCCCTTCTTTTGCGAAACCCTCCAGGATGCTCAGCAGTATCTGCTCCTGGGTGTTCATATAAATCAGGTAGTCTCCGGTGGCCATGTAATAGACCGTTTCAAAATCTATTGAAGAGTCACCGGTATTGTAAAGGTTTGACCGCTCGAATTCAGTGCCGGCGCGCTCAAGGATGGCCGCCTTTATCAGCGCCGGTATTTTGCGCAGCTTTTCAGGCGCGGTCTGATACACGACCCCGGTTTTGAATACCACCCGGCGTTTATTGAGGTCCTTGTAGTTCCTGATCCGCGAAGACAACAGATTTGAGTTGGATACCACCACCATTTCGCCGGATATGCTGCGGATGCGCGTGGACTTAAGACCTATGTGTTCTATAGTGCCGGACACGGTGTCGGAAACCACAAAATCACCTATGTTGAAAGGCTTATCCAGCAGAATGACGAAAAAATTAAAGAGATCGCCCAGTATGGCCTGGGCGGCCAGAGCCACGGCGACTCCGCCGATGCCAAGGCCGGTAAGCACTGCGGACACATTGACGCCGATATTATCAAGCACGAAAAGAGCCGCGGCGGCCCAGATAAGTGCCCGCAGGATGACTTGCGTGCTGTGCACGACCGACTTCTTGGCGGCTTCAGAGAGGCCGCGCTGGGCGACGGTTTTGTTTATCCAGTAGTTCAGGAGGCGTTGGCCCAGAGTGATGGCTCGGTAGGTGAAAACCACCAGCAGGACGAGAGTGAAGGCCTTGTCAAAGCCGGGTGGGCGGTTTAGTAATCTGACGGCCATATAAAGGGCTATCAACCCGTATTCCATCGGGCGAATCATGGTGATAAGCTCTATAGCCAGATCGTCCAGATCTGTCTCTGTTTTTGCGGCTAGTTTTTGGAGCCGGACAAAGACTATGTGTCTGAGAAAATAAAGGACGATAAGGACGGCAGCGAATAGCGCGGCCGCGTAAAGATAGCCTGAAACTCTGTTTCCAAAGAGTTCCGCACTTATAAGAGCGTTGATGTCAGCGTTCATATGCTATTTGTAGTGAAGTATAAGGGTCCTGCGGTCGGTGTGGGCCAGTTCAAAGTCCTGAGTAGAGATAAGCGCCTTCTTGGGACAAATCTCAACGCACTGCGAGCAGTATATGCAGCGGTCCAGGCTCATTATGCAGTCAAATTTCTTTTTCGCCGGAACGGGGATCGCGCCTTCCGCGACCGGTGCCGCCGCAGGCTGTTCGGCCGAGAGAATTATTTCTATGGCCTTCGCTGGACACACGCGTACACACATCTTACAGCCGATGCATTTGTCGGATTCAAAGGCTATGCGGCCACGGAAGCGGGCGTCCACAACGGCTTTCTCAAAAGGGTAATTACAGGTCGCCTTTTTCTTGAAAAGGTGACTGATCACTTCTCCCAAAGCTCTTGCCGGTTTTTTCATAAGCGGTTATCCTAGCCTGAATTTAAGAAAGATATCCAACAGAATCTGAGCCATGCTCAGAGGGGCCAGTATCTGCCAGCAGAATCTGACCATCTGGTCTATGCGGACGCGGGCCATAAGGACTTTTGTGAGCGTAAGCAGGAAAACTATTGCCAGAGTCTTGGCGAGGAAAACTGCCGCGCCGAGAAGGCCGGCTGTACCGAGCGTGCCGCCCAGGAACACGGCGTTAATCAGTCCCGCTCCGACCACCATCTCCATATCCACGGCCAGGTAGAAGAAGGCCAGGAGGCGTCCGGAATACTCCGTGAACTGTCCGCCGACTATCTCGGTCTTGCCGTGCGGTATATCGAAAGGCAGGCGCTCAAGCTTGCCCTGCAGCGCCATAAGCGCCACGAAGAAAGCCGGCAGCTGAGCCAGCATATAGGCCTTGTTAGCGGTAAAGAAACCGGCTATTTCGCTGACATTCCAGGTTCCTGCGAGTATCGCCGGGCCGATTAGCGAAAGCATCATCGGTACCTCGTAGGCGAAGAGCTGGGTAAGGACGCGCATGGAACCTATGGTGGCGTAGGGGCTTGTTGAGCTCCAGCCGGCCAGGAAGAATGTTACCGTGGGGATGGTCAGGAGATATATTACCACCACCAAATCGCCCTGAAAGGAATAAAGCGCATCGGTCCATATCGGCAGCAACATAGCGGCGGTTACTACGGCCGCTATGGCGAAATACGGGATGATCTTGAACATCACTGTGTCGCAGGCGTCAGGTATGATGACTTCCTTTGACAGCAGCTTTATAAGGTCCGCCACAGGCTGGTACCATGGAGGCCCTACGCGGTTCTGCATTATTGCTCCGAGCCTTCTGTCGAACCACTGCAGAAAGAGGCCGTAAGCCGTCAGGAACAAGAATCCGGGGAAAATAAGGATATAAATCAACGCGAGTAATGTGGGGTCAATGGTCATGTGTTAATTTCCT
The DNA here is from genome assembly GCA_037137395.1 of Elusimicrobiota bacterium. Classification (GTDB taxonomy): domain Bacteria; phylum Elusimicrobiota; class Elusimicrobia; order Elusimicrobiales; family UBA9959; genus YA12-FULL-51-18. The sequence continues at coordinate 7,510 of JBAXKK010000091.1, forward strand.
TTGATCGTATGGTCGTAAAGCGTAAAACGTAAAGCGCAAAAAGTTAAGATGACTTTTTATATAATTTCGCTTGCTCTGGCTCTTTACGATTCACGCTTTCCGCTTTACGACAGATGTCACATCTTCGAAAAATCCACGCCTCTTTTCTTGTAATACTCAATACCATGTTTGCGCAGGTCATCCCAGCCGTAGATATTGACCTTGTCGGTTTTCCTGTCGTAGACCATTGCTCTGTCCGTGCAGGACATGCAGGGGTCAATGGCTGCGATCACCATCGGCACGTCGGCCAGGTAGCCGCCATCCAGCATGTAGGCGACTGATTGGTAGTTTGCCATGGTCGGGGCGCGCACTTTAACGCGATCCGGCTTATCGGTGCCGTTGGCTTTTACATAATGAAAATCTTCTCCGCGAGGGGCCTCGTAGCGGCTGACCGCTTCTCCGGGCCCTATCTTCGCCGGCACTTTTACGGCTATTGGGCCTTCCGGCAGATAGTTAAGTATCTGTCTGATCATCTTATAGGATTCCACCAGTTCAAGCACGCGCACGACCAGACGTCCGAAGACATCGTTGGTGTCGTGGGTTATAAGGTTAAAGTCCAGCTTATCGTAGATCAGGTACGGCTCATCTTTGCGCACATCGCGCTTAACGGCGCTGGCGCGGGCCGTGGGGCCAACCGCTCCGCGTTCCAGAGCCACATCGTGCGGAAGCATGCCCACTTTCTGGGTGCGGGCGAGTACTGTCGGTTCCTCCGTGCCCAGTTTGACATAATACTTTGTGCGCTCTTCCAGATAGGAAATCTTAGAAAGGATGATTTTTTTCTGTTCGGCGGTGATATCCCGGCGCACGCCGCCTATGGTGTTGATGCCGTAATGGACGCGGTTGCCGGAAACCATCTCAAGGCAGTCCAGGACCTGTTCCCTGTCTCGCCAGGAATACATGAAAAGCGTTTCAAAACCCATTTCGTAGCCGGCGATGCCGAGCCAGAGCAGGTGGCTATGCACTCTTTCCAGTTCCGCCACCAGGGTCCTTATGGCCAGGGCGCGTTCAGGGACCAAAGCCTTGGCCAACTCTTCAACGCAGGTGATGTAGCAGGTTGTGTGAGAATGAGAGCAGATGCCGCAGACGCGTTCTATAAGATAGATGTCCTGCAGAAAGGTTCTGGCCTCGGCGGCTTTTTCCACGCCGCGATGGTTGTAGCCCAGGTTTACCGTGGAGCCTGTTATCTGTTCGCCTTCAAGCACCAGCGTGAAGTTTACCGGTTCTTTAAGGGCAGGGTGCTGCGGGCCCAGAGGGATGGTCATCTTGGACATATTATGCAGCCTCCTGTTTGGCCGGTGCTTCATCGGGATAGGCGTCAGCGGTTTTCCAATCTTTTCTCAGGGGGTGCTGATCGGCCGGGAAATCGTCCGGCAGAGGATAGCGGCGCCCCGGCGCGAGGCCGTCTATCTTTATGCCAAAAAGGTCTTCCAGTTCGCGTTCGTAGGGGACTGCTCCCGGAAAAACGCCGGTGACGGTGGGAAGATGCGGATTGGCGCGCGGGGTTTTAGCCCGAACGGTTACCATGCCGTGGGTGTCGGTAAGGTGGTAGTTGGCGCCCAGGTTATCCCCCCCGTCGAAACCGGTGAT
>JBAXKK010000092.1:0-9120 GCA_037137395.1 Elusimicrobiota bacterium
GACGGCAATATCATGGTCATCGGCGGCGTGATAGATGAATTAAACGCGCCAACTAAAACGGTAGAGATTTACGATATGGTCGCGGCCGATTGGACCGCCGGCGAATCTATGAACACGGACCGCTCATCGCATACCGCAACACTGCTCGGCAATGGGCGTGTGCTTGTAACCGGCGGGTTCAGCAACGGCACTCCCTTAAAATCCGCTGAGATATATAACCCGGCAACGGGCCATTGGACCGACCTGGGCGAAGTTATGATATCTGCCAGGGGAGGACATACCGCCACGCTTTTCACCAAGGGAACTTTTTCCGGCGCCGTCCTTGTCTGCGGCGGTAAGACAAACGCTGACATCACAGCGACCGACGCCGTAACAAAATCCTGCGAAAAATTCACTCCGGCTGCTGAACCCGCCGACGGAGGCGTTTTCTCAGCCCTGACAAATATGACCAGCCCCAGGATGGGGCACACGGCCAGCCTGCTGAATTCCGGAAGCGTCTTTTTTTCCGGCGGACTAGCATACAGCGGCGGCTTAATATATCTGTCAACCAACGAAATCTATGATCCGGAAACCAACATCTGGATGTCCGTCAGCCCGCTGCTGCAAGGCCGGACGCAGCATTCATCAACGGTACTTAATAACGGCAATATCCTTATAGCTGGCGGCTACAACGCCTTCAACCAGGACGACCAGTTCAGCATCGACGACGGCACTACCACAGCGCAACAGAATCAGGGCACTCATGGCTATCTGGATGGCGTGGAGATGTTCAACCCGCTCGGCGGCCGCGTAGCCATCTCAGGCAAAGACTCCGATCTGCTGTTTTACAGGAACTCCAGTCACGGAACGCTCCTGAAGCCCAACAGTGACGTCCACTTGCTGGGGGGGTACGGAAACATCCCCGTAACTTATTTTGATCCCTCACCCACTCTTATAACCGGAAGTTATATAAATTTAACAACTATCGGGCTGACCTCCTCCACCATAAGCGGCGGGGAGGTAAACTTCGCGCTGAACGAGGAGCTTTCCAGGACCGTCTCCGGCCGCATAATCGACGGAGATATATTTTTCCCGTCCCCTACTCTTAATGCAACCACCGGTCTGCCCATACCTTCAATCGCCATTGAGAATGTTAAAGTATACGTACAGTGCAGCACGGCCACGATCGACGGCCTGCCTGTAGTAAAAGACTCGGGCGGGACCGGGGGGGAATTCAAGAATACCGTACAGCTTCAAAATCCGGGAGCCGCAGGCCCGGCTTCTACTGTAGTATTCGCGCCGCTGGATGTATCCACCTACGACACGCTGATCACAGCCACGCTGTTGAATTTAGCAATAGATCCTCTCCCGGCGGCAACTAAAACGACCCTGCTATCCACATCAACGCTTACCACCGATATAGCCTTCACGCTTCCCGAGATTTATATCGGAGCCACTGTTACAGGCAGAGCCGATCTGCAAAGCGGTATGATTTCAGATACCAGAGGCAGATACTCTCTAACCTTAGGAAAGGATGGGGTCGTAGGCGGCACAGCCACCTTTACGGGAGCCGTTACAGAAACCTTTGTGAGCGGTGAGCGCAAAGGCCTGGTAAACGCTCCGGCCGTTCATTTTACCGGTCTTACCGGGATCCTGACAAACACCACCAATCCGGCGGCAACGCTTGCAACCGGGATAGACGCGGGCGGCCAGGAACTTGTAGGCATAACGCTCAGCGTCTATTTCACCGCGACCAGGATCAACCTTACAAAATCAAGTTCCCTGACCAATTATGTCGTTGGTGGGTCTACCCTTGTGGTCAGGGAAATGATCTTCGCTGACGACCTAGGGTACAATCCAGCGGATAGTTCCTGGTCTTTTAATCCCTCGTCCCCGTTCTATCCGGTATTCAACAATAGCGCGTTCCTTACTACTGCCAACGATATGATGTCCATAGGCGGAAGCAACTGCGAAACTAATCCCAATCCAAATCCTTCAGCCTTAAATTGGTGTTCCAGGCGCACCAATGTCAACAGGCGGTTTGACCCGGTGAGCGGCGAGGTCACCTACATAAATCAAAACGTCACCCAATGGCCCGCGGCCGCGAGTCTTACCACAAAAAGAGCTTTTCATACCAGCACGCTCCTCCCGAACGGCAACATCCTGACCTGCGGCGGAGCGAACGACACCGATACATTATCATCCTGTGAACTTTACGATAAGACCGTAAAAAAATGGGCATTTGTCGGATCCATGAATTACGCAAGGGCGAACCATACGGCGACGCTCCTGGCCAACGGTAATGTTCTTCTGGTCGGCGGCACGATAAGCGCCTCCACCGCCGTAGTAAACACGGCCGAAATCTATTATCCTGATACAAAAAGATGCCTGATCACGGAAGCTATGATTACTCCCAGGGCTGATCATACCGCCACATTACTGCCGGACGGCAATGTCCTGGTTGCGGCTGGCAACTCCGGCAATTCCTACTCCAATTCTTCTGAGATATACATAACAACGACCTCAAAATGGCAGGCCGTAACCGATACGCTTGGCACCGCCAGAGCCCAACATACCGCGACCCTGCTTAAAAATGGCACCGTCCTGGTGGTTGGGGGAATAAACAGCCTTAACGCCGTAGACACCGCCGAAATATATAATCCCCTTACCCGCCAATGGAACGGCGCGCCTGATAACCTTAATGACAAAAGATACTCCCACACCGCCAATCTGCTCCGGGACGGACGGGTGCTGGTTATGGGAGGCAGCAGCGGCCTCCAGGCCTTGGCAAGCGCGGAAATATATGACGGGACAAATTGGATTTACACCAGAGCTTTCCCGGCAGGCATTCACCATGGTAACGACATGGTAGAGACCAGAAGCAATCATACAAGCACGCTCCTGCCCAACGGTAAAATACTCGTTACCGGCGGCGAAGCGCCGGGTCTGGCTAGAGACACAGCGGAAGGTTATGACGTGGACTTCAGCACCTGGCAGCAGCAGGGGACCATGGAAAAAAGAGCTCGACATACCACGGTTCTAATGGAAGACGGTAGTCTTATGAATATCGGCGGCTTCGATGGTTCGAAATATCTCAATTCAACCGAGAAAATTTATTTCTCGGACACTCCGGATATCAATGGACTCAGCGCGTCCACAAACAGGCAACCGCGCATATCGACAGGCACCATCCGGTTCGATCGCGGCCAGCGCGCTACGCTTATCAGCGATACCACTAATTTCCACGGCCTGACAGAGGCCTCCGGCGGAGGCGCCGGGGCGATGAACGCCTCTTTCAGCAATCCCAGAGTCTATCTCCAGGCCGTAGACAACCCCTCCGGATTCCTGACAGATCTGACAACCCGACTTTATACCCTTTACGACAGCACAAACAACACCAACTGGGAGAGAACGCTCTCTTCCATTACCATAACTATGCCGGCAACCTCCGGCGAAATGCCTTACGGCTGGTATCACTTGCGCGTGGCGTCTAACGGCCAGTTCTCGGCGGCTCACACGGTACAGGTCACGATTCCCAGACCCAGCGGTCTTACTACCATCCCAGTTGGCTCGGTGCAGGGCTCAACCTCTGTTCAGTGGACTTGGAACCAGGGCACGCTGCTCCCCGCAGAGAATGACGGATACACCGTCTTCGCCTCAAGCGATAATGTTTTTATATCAACGGTACCATTCGGGGCTTCGGCAGTGTATAATCAAGAGGGCCTGCCGCCCAATACCATGATTTCTATAAAAGTCGCGGGGTACAATACAGGCGGCTACGGCGCCTTCCAAAAATCAACCACATATTATACGCTGGCGGTAGCCCCCCAGAACCTGACCGTGGACTATTCCAGTTTTGAGACGGCCGGCTTATCATGGGATCCCATGAGGAATTCTCCGCTGACCATATACGAAGTTTCAATGTCGGAACATATAGACTTTCTCCCGGCTGAAGATGTTTTCACTCCTGTACCTTTTAACGATCGACTAACAAGCACCAGCACCATAATAAACCAGCTCAATCCAAACCAGCTCTATTATTTCCGCGTCCGGGCCATGAATACTGACGGCATCGTCACAGATTACGACAACGCGTACATGACCGGTGCGCCGGTCTCGACCGTGACCGTGGGTAATATCAGCAACCTGACTGGCACTCCGCTTACAATGTCGTCCATCAACTGGTCATGGGACGCGTCTTCGGGCGCCACCTTCTACGAAGCCTATGACGTCTCCGCCGGAACAACTTCAGCCGTCTTCGTCGGCTCAACCACGGTTAGCAGTTTTGACCACATAAATTTGAGCACGAATACCGCCTATACTATTGCGATAAGCGCCGGGATAGATGATTCCCGCACGCCCTCCGGGCCCGTGCGGGGCCCGATGACCGTCTCCGCCCCCGTTTATACGCTGGCGGTGCAACCGTTGCCCGGAGTTCCGGCGGTCTTCACGGCTATCACGACAACCACATTTAAACTTAATTGGATAGCCAACGGAAACCCTTCCTCTACCACCTATATGGTCGGGATTGCCACTTATGTGGTCACATCCGCAGATGATGTAAATGCCGTGAATTTTATACAAATAAGCACGGTAATAGGCATCTCGCAAGTAATTTCCGGTTTGACCCCTAATATGCTGTATTCCGCGGGCATTCTCTCGATGAACGGGGCAGGATTGGCCACTGATCCGATCGTTCTCGGTTCCGCGTATACCAAGGCCCAAGCCCCGACCAATTTCGGGCCGACTGACATAGCCCTGTCCGGAGTCAGCCTGGCCTGGGACACAGGCGCTAATTCGGCCCAAACCACCTACGAGGTCCGCGGAACTACTACTCCTGGTTTCGTAACGGGTGTAACTACTTATGTTCCCTTCTCCATGCTCTACACCACCAGCACCCTTACACTGAATGGCCTACTGACAGCGACCTCTTATTATTTCGACGTCGCGGCAATGAATGGAAACGACGAAGTGACGGCCCGGACGCGTTCGGTACCAGCCGTCTATACTCTCTCTGGACCCAGCGGGGCCCCAGGAGGTTCCCTTGGCGGCAGCAGCCAGGTCGGATCCGACGTAACCATAGAGGGCACGCTTCCAAACGGCAGAAAAGTATCGCTCATTGTCCCGGCCGGCTCTTTTGAATCCCCGACTTCGCTGGCCATTTCCATGTCAGCCACCAACTCATGCATTCAGGGCGCCATACCGCTGGTGGAAGTGGCTATCTACACCCAGAACAACGCCCAACCGCAGGTGCCGATAACCCTTAAAATCGCCTACACCACAACAGAGTCCGGCGCCGGAATCAGGGACAACCTTAAGGATCTTGTACTTGCCAGATACAATCCGGCCTCAGGAGAATGCCTGCCGCTTGAAACAAAAATTGACCAGTGCTTTGCCAACGAAGGTCAATGGCCCCACTGCATCACAGCCAAGCTGAATCATTTCAGCGTGTTCCAGCTGATGATAAATGCCGCCGCCGCCAACCTGAGCACCGTGCGCGCTTATCCCAATCCTTTCTACACCAACCGCGGCCAGGGTTTCATAACCATAGACAGACTGCCCGCCTCGGCAAAGGTTAAAATTTACACCCTATCGGGCGATAAGGTGTGGGATGGGACCGCCAGCACCACAGGAGTCCTTACCTGGGGCGCTATCAACAAGTCCGGCGTCCTGGTAGGAAGCGGCATCTACCTGGCTGCGATAGAGTCCGGGGTGGGTAAAAAAGTTATAAAAATAGCGGTTGAAAGATAAGAGCATAATATGAACGCCTCAAATCGGCTAAACAGAGGAGCAAAAAGAACGGCTTTGGCCGCGGCGGCCGCCTGCCTGCTCACGCTCTGCTTACCTCCCTGCCAATCCCGGGCTGCTGCGGAGAAAGTGAGATATTTCTCGTCCAAGGCAGCGGGCACGACCAGCGCCGACTTTCTAAATCTGCCCCTCGGCGCCAGAGCCGCAGCCATGGGAGGAGCCTATAGCGCCATCAGCGAGGAAGCCTCCGCCATCTACTGGAACCCCGCCGGCCTCGTGCAAATACCTAAATTTTCAGCCATCTTTATGCGCGCCCAGTATGTGCAGGACATCTCATACCAATACGCGGCTTACGCCCACCGCCTGACCTACGATTCGGTCCTGGCAGGTTCGGTTTTCCTGACCGATATCGGAGTTATTGACCGCACCGATATAAACGGCAGCAAGACCGGCACTTTCTCTCCGCGCGATCAGGTATTTACAATTTCTTACAGCAAGGCCATTCTTGAATTATCTGACAAGGATATGGACGTGTCTATCGGCGTTTCGGCAAAATACATAAGGTCGCAGATAGTTGAATCTGCCCAGGCCTACGCTGGCGACCTCGGTATAATGACCTACAATTTTACGAATATCCCGTACCGCCTGGGCGTGACCATGACCAATCTCGGTTCCGGCATGCGCTACGATGTGGACTCAAGCCCCCTGCCGCTCACCTTTAAGCTGGCTGGCGCGGTAAATCCTTTCAGAAGCCTGCTGCTATCCGTGGATATGGTGCTCCCGAAACAGAATAAACCGAGTTTTCTGTTCGGCTCGGAACTCTCCACGGAGCCCAACGAATTCACTCTTCTATGCGTCAGAGGCGGCCTTGACGTGCAGCGCCTCAATGACGGGCTGAGCGGATTCACCATGGGTGTCGGAGCCACGCTTCACTTTTTCACCATCGACTACGCATTCGTACCGATGGGAGAACTGGGGTCTTCTCATAAGATTTCAATCACTTTCGACTTCCCGTTCAGAAGCAGCATCTTCAGCCGCAGAGACCGCTCGATCTTCACTAAAATGAAGGGCGTCTCGTTAAACAACTAAAAACCGCCGCCGTAAGCTAAATTCAGAACGCCATTTGCCTTTTGCCATTGGCCATTCGCAGAGTAAAACGCCATTTGCCTTTAGCTATTTGCCATTTGCAGAAAAATCAGGGAACACCTTTATAAAGCATATGGCGTACGGCGAATAGCAAATGGCAGTCCTTTTCTGCCTATGGCAAACGGCTAATGGCAAACAGCAAAGCACAACCAATGTTTGACATCAGGGGTGTAATTTTATAGATTAATTGTCGCAAAATACGAATATATTGGAAAAAAAGGCGTCACTGATGAAATCTTTAGGCACACACCTGATAGTGGAACTCTACGATTGCGACAAAAAAACTCTGTCTGCCGTAGATAAAGTACAACGCGTGATGATAGCCGCGGCGAAAGCTGCGAACGCCACCGTCATCGACTCCATCTTCCACCACTTCGAGCCTTACGGCGTATCAGGCGTGATAGTAATCGCAGAGTCGCATTTTGCTATCCACACCTGGCCGGAACACGCTTACGCCTCCGTGGATCTGTTCACGTGCGGTACCGGGACCAAACCCTGGGAAGCCTTTAAGCGGTTAAAAAGAGATTTCAAGGCGGCGCATTTCAGCGTGATGAAATTGGAGCGCGGCCTGATGGTAAAATAGATTCACTTTTCCCGATACTATGAGAATCCCGGTGTCAAAATTCGACTGGATAAAAAATTCAAAGAGCCTGCTGCCGAAGGGAAACTGGTTCGTGGAATTCTTTACGCCCGGGGAACTGCACGCTCACAAAGCCGTGAAAGTTCTGGAAACTTCAAAAACCTATTTTCAGAGCGCCACCATGCTAAAGACCCTCACCTTCGGCAAGGTGCTGGTCATAGACAGCGAAACGCAATCCAGCGAATTTGATGAAGCGTTCTATCATGAATCGCTGGTCGTGCCCGCGCTAGTGATGCATCGCAAACCGCAAACCGCGCTTATTTTGGGCGGAGGGGAGGGCGCGACAGCCAGGGACATCCTCAACTCCAGAACAATAAAGAGCGTGGTTATGGCGGATATCGACTATTCCATACTTGAGTTCGCGAAAAAACACATGCCGACCTGGCATAAAGGCTCCTTCAGGGATCCGCGCCTGACCCTTCTGGTGCAGGACGCCAAAAAATTTGTCGAGCGGACGAAACAAAAATTTGACCTGATATATTCTGATTTACCATGCCCTATAGAGAGCGGGCCCGCTTTCCAGCTATACACGCTTGAATTTTACCGCAAACTTAAGACCATTCTAAAGCCCGGCGGCATCTTCGCCATGCAGGCGGGACCGGGCACGCCGCTGCAGTTCGAGCTGCACCCGGCCATAAAAAACACTCTCAGAAAGGTCTTCAGATTTACACGCAGCTACAGCGCCTACATACCATCCTATGATATGCCGTGGACCTACCTATATTGCACTGAATCTCCCGACGCTCTGCCCGAACATTTTTCCACCTTGGCTCTGGATTCTGTAATAAAGAAAAGGCTCAAAACCAGGCTCCGATTCTCGGACGGCGCCACAGTGCTCGGCGCTTTTACCATGCCAAGATATTACAGGGACCTTATGGCCGCAAGAAAGGATTTTATAACCGCCAAGAGGCCGATGTTTTTCACAACATCGCAACATTGAGGAAAAGCGCTGGACAGGACGCCGTGAAACGGAAATCGGGAAGCGGAAAGCGTTATCAGCAATTTTAAAAAACATGCAATAGATTGCCGTAAAATAATAGGAGCGACATAATGAAAAAAACTAAAAAACTGATAAAAAAAGTCATCGCCAAAGCCGCAAAGACCGTAAAGCGAACCATAAAAAAAACCGTAAAAACCGCCACAAAACGCAGCGTAAAGCGCGCGGGGGTTCGGCCTGTGAAAAAATCCGCCGGGAATAGTCCCGCCAAGGCGAAATCCGCCGCGAAAAGCATGGCCACAGATTTCACCCCAAAAGAGCTGATGGAAATTAAATTAAAACTGGGCGAGATGCGTGGGAATCTGTCCAAGAACGTTGAAGACAAAAAAAATCTGGACATGCTGGAACCTGAAGTGGGGGACTCTATAGATCAGGCCACCCAGAGCCTTGATAAAGAAATTCTGTTCGAACTTTCCGACAATGAGCGCAAAACACTGGACAATATCGATGCGGCTCTGCGCAAAATGGATAACGGCATTTACGGCATTTGCGAGCACTGCAAGATCAGCATCGGAAAGAAGCGCCTTAAAGCGCTTCCCTCCGCCCGCTACTGCCTGCCCTGCCAGAGCGGCGCTGAGAAAAGCCGCCAACAATAAACCGCGCACTATAA
>JBAXKK010000093.1:0-8862 GCA_037137395.1 Elusimicrobiota bacterium
AAAATACACCTTAAGTCAGCCTAAAAATCGGTCCAGTTTTTCCCGACCATTTCAGCTGCCTGGTTCAGCATCCGGGTTTCAACGCCATAAATATAGGCTAAATCACGATCAAGCATGACCTTATATCCGCGTATTATTAATATTTTCTTCTCAATTAACTCAAGCGGCATCAATGCCTTCATAATCCCCCCTAATTTCCCGAACTCTCACACCAATATCATACCAGACCACCCCGACAGCGTCCTGTCGGGCAAAAATGGGTGGCGAATTACACTGTATTATGAATTGGCGGGGCAGAGGTTGTATTAATAAGGGAACGCCGGGGCAAAACGCCGCGCAATCATCAAGTGCGTAAGTAAAATAAGGGGTGCCAGGGTGAGGCCTTTTCGACCCCGCAGTCGGATGAGGGAACGCGAAAAGGCCTCACCCTGGCAGGACCCCGACCTGGCAGCCGCTGCTATCCGGTTTTGCTATCTGCGGAGCAATACCTAAAGCCGACCAGCCGCGCATTTGTTGTGAGTTTTATCCGAGTTTGTCCAGGATGACTACAGAGGCGGCCAGGGCTGCCGTCTCTGCGCGCAAGGTGTACCTGCCCAGCGAAAAACTTTTTACGGCCTTTTCGGCCGCGTATTCCATCTCGCCTTTTGTAAAACCACCTTCGGGGCCGATGAAAACTTTTATAGCTGGCGAACCCGCGAATCCGGAGGAAATAGCGCCGAAATTCTGGTCCGTGCCGCCGGAAGCGATAACGGCCGGGCCCGGTTCACCCAATAAATCATCAAATTTTCGCGGCTTTAAAAGTTCTGGCAGCGACGCCCGTCCGCATTGCTTGCAGGCGGCTATCATCAGGGTCTCAAATCTACGGACTTTCTCAGGCCAGGACTCAGCCCAATCAAACTGCGCGCGTTCGGTTATGACAGGTTGAAAAGCGGCCACGCCCGCCTCAGTGCAATGCTCGATAATGGCCTCGGCGGCAGTCCGCGACACCGGGGCGAAGCACAGCACCAGGCGCGTTTTATATACGGGAGAATCCAGTTTTTTTATTATTTTTCCGGAGACGATATCGCCGGCATCCCCGATAACAGCCAGGTAGCGGTTCCCCATACCGTCAAATATCTCTATTTCGTCTCCGACGCGCTTACGAGCCGCGCGCGTGATGTGGCGGGATTCATCCTCGGCGGCCGAAAACATCCCGGCGCGTATTCTGTCAGGAGTGATGAAATATTGAGGCATCGGTGATTGTAGAGGCAAGGCGATGTAGCAATTTAGAGGGACAGCAATCCAGCAGTTTAGCGACTAAGGGAAAATAAAATCCCCGGAGAATTTTATATTTTCACTAGACTGCTTTACCTCTAAATGGCCTTGCGTCTAGCCTGCTTTACCTCTAAACGGCTTTGCGTCTTTCGCTATCCGAGAATTTTCTTTAAAAAGCTCTTATCCTCTTCCTTTTCTCTTGGCGGGGCTTCGTGACCGAATGTCTTGCCCAGCTCCTCCAGCAGTTCAATCTGCCTGGGAGTTAGATCGGTCGGAACCTCTATCTGCGCCTTGACTAGCAAATCTCCTCGCTGCCTGGAAGCGGTGTGCGGCATCCCCTTGTCGTGGATCCGGAATACCTTGCCGTACTGTGTGCCGGCCGGTATCTTAATGGTCATCTTCGCGCCCTCGATGGTGGGAACCTGAATGTCTCCGCCGAGCGCGGCCTGAGCCACCGTCAGATGAGAATTATAAAGAAGGTCCGCGCCTTCGCGCGAGAAATGAGGATGATGTTTAAGATGCACCTCTACATAGAGGTCACCTGAACCCCCACCTTTTAGGCCGGCGTCACCCGCGCCGGAAACGCGCAGAGTGGTTCCGTCGTCCGCGCCGGCCGGTATCTTAATATTAAGGCTGATAGCCTTTTTTTCCTGACCGGAGCCGCCGCATTCCTTACACGGAGCGGTAACAACTTCGCCCTGTCCGCCGCAGTCCGGACAGGTCTGGCTGAACGAAAAAAATCCCTGGGCGTACTGAACGCGCCCCGCGCCTCGGCATGTGGGACATTGCTTCAGTCCGGTTTTGGGTTTAGCGCCGGTGCCGCCGCAGACTCCGCAGACTTCGGTCCTGTCAAAATTCACCGGCACTTTCACTCCGGCAAAGGCTTCCTCAAGCGTTATCTCGGCCGCATATTTAAGGTCGGCCCCGCGCCTTGAGCGCGGCCGCCTGTGACCGCCGCCGGAGTCGGTAAAAAGGTTGTCAAAGATATCGCCGAAGATGCCGCCCATATCGGCGTTCTGGAAGCCGCCGAAACCGCCGGGCCCGCGACCACCGCCGCCGGCTTTAAGTCCCTCGGCGCCGAACTGATCGTAGATGCGCCGCTTTTCAGGAGTGGAAAGCACCTCGTAAGCCTCTCCAACCTCCTTAAACTGGGCTTCGGAATCCTTATTGCCCTGATTGCGGTCGGGATGATGCTTAAGCGCCAGTTTCCGGAAGGCGGTTTTTATTTCCTGCTCGGAAGCGTTTCGCGCGACTCCCAAAGTCCTGTAGTAATCGTTTGTAGCCATAAGATAAGGGTTCAGGTTAAAGAATAGAGCATGCACCTATAGGGTACAAAAAAATATAAGGCAGAGGTAGGGGCAGAGAGAAGAGGGTTTAGAAATAAGGAGCTCCTTACCCTAAACCCTCTGCCCTGAACCCTACACCCTATTTTTTGTTATCGTCCACGACTTCAGCATCCACGACGTCTTCTTTTTTGCCGGCGTGAGCGTGCTCCGTATTTTCCTGGGGACCGCCTGCGGCGGCTCCGTTCGCGGCGTCCGGGCCCGCTTTGGCCTGCGCGGCTTTGTAAACAGCCTCGCCAAGCTTCTGGGAGATCGTGACCAATTCGTCCTTGGCCTTCTTTATCTTCTCCACATCGTCGCCCTTAAGCGCGTCCTTAAGTTCGGTTATGGCGCGATCAACCGCAAGGCGCTCATCCTGTGAGATCTTATCACCGTGCTCTTTAAGGGCTTTCTCGGTCATGTAAAGGACGGAGTCAGACTCGTTCTTGGCCTCCACCTTTTCTTTATTCTTTTTGTCCTGTTCAGAGAACTGCTCAGCCTGCTTCATGAATTTATCAATATCCTCTTTGGACAGTTTGTTCGGGGCCGAGATAGTTATGTGCTGCGCCTTGCCTGTACCGAGGTCTTTGGCGTGAACCTGCAACAGACCGTTGGCGTCTATATCAAAAGCCACTTCTATCTGCGGCACGCCGCGCGGGGCCGGCGGGATTCCGTCCAGGTCGAACTTGCCCAGCGACACATTGTCTGACGCCATGGCGCGCTCGCCCTGAAGCACGTGAATGGTCACCGCGGGCTGGGAATCCGCGGCGGTTGAAAACACCTGCGTCTTCTTAACCGGGATGGTCGTGTTTTTCTCTATGAGCGGGGTACGCACGCCACCCAGGGTCTCGATGCCGAGGGTAAGCGGTGTGACGTCAAGCAGAAGAACATCCTTCACGTCTCCTGTGAGGACGGCAGCCTGCACTGAAGCGCCTGCGGCAACGCATTCCATCGGATCTACGCCGTGCTCGATCTTCTTGCCCACGTAGTCTTCCACGAAACGCTGAACTATGGGCATGCGGGTGGGACCGCCGACCAGAATGACGCGGTGGATGTCCGAAGTTTTAAGCTTCGCGTCGGCAAGAGCGGTATCCACTGATTTCTTGCAGCGCTTTACGATGGGATCCACCAGGGATTCAAGCTTCGCGCGGGACAGCTTGAGCGCAAGGTGCTTGGGGCCGCTGGCGTCCGCCGAGATGAACGGCAGATTAAGTTCGGTCTCCATGACGGTGGAAAGTTCTATCTTTGCTTTTTCCGCCGATTCCTTTATCCGCTGGCCGGAAGTCGGGTCCTTTTTAAGGTCTATGCCTGTGTCCTTGCGAAACTCGTCGGCAATATAATCGATAAGGGCGTTGTCCATATCGGTGCCGCCCAGCTGGGTGTCGCCCGAAGTGGAGATTACGTCAAAAGTCCCCTCCTTCCCCATCTCCATGATGGTAACATCAAGTGTTCCGCCGCCCAGGTCGAACACCATAATCTTCTGGTCGCGGCCTTCTTTATCGAGGCCATAGGCCAGAGCCGCGGCCGTGGGCTCATTGACTAGGCGCACGACCTCAAGGCCGGCTATCGTGCCAGCGTCCTTGGTGGCCTGGCGCTGGTTATCGTTGAAGTAAGCCGGCACGGTGATAACGGCTTTTTCAATTTTTTCTCCAAGGAAAGCCTCGGCGTCCCTTTTGACTTTCTGTAGCAGATAGGCCGAAAGCTGCTGAGGAGTGAATTCCTTGCCCGCTATCTTGTATTTGTAGTCGGTGCCCATCTTTCTTTTGAAAGCGGAGACGGTGGATTCAGGGTTCGCGACCGCCTGCCGTCTGGCAGGTTCCCCGACCAGCATCTGTCCGTCTTTGGTAAAAGCCACATAAGACGGGAAAGCCTTTCCACCGAGGGTAGTTCCCTCAGCCGAAGGGATAATGGTGGTCTTGCCGCCTTCCATCACAGCGGCAGCCGTATTTGAAGTACCCAAGTCTATTCCTATAATTTTAGCCATATTAATATTCCTCCTGATAATTCTTTCTAAATTTACCCGGCTCTCTTGCCGGGTTTACTTCCCCCTATTTTGTCTCACCCTCTTTCCCCTCTTCCCCGGCCGGAACTTCAGCGGCCGGGACCTTCTTCTTAGCTATCTTGACTCTCGCTGGCCTTAACACCTTGTCACCATAGTAAAAGCCTTTCTGAAACTCGGCGGTGACAAGGCCGTCATTCTCTTCCGTGCCTTCATCCATCCCGATTATTTCCGAGGCCATGGGGTCATAAAGCTTGCCGACAACGTCCATGGGCCTTATACCTTCGGCTTCAAAAACCTTGGAGAACTCTTTAAATATCATTTCAAGGCCTTTTACGATATCCTGCGCGGCGGCCGGGTCATCCCCTGCTCCATCCTTCAGTTTTATCATATGCAGATGGGCCTGCATCAGCAGGTCGTATAGCGGCAGAAGCCTCAGCAGTATATCCGCCTTGCCGAACTTCACAAACTCCGGCCTTTCTTTCTCCACGCGCTTACGATAATTCTCAAAATCAGCCTTCAGGCGCAGGAGTTGCTCGTAATAATTCGGAGCTTTCGCATCCGGGGCTGTCCCGGACGCGGCAGCTTCCGGCTTGACCTCTTCACAGACGCAATCGTTATTTTTGTCGCACTTGCACTCGGCATCAACCGGGCGCACCGGCTCTTCGCCCTTTTTTTCTTCGTGCTGTTTATGTTTTTTGTTTTCCATAAATTTAAGATACAGCTATTGCCATCAGCCATAAGCTATAGGCCATACGCTGTAGGCAGAAACTCTATATCTGGCAGCCTTTCTGCTTAAAGCCTATGGCGGGCGCGGCGCCCGTATGGCTTATGGCTAACATAGCGCAAACCGCTATGTTTAGTCTTCCAGATCCACCTTTTCCCAATCCGAAAGTATCTGTTCCACCATGGAGCTGACGGAATCCACTATGGAGATCATCTTCGGGTATTCCATGCGCTTATAGCCCAATATGCCGACCAGGCCCACCGCTTTGTCGTTCATGCAGTAGGAGCTGGAAACCAGACTGAAATTTTTGAATTCCTTAATATTATTCTCGGAACCGATGGTTACGTTCACGATGTGCTTTTTCGCTCCGGGCGCGGCCAGAGCCCTGCTGCCGCCGGCACAATCCTTGAGGCGCTCACGAAGCATATGGGAAAATTTCTCCTTCTCCTCCAGCACCCTGGAGATATTACGCATATCTTCGATATCGCCTGACTCCATGTTCTCGTATATACGGCTCATCCCCTCAAGATAGACCTGGTCCGGATTCTTGGCCATGTCGGCGAAGTACTCCACCAGTTTCTTCAAAAGCTCCTGCTCCACGCCTTCAGCCTTATGCAAAAATTCTTTCCAGACTATCTTGGCCGCGTCGGAGACCGGCGCATCCTTAAGCCTCTTGTTCAGTTTAAGCGAAAGATTCCTTACCGCGCCCTTTTCCATGGTTTTATCAAGCGAAAAAGCGGCGTGTTTCATGATACCCGAATGCACGAACAATACCGAAAGAACGCTTTTGGGGCCGAGACTGATGAGGTCAAGGCGCTTTACCGCGTCCTCCTGGATATCGGCCGAGATGACGAAGCCGGCGCAATTTGAGAGATCGGATATAACCTTGGAAGTATGTTTAAGAAAGCCGTCTAACTGCTCTATGCGCCGCTCATATTCGGATTCGACCCGCTCTTTCTCAACCGCGGCGAGCTTCTGCAGGCGGGTGATATTATCAACATAGACGCGGTAGCCCTTATCGCTGGGGACGCGGCCGCCGGAGGTATGGGCCTGGTGCAGATAGCCTGTCTCTTCCAGCTCCTTTAATATATTCCTTATAGTAGCGCTGGAAACGTTGAAGCCGCCCTTGG
This sequence comes from Elusimicrobiota bacterium, assembly GCA_037137395.1. Taxonomy (GTDB): domain Bacteria; phylum Elusimicrobiota; class Elusimicrobia; order Elusimicrobiales; family UBA9959; genus YA12-FULL-51-18. Next base: position 6,433 of record JBAXKK010000093.1, read on the forward strand.
ACGCTATAACCTCTGAGCTGACCGGTTTGCCGGTGCTGACATAGTTATAGACGACCCAGTTCAAGATCTTCTCTTTTCTGTCCTGCGCTATCTCAGGTTTAAGCACACGCATGATAAAGCGTCTCCGTTAAATTCTTAAAAACAAAACTAGCAATCAGTGACCCTGAGTGCCAGAAATATTATATACCATGTGTCCTTAATTGTCAATACCCCTGACTGACTGCTAATAATAAAAACAGGGATGGTATTTATTTAAGAAGAAAGTTAATGCCGGCGTCCCGAATTCTGTCGGGCAAAAGCCAATTAATAAAGAGGATAAGCCTGGCCTGAAAAGGAACGGCGTATCTGGCGGCCGGCCAGCTTGAGCGCAGTGCTTTAAGTATAGTCGCGGCCACCACTTCCGGCCCCGGCGCTCCCGCCCTATAGCCGGCCCTGAATTTACCGTGCAGCTTCTCGGTCAGGGCCGCGTATGGGCCATTTCCGGAGTATTTTGAGAGATTTGCCAAAGACACAGTATCCCATTCGGTCTTTATCGCACCCGGCTCTATCAGAATTACCTTAACACCGAAGCGGCGCACCTCGGCGCGCAGCGCATCGGAGTAGGCCTCAAGGGCGTACTTGCTGGCGTGATACCAGCCTCCCAGAGGCATCGTGATCTTGCCGGCGATAGAAGAGATATTCACTATTTTCCCGGAGCCCTGACTGCGCATTATCGGGAGGGCCAGCTGCGTGAGCCGGGCCAGGCCGAACAGGTTAACATCGAACTGCCGCCGGGCTTCCGGCATGGGAATATCCTCAATGGCGCCGTGCGCTCCGTAGCCGGCGTTATTTATGAGTATATCCAGCCGCCCCTCCGCCTCGATTACGGCGCCGACGGCGCTTTGCAGCGAGGCCTCGTCAGTAACATCAAGCGGCATGATCCTGGCGCCCAGATACTCAAGCTCCTTAAGATTCTCCACGCGCCGCGCTCCGGCGTAGACCTTATAACCATTAGCAAGCAGCAGTTTAGCCGTAGCCTTTCCTATCCCCGAAGAAGCCCCCGTAATTAAAACGACATTATTCATAATGTATTCCTTAAACTGAAGCAACATTGTAATGCCGGCGGCTGCAAGTTTGGGGGCCTGCCGGGGGTAAGCCTTTTCGCGTTCCCTCGGCAACCTGCGGGGTCCAAAAGGCTTACCCCCATCACCCCGCCAATTATACCCGCCGGTATTCCCTCATTAACCCTACACGTTGAGGATAATCCCCCGCACAGGTAAAAGCCGGAACAATAATCAGAGTCAAAGTAACAATCTTCTTCATTACGCAGCCCCCTGAGTGAACCATGAATATGGATAGTATAGTAAAAATCTCCGGACGCCTTTCCAGTGATAGGCGTCAGTATTGTGGTAGTTACACCTCCATGGGAGGGAAATTTAAGCAAAATTAATCCGGTTTAAACCCTATCCTCGGTTTAGGCTCAACTGGTTCTTCTATCAGTTTATGCATCGCGTCCAAAAGACCGTTAATGCTTTCGTCATGCGAGGTTATTTTCTGTTCAAGCTGACTCAGCCGGCGTGACAATTCCTTATTCGCATGTATCATTCTTCGCAACCTGACAAACTCCTGTATTATTCTTACGCTTATTCTTATTGCCCGGTCACTGTTTAAAACTCCAGCCAGCATTGCCACTCCATGCTCGGTAAACGCAAGCGGCAAAACAGATGAATGCTTCAAAACATTGAACCGGTGCCAATTTGTCACCAGTTCGCTCTTTTCACCATTTGATAATTGAAAAACAAATTCTTCTGGAAATCTTTTAGGATTTCTCCTCACCTGCCGGTTTAAGTATTTAGTCTCAACCCCATACAATAAAGACAGATCCCTATCGATCATCACTTTTTGACCTCTAAGGATGAAAATCAAATCTTCAATTTCCAAGTTTTCCCCTGAATTTGCAGGTAAAGCCATATCCCCCCCTTCAATCAATATTTCCCCATATCCAGCTTAAAGCATAACAGAGGACCCATGCGGGAGATACTTACTGTGCCGACCATGTCTTAAGGTGCCAAATTGGCACCTTAAGATGTCCGCATATTCATCTCGCGTTAATTGGAACATAAAATCGACAGGGAATCTTTCCATGTTGCGCTTGACCGCCCTGTTCAACATCTTCGCTTCAACGCCATACAAAGCCGCCAAATCCCGGTCAAGCATAACCTTTTGTCCGCGGATCAAAAAAATCTTAGCCGCCAAAACTTCCTGTGGGATAATTTCTCTGGCCATAAGCCCCCCTTTGTGTATCAATAGCATAACAGAGGACCCCGACAGCGTACTGTCGCTATCAGGAAGTGATTTTTTTCTGTAAAATAAGGTGGAAGGTCACTCCCTTTATCAAAAAAATCCCCGGCTTCAAGCCAGGGAAGTAACCTGATACTATTGACATTCTTA
>JBAXKK010000094.1:0-8811 GCA_037137395.1 Elusimicrobiota bacterium
ATGCGAGGCGAAAGTGTGCCGGAAAAGATGCGGATGCACGGCTATCTGCACATCAGCTTCTTTACCCAGCTTCAAGATATCCTTCCAGAGCTGAACCCGGCTTATTTTTTTGCCGGAACGGTTCACAAATATCTCGTCGGCTGCCGGCTTGCCCCCGAATTTAGCCTGGCGCAGTTCCATGTATTTTTTTAATGTATCAAGCGCGGCCTGATGCACCGGCACGATGCGCTCCTTGGCCCCCTTGCCTAAGACCCTCATCCAACCCTGCTGCATATTCACCGCTTCCAGGCGCAGCCCCAGCAGCTCGGAAACGCGCAGGCCGGCCGCGTATAGCAGCTCTATAGCCGCCACTGTCCGCATCCTGGCAAAATTATCCCGCGCCGGATAAGTCAGCAGCTTATCCATATCCCGCCCGGAGAGGAACTTGGGCACGCGCTGCGCCATTCTGGGCGCCTTAAAATTCCGCGTCGGGTCGGCCGCCAGTCTTCCCTCAAGCATCAGGAACCTGTAAAAAGAGCGCAGCGCCTCCGTCTTCCTGAAAATGGAGGAACTTTTAAGCTTCTTATCGGCCTTCAGCGTCCAAAGGTATTCCTCTACAGAGTGAGCGTCAGCCTTCAGCGGATCTCTTTTCAAGACTTCGCAGTAGGCCAGAAAAGCGCCTAGATCCCCGGCGTAGGCCAGGCAGGTGTTCCTGCTCAGGCCTCTCTCCAGCGTGAGATACCGGTAGAATTCCGAAGCCAAAGGCGCGAATTTTTTCATCTGTCACGCGGCGACCGGCACGGCCGCTATTTCTTAACGGCCTTTTCCTTTTTTTCAGTCTTATCTGCCTTTTCCGTGGCTTTTTCGGCCGCTTTTTCTTCGGCCTGCGCGGCCGGAGAAGTCACGCCGGGATTCAGGAACCTGAAGCGCAGTTCGGCCTCAATTTCCTTATATTTTTCCGGGTTCGCCTTAAGATACATCTTGGCATTCTCCCGGCCCTGCCCCATGCGCTCGGTCTTGTAAATAAACCAGGTGCCGGCTTTTTCTATAAGGCCTGTTTCCACGCCCATGTCCAGGATACAGCCCTCGGTGGAGATGCCGACGCCATTGACCATCTCGAATTCCGCCTGCCTGTAAGGCGGGGCGACCTTATTCTTCACCACTTTTACGCGGATGCGCGCGCCGGTGACCACATCTCCCTGCTTTATGGTCTCTATCTTTCGGATATCCAGCCGGACAGAGGAATAAAACTTGAGGGCCAGACCACCTGGCGTAGTTTCGGGACTGCCGAACATGACACCTATTTTATGTCTGAGTTGATTTATGAATATGACCGTGGTTTTGGTGGTGGCCATGATTGAGGTGAGCTTGCGCAGCGCCTGGCTCATCAGCCGGGCCTGCAGCCCCATATGCTGATCGCCCATCTCGCCCTCTATCTCGGCCCGGGGAACCAGGGCGGCCACGGAATCGATAACGATAAGATCCACGGCGCCGGAGCGGACAAGTTTCTCCGTTATCTCCAGGGCCTGCTCGCCTGAGTCGGGTTGTGAGATAAGGAGATTATCTATATTCACGCCAAGGCGCTTGGCGTACATCGGATCAAGCGCGTGCTCGGCGTCTATAAAAGCGGCCATGCCGCCGCGCTTCTGCACCTCGGCCAGGATGTGCAGAGTTAAAGTGGTCTTGCCTCCGGCTTCAGGCCCGTAAACCTCGATGACGCGTCCGCGGGGAAGCCCGCCTATGCCCAGAGCCAGGTCCAGCGACAGCGCGCCGGTGGGGAGCGCCTCTATCTTTATCCTGGATGATTTCTCACCGAGAAGCATGATGGCCTCTTTACCGAAACTTTTCTCTATCTGCGAAAGCGCCATTTCGAGCGCCTTATCTTTTTCTTCTTTACCCATATTAATATCCTCCGACCGATTTTTAAATGCGCCAAATTTACGGCCTGGCTGCCGGTGCTACGCTAATAGTATACAAACGCACCCCGACAGCGTACTGTCGCCTTGTTTTCAGCTTTCTGAAAATTTTGGCCCTGAAAAATCAGGCTTTTTTCATTTTCCCCGTAAGGAAATTACTTTATATTATATCAAAAGGCTCCCAATAAAAAGCGGCCCGAAACCGGGCCGCCTATACGCCGCGCCGGGGCGGGCGTCAGCGTCTTCTTTTTTTACGGGGAGATACACGCCACTGGCCTTTAACCTTAGCCTGCTGCTGGGTTGTCTGCTGCTGGCCGGATTGGCCCGGAACGGCAGGGCCCGCCAGAGACAGGTCAATTTTGCCCTCCACGGTATCCACGGCGTCTATCTTTACCTTAACCTTCGCGCCGGGTTTAAGATTGGTCACGCGAAGCATTCCCTCTGCGCCGGTATCACCCAACATTACAAAAGTGCCGCTATCTATAACCGAGGTGACAGTTCCGTCCATGATAGTTCCAAGCTGCCCTTTAAGAAGTTCCGCGCGCAATATATCCACGGACTTGTGTTCGGCCTCAGCCGCCGCGCGCTCGCGCTCAGAACAGTGCGCGCCGGCCGCTGTGAGCGGCAGCGCTCCGTGGTTCTCTTTTTTTCCGGCAAGCAGCGCCGCGACCGCGCGGTGGGCCATCAGATCCGGATATCTGCGTATAGGCGAAGTGAAGTGGGCGTACGCTTTAGCGGCTATGCCGAAATGCCCCGCCGATTCCGGCGAGTAAACCGCCTGCCTCATGCTGCGCACGATAAGCGAATTTATAATATCGGCCAGCGGATGCGCCTGAGCGCGCGCCAGAACATCCTGCAGGCCTTTATGCGGGTCAACGCCCAGCAGCCCGCCGGCCGACAGGCCGAGTTCGCCCAGTATTTTCGCGAGAGCTTTCAATTTCAGCGGATCGGGCACATCGTGGCGGCGGTGCAGAAAAGGCATCTTCGCGGCCATCAGCTCGGTGGCTATCGCCTCGTTCGCGAGAAGCATGAATTCCTCTATGAGGCGGTGGCTTTTTAGCCTCGGCCGCAGCGTCACGCGCAGCGGCTTGCCCCCGGCGTCCGTGACCACTTTGTATTCGGGCAGGTCAAAATCAAGCGCGCCCCGGTCCACCCTGCGTTTGTACAGAACGGCGGCCAGTTCACCCATGCGCGCGACAGCCTCGGCCGCGGCCTTCGGCACGGAGGCGACTTTCCCCCCGTCCAGCAGCGTCTGCACTTCCTCATAGGTAAAGCGGCGGCAGGAACGGATGACGGTGGCCGCCATGCGCCGCCGGGTCACCCTGCCGGCTGAGTTTATATCCATGAACACCGAGAGCGTAAGGCGTTCCTGCTCCGGCACCAGGCTGCACAGGTTGTTTGAAAGCGAGGGGGGCAGCATAGGGACTACCCTGTCCGGCAGATAGACGCTGGTACCGCGCGAGTAAGCCTCTTTATCCAGCGGAGAACCTGTTTTTACATAATACCCGACATCGGCTATATGAACCCCCAGACGAGCCAGCCCGCCGGGACAAGGCTCGATGGAAACCGCGTCGTCGAAATCTTTGGCGTCGGCCCCGTCTATGGTGACGATAGGCAGGTGAAACAATTCTTCGCGGCCTTTCCAATCAGAAGGGGAAAGTTTAGCCGGCAGAGCGGCGCTTTGTTCCAGCGCGTCCTTCGGAAAAGTTTCGATGATGCCGCGTGCCCTTAGCAAAGAGGTAATGCGCGCGCGTGTGTCGTCCGGCCCGCCCAGCACCTCGATGACGGAGCCGGCGGCACCGAGGCTCTCGGTTGGCCAGCGGGTGATCTCCAGCACTGCAAAAGAGCCTTCCTTGGGCGTTACCTTAGGAGCGAAGCCAATAACCTGCGCCGGCGGCGCGTCGCCCTTCTCGGGGCAAACGGCCCATCCGCGCGGCATATGCTTCAGGATTCCGACCATTGAGGTGCGGGCGCGCTTAAGCACGCGAACTATCTCGCCGCAAAAGCGGCCGTTGGGTTCGCGGCGCACGCGCGCCTGCACCCGGTCTCCGTCCATGGCGAGGTCAAGTCCGCGTCCGCGCAGAAAAACGTCGGAACCGCCTTCGGTCTCCGAGAGCAAAAAGGCGAAACGGCCGTGATGCTGTATGACGCCGTCTAAAAGCGCTTCCTGATTACCAGCGGCCGGGCGCTGAGACCGTTTCTTCCAATGTTGTTTCATAATTTATTCCCGGATAACATAATACTATAAATGAGGGGCATTTACGGGCGCGGCTGGGATATTTTCATAAAATCCCGCAACGAAAACATCCGGGGGGCTTGCAATCCGCGGTTAATTTGGTAGTATCTTAGTGTCTGCACCGGTGTATAGGCTGTGTGCGAACCTGGTTTGACGAGCAGCCTGACAGACGACAGTCTGATAGATTGCGCACGACAGACTAAAAAATATGAGCGATGATAAAGGAGACTAAAATGGCAAATCCTAAGTTCATGAAACCTCTGCAGCCCGACGCTGATCTTTCCGCGGTAGTGGGGAGTACCCCCATTCCCAGAACGGAAGTGATAAAGAAATTGTGGGATTATATAAAGGCAAACGGCCTGCAGGACAAAGTAAACAAAAGAAACATCAACGCCGACGATAAGCTGCTGAAGCTTTTCGGCAAGCCGCAGGTAAATATGTTCGAGCTGGCCGGTATTATTTCAAAGCATCTGAAATAAACCAGGTTAGCGCGACATGAAGCAAAGGGCTTCCCGTTTGATACGGGAAGCCCTTTTTACAGCTCTGTGAATCCTAAAAACCCAGCCCACCTTTTGAATCAGAATCGCGCCAGTTACTCTTTGCTCATCCTTTCGGATTTTGCCGCGTCCGCTATAGCTTTTTCCTTCTCGCCGATCTTACGATAGGCGGCCGCGCGGTAATAATACCCATCGCCGAATTTAGGATTGATCGCTATGGCCGCGGAATAATCCTCGATCGACTTAGCAAAGTCCCCCGTCTTACCATAGGCGATTCCGCGTGCTAAATATGTTTCGGTATCCTTCGGGTCAATTGCTATCGCTTTGGTATAATCTTCGATCGCGATGTCATATTTGCCCTTATTGGCGTAGGCTACCCCGCGCGCAAAATACGCCCAGGCATCCTTCGGAGTAATTGCTAACGCTGTAGTGTAATCTTCAATTGCCTTGTCATACTCGCCTTTTTGCGCGTAGGCGGATCCGCGGGTACAATATGCCGCGGCGCCCTTGGGCTCATCGGAGCATCCGCAAACAAACATGCCTAATGCTGCCGCTAATATCACATTCCCCTTTTTAATCACATGCCCTCCTTAACTTACGCCCCTCTTAATCTTTCCCCAACTTTCCCCAGTGCAATGCGCCGTCATGGCGGGTCAGGGTTTTCCATGCCGGCCAATATCCCGGTTTACGGCTGCCATTACGAATTATTCTATACTATTATACACGCCAGCCTCAAGTGGGTGCGGCAATTTTTAAAACCAGCCTGACGCGCCACACCTGACAACCCCTGGGCCTTTTGACCCACATCTTTGCCGCATTTCGGAGAAAATTACGGGACTTTCGGCCCATATGCGGCAGCCGCGTAAATTATAAAATATATCCTGAGTTAATGCTGCTTCTACACTTAAACATGGAGCTCTGAATGAAAACTTTATCTACAACAGCCGCCGCACTTTTACTTTTTTTATCCTTAAGCCTTTCCGCTGTGGCGCAGGTAAACGGCAATTGGGAGCATGTGCGCCTTAAATCACGCCAGGCCGCCGAAATCACACTTGATTATAAAACCATACGCTACGGCTATTACGGCTCCGTTTTAGTCGATGTGACGGATCTCTGGATCCATGTGAACCGCAATGGTCTTAGCCCTCAGGACCAGGTCAGCGTTGTGCTGATGAATCATCCCTTTTATCAACCCAATAACATTGACAATTATTCCTTCGTTCTGAAATACGCTGACGCCAACCACTTCATGCTGAATGTATTAAGTCCATCCATGAATGTCTTCAACGCTCATCAGCAGCTGGCCGTTGTTATAAATGGTGAATGGCAGAAAGTGGATTCCCAATCGGACAACTCAAACTTCGATTTCAGCTTTGTCCCCTACATCCCAAAATAAATTCAAACACACCTTGCCGCCGTTCAGCGCGGCGGATCTTCGGCCCAGCGGCGCACCCATTCGCGGGCGAGCCGGCCGGACTCGGTTAATTCATTCACTGCCCAGCCGCCATTGACGGCGGCGCCGGGGGGGATGATTGCGGCGGTCTCGGCCTTGGCGAAGACGCCCCAATTGCAATGACTCAGCTTCCATTCGCGCATGAAATCCATCCAGGCCTTTGTCGACGCGGCATCGACGCTGCCGGTCCCGGAAGCTTCGCAGGTGCCCCATTCAGTAACGAACAAGGGTAGTCCCATTTTCATGGCCTTAACTGCCTTGGCGCGCAGCGCCGCCTTGTGGGTGCCGGCGTAAAAATGCAGGGCATACGCAATATTGTTCCCCTTGATGGGGTCGGCTGCAGCGATATCAACATCCTGCGACCAGTTGGGCGTACCGACGATGATCAGATTGTCGGGATCAATAGCACGGATGGCGGCTAAGACCTTTTCGGCGTAGGGTTTAACATCCCTGCCCCATGTCAGCCCATTGACCGGCTCGTTGAAGATCTCGTATATAACGTGCGGCTGCCGGCCGTATTTACGCGCCATCTCGGAGAAAAATGCCACGGCCAGATCGGCGTGATCGTTGGCATAGTGGTCGTGCCAGTCGATGATCACGTACATGTCGGCGGCGATGGCGGCGTCAATGACGGCGCAAACCCGGGCTTTTTCCGCCGCCGGGTTGGTGAGATAGCCACCCTCTTTAACTCCGAGCGCCGCCCGCACAATGCCGGCTTTCCAGTCCTGCTGCAGCCACTGCACAACGCTGGCGTTATAGTACGGTGCCGCCTCCCATTGGCTCCATCCGAAACTCACTCCGGCGAGACTGACAGTCCGCCCGTCCTCACCGACCAGCTTACGGCCGTCGACGCGCAGCAAGCCGTGCGTGCTGACGGGACCGGCGTATATCAGCGGGGCGGCGAAAAGCGTCCCCCAAAAGACAAGGCCGGCCAGGCAAAAGCATATGCGGCAATTTTTACTCATATAACGCCTCAGATGAATTCAGGACTCCGATATGAAAGTATACCCTCAGCCCCTGCTATTGTCAATGCCTCTTATAGACTGCAGGTTTATAATGAGTTCTACGCGGCTGGACTCCGGCACCAAACCATGCAAAACACAGCATTGCGAAAAATGGATTCAAGCTGACTCAGCCGTATTGAAAAAGCTAAAATACACGGACTAGAAAAATGCGCAAACAGACCGCCAAACATGGGGTTAATTGTATAGCAATAGCGGACAATCCGTTTAAGAATACGGTGCTTATAAAAGATGGACTACCCTAATCGACCAATAAAATATTTTTCTTTCGCGGCTATAGTCATTGTTCTTCCTATTGTAGCTCTAATGGGCTGTTTTGCCTGGTTATTCCTCAAAGACGATTCGGCAAAGCAAAGCGTGGACACTATTCCCACGAGTTTAGATAATAAATTTTCTACTTTTGCAGAGCCTCCTTCCGATAGTGATATCAATGGGGCAGCGAACACCGCCCCCGCATATTCATATCCGGAACAACCAGACGCACCACCCTTCACAGAAAAAGGTCCTTTTAACGCCAACGATCTTTGTGGAGACAAGGTTTGCGACTCTATGGAAAAGGCAAATATTAATTTATGCCCGGCAGATTGTGGTTTTAGCACAAAGCCGGCAATTCAATTCAGTGTCCTTAAAGATTTGATATACGCTTCAGACAGTTCTGCTCAAAAATTGGATTTATATTTACCCCGAAACACTTCCGGTGAGACATCCTTGATCATTGAGATCCACGGCGGCGGTTTTGAGGCGGGTGACAAAAACCCCTCTATGTATGCGGAAGCTTTTGTTCAAAATGGATATGCTGTCGCTGCCATAAATTACAGATTATCAAAAGAGGCCAAATTCCCGGCCGCCAATCAAGATGTAAAGTCGGCAGTCAGATGGCTTCGCGCGAATGCTGATAAATACCATATAAATGGTGATAAGATTGGAGTTATCGGAGGCAGTGCCGGCGGATATTTCGCCTCTTTTTTAGGAACTACCGGGGACATCAGAGATTTTGATGTAGGAAACAATCTGAATTATTCCAGCGCTGTTCAGGCAGTTGTTGATCAATTTGGGCCAGTGAATTTTTTCACCATAGGGAGAAACAGAGCGGAAATTGGCTCTTCTGAAGATGTAGAAAATTCGTATTTAGGATGCCTAGCCACTCATCCTGATTGTGTTAAAGCCATGATCAAAGCCAGCCCTACAAATTACGTTTCCAAAAATGACGCGCCATTTTTTATTATTCACGGGGAAAAAGACGATCAAATTCCCATAAAGCAAAGTGATGAGTTTTATTCACTTTTAAAAAATGCCGGTGTTCCCGTGAAAATAACTCGCCTGCCAAATGCTGGTCACGGAGGTCTCGAGTTTAATAATTATTTTAATGATTATCTGGCGTTTTTTGATTCTTTCCTGAAGGATACCCGCCCACACCCCCTTGGCAAAAAGGTGCCAGGCACCTTTTAGCACCGCTAGGGCACAAATCCCCCCGAATAACCCAAAGGTACGCTCACCTCTAAGGGCACTTACAGGTGGAAATGAAAGTATTCGATGCCGGATGGACACCGACATGAACACTGCCGCCGGGAAAACCTGAAATAGTACCTATAAAGAAAAAGCCGGCACCTCAAAAATGAGCAGAGCCATCACCCCCCAACCAGTCTTTGCTCATTGTTAGCGCCGGTCCAAAAGTGTACCGGTTTGGCCGGGGTTAGGTGTACCATTT
>JBAXKK010000095.1:0-8302 GCA_037137395.1 Elusimicrobiota bacterium
CGTTGCCGGTTCTTTTCAATAGTTTCGTCGCGGCGGTGTGCCTGAGCGCGTGTGGGGTGAACTCGCCCTCGATCCCGGCTTCTTTGAGCCACTTTTTAAAATCCCTTTGCGTCTGCCGGCAGCTGAGCCGGGCACTCTCCCTGGAAACGAACAGCGGCGCGGCCGGCGCCAGGCTTTCGCCGCGCCGGCGTTTGAACCGGAGAAACCGCGTAAGGCGCTCCTGCAGGTCTTTGGGGAAATAAACTGTTTTAAACCGCACCAATTTTTCGCCGTCGCGCGTCCAGCCTTTTACCTGGACATCAACTTTTGTCCGGGAGGCGTCTTCCACATTAAGCCGGAGGGCTTCACTAAGCCGTAGCCCGGTCACAAGCATTAGGCGGTAAAGCATATGCGCCCGCTCCGCGTCTTTGCGCTTACCCAAGACGTTCAGCAGGGTTTCTTCTTCCTTCAGATCAAAGCATTTAATATTTGGGCTCATTGTTATTGTTTTATGGCGCTTTCTTTCCCATCGATTTCTCGTATTCTTCCGCTAATATCTGATTATCTATTCCATTACATGCCAACTTAATTAGTGTTTTTAAATCACTAATATCCTTTTCCCCCCAAAGCCTAAGATAATGTGTTTCATCATTACCTAACCACGCCGCACGCTGCGCGGTCTTTTTCACCATTGGGTCAATAATAAAATCGTTAATACATTGCCCTAATTGCATTTTTGAGACCATCTCTTTATTTGTCCCGAGTTTATCAGCCCGGCTTATCACAAAATCCTTAATCAAAAACTCCAGCGCTTTACGATACCCGGGGCCAGCAACTTGATTTAGACTATAAAACTCAGCTTCTGCTGCCTGCCTCATAATCTCGCTAAACTTTTGTGAAAGTTTACCTACCATTTCTGGAATTACTGGAGGCAGGGGACTCCCTGGCAAACTCCTTTTAAAGAAATACCAGCTAGTAGGCTGATGTCCTGAACCAGATTGAGGAACACCCGCATAAATTCCAAAGAAACTTATCCCACAACTTTGGTTTGGGCAACGACAGACGATTTGGAGTAAATCACTTTTTGCACCATCACCAGATAAGAGTTTCGCAAATATCTTAGGTTCAATTTTATGATGACATGATGGGCAATAATCTGGAAGCCGATCTATATTAATATCTGTTTTCTCATTATGAAAATCAATTGCTTGTGCTTCTATTGTCATATTTTAACCCAGGCTCATTTTTGTTGCCCTATAGCCTGGACGGTATGCACTTCAAGGCATTTTTCTTCACCGCCCAATTTAGCCGTCAGCATGAAGTCGTAAAGCCCTTTTTCAATGGATACTATTATTCGTCTTCCATCGACGGTTTTTTGCACATTTAATTCTTTAAGGGCTTTTTCAAAAATCCTCTTTCGGGAGCTTTTATGTTTATGCCATCCGGCCGCCGGCAGAGAAAGCTCTTTTATAAGGTCCGTCAGGGTTTTATTATATTCTTCGCCGTTCAAACTGATAAGTATCGGTTCGATGAAGAGCCTTATCAGAAATGCCAGCTCGCCGTGGATATGCGCTATTTCTTTTGGCCGGCTTACGGCATGGCGATCTAAAAGCTGGACGCTGAGCGGGGTTGAAAATTTAACCTTAAGGACGGTTTCCGTCTGGCCGTGTTTCTTCCCTTCTGCCAATTCCGCGCCATCAAGCAAACTAAACCCGTAGCCGGTTATGTTTTTTAAATTCAATCCTGTTAAATCCAAGTAATACGGCATTGTCTTAAGGTCGTAGACCATGTTTGTGAGCCAGGTTAATTGATCGCCGCCAAACGTCTTCCAGTCTAAAGCCTTAGCCAGCGCCCTGATTGAGACGTAGCAGAAGCAGGAGACGGCGCCGGAAGGGTATGTGTTGCGCGGGCAGTCTTGATCAACCCAAAGACTTTCTATCGCGGCTAAAACCTTTGCGTGTTCCGCAGTTAAAATACCGCGTTCGCGTTTCCCTGGCTTAATCTGGCCGCGGTATAACGGGATAACAGAAACTTTCCCGTCAAGCGTCCGGAATTTTGCAAGAACCCGGTCGGACTTAGCCTTGTTGGTGGAAAGGGTGAAAAACGAAGAGCTGATGAATGTGGCCCAGGGAATGATTTCTTTTCCGTAAGGCACCGCCATTTTTCCCTGGTCTACTACCCCTTCTTCTTTAACGGGCTTAAAACTTGAGAAAAGCGCTAACTGCGTGTCTTCAAAATAGGTCCTGATTTTTTCCCGCGGTGCCGGGGCGGTTTGTTTTTCTTTACTCCCCCCATTTTTATTGAGCTGCTTCTTTAACAGGGTTGTCAGGTATTTAGCCGGGCTGTGGATCTGCCGGGTCTGTATCTGGTATTTCAGTTCGCCGAATTCGCTGGCCACTACAGGTTCCCCCAGTTCCCTTAAAGCCTTCTCCAGGAACGGTTTGCTTTTAGGATCCTTGGTTACCCCGATTATTTCATCTATCAAATAAGAGGTCATTCTGCGTCCTTTCCGATAGTTATCAACATGGCTTTTGCGAAAAATCGTTAACGATTCTAATCGTTATATTCTTACCGATTCTAAGGGCCTGTTTTTCATAGAGGGCGATTGTACCCATATGACATAGCTTTTGAACCCATATGACATAGCTTTTGAGTGGGTTTGAACCCATATGACATAGCTTTTAAACCCAAACCCCATACCTTTTTGAGGCCTGTTGATAACTTTTTATAGGCACTACCTGGTAACTTTACGGCCCGGTGCCAACCGTGCCTGCTCGCGTTTAGGAATCCCCCCGGTTTCTTTTTTACCCAGAGCGGATAATTCTTTACTAAGCGCTTCCTGTACAACCTCATTCATGGACCGCCGCAACCAGTACGCTGCATCCCTAAGGCGTTCAATAGTGTTTGCGGGAAGCTGAAAGGTAATCTGCTGCCGGACCTGCCGCTGAGGCGCTTTAAAAACCACGGTGGTTTCTTTTGCAGGTTCCGGCGGCTTATTTTTTAACATGGGCGGGATCACCGCGTCCAAGGGGTTTAAGCCTATTGTATTTCGTTTCATGTTTGGTACCTTCTAATTTTCCTGTTTTATAATTTCGCGGGCCAGGGCCCGATAATCCTGCGCTCCGTGACTGCTAGTGTCATACTGTGTGATTGGCTGGCCGAAAGAAGGAGCTTCTGCAAGCCGGACATTTTCCCGGACTACGGTTTTTAGCGTATCTTTCGGGAAACGTTTCCGCAGCTGGTCTACTATATCCTGGGCGTGACGGGTTCGGGAATCCACCCGGCAGGCCAGAATTCCAGCCAAACACAAACCGGAATTGAGCCGTTCTTTCACATACTCAAAGGTCTGGAGCAGCTGGGCAAGACCTCCCAGCGCCATAATATGCGTCTCTACAGGGATCAACAGCTCTCCCGCGGCGGTCAACGCGTTGACCGTAAGAAGGCCAAGGGACGGCGGGCAGTCCAGCAGGATATAATCGTAACCGGAAACTTCCGCCAGCCGGCGCTTTAATATTGTTTCGGCGCCGACCTCGGCCGCCAGCGCCTTTTCCACCCCCACAAGCCAGGTGGAGGCCGGGACCACGTCCACCCCAGGGGCAGAGGTTTTACAGGTAATAGACTTAATAAGTGTATTACCTGTTAAACAATCATATATCCCGCGTTCTGCGTTCTTGACGGCGAACCAAGATGTCGCGCTCGCCTGGGGGTCCAGGTCTACCAGAAGCACGCGCTTCCCGTTTTCGCCAAGAGCCGCGCTCAGGTTAACCGCCGTTGTTGTTTTGCCGCTGCCGCCCTTCTGGTTAGAAACGGCAAAGATCCGTATTTTTTTCTTCATGTGCCTGCTCCGTAATTCTATTTCTGGTTACCGGCTAAAAGATTGTTTTCAGCGCATTACATTTTATAAGGTCTAAACATGTTTAAGGTGTTATCAGTTTAATACACGCATTACCTGTATAAATGGTTTTAAGCTTTACCCGCTTCCTTGGGATCCTTTCCTTTTCCCTCTGGCAGCTCGTTTTTTATTTCCAGCAGCCGTTGAATAAGGTAGGGGTGGGGCGTTCGCATTCCTTTTTCCCAACGGTTGACCGAGCCGCAAGTAACCCCGACTTTCCGGGCGAACTGTTCCTGGGTTAGGCTCAATTGTTTCCGGAGGTGTTTAATGAGGGTGGTAATATCTTTAGTTTTCATAATGGCACCGTGATGGCCGACTCTTTGGCTTAATGCTGACAACGTTATATACTATGTTACATATTAGCGGGGGGGATTGTCAAAATAAGAGGGCAGAATAAACAAGCCAGTGTCGCAAAACTTATAGTTTTGCGACACTCAAAGAGGGGAAGGGGAAATTTCACGACGAGAGGGGGTAAGATGGAGTTGGACTTTTGCGACACTGGGGGAGAGTTGTCTTAATCTGGCGGTTTATGTGTCTTTCATATACCCAAAACGGACAACTAAGAATTGCGCGAGTTTAACGGATGTCTGTACACAGTGCGTTGCTGGAAGGATTGCTATAATAAAAGGGGCGTTTAAAAAGGAAATAAATGAAACTCCTGGTCGTTGAAGACGACAAGAAAATATCCTCGTTCATAGCGGGCGGGCTTAAACAAGCCGGTTTTAACGTGGACTGCGCCTTCGACGGGGAGGACGGTCTTGCAAAAGCGCTCGGTTCAGAATATGCCGCCGCCGTGGTGGACATTATGCTGCCGAAACTTGACGGGCTCCGCCTTGTGGAAGAAATGCGCGGACGGGGTATGCGCGTCCCGGTAATAATACTCAGCGCGAAAAGAACCGTGAATGACAAGGTGCGCGGCCTGCAGGCGGGCGGGGATGATTACCTTGTAAAACCTTTTTCTTTTTCCGAATTGCTCGCGCGCGTAAACGCGCTCATACGCCGCTCCGCCGGGGAAGCCTCAGAACCCACTGTCCTAAAAGCGGAAGGTGTTTTAATGGATCTGCCGCGCCGGGAAGTGACGCGCCAGGGGAACAAGATAGAATTACAACCGCGCGAGTTCGCCCTGCTTGAATACCTTATGCGCAATCCCGGCCGTCCGGTTTCAAAGACGATGATACTGGAAAATATTTGGGGGTTTGATTTCGATCCGCAGACCAATGTGGTGGACGTGCTGGTCTGCCGCCTGCGGGATAAACTGGATAAGCCGTTTAAGAAAAATCTGATACACACCATACGCGGCGTCGGCTATGTTTTTAAAAATCCGTGACACCCTGAAACGCTATACTAAAACCACCGGCTTCAGGCTGGCCGCGTGGTATGCCGGCTTTTTTCTAGCCGGCAGTTTCTGCGTAATGGGATTAGCCTATCTCCTGCTCGCGGCCTCGCTTAAAAAGACGGACCGGGCGGACATTGTCACCGAATTCCGGGAACATGAGCGCGAGTATGCCGATGGCGGGTTAAAAAACCTTATTTCCGAAACACAAGACGGTCGCGGTTATGGGGCAGACCGGTTTTATGTCAGGGTTGTGAAGCGGAACGGCAATATTGGTTTTTTTTCAGCCCCTGCCGGCTCCTCCCATTTCTCCCCGTCGGTGGATGGGTTTCCCGCTGCGGGTGGAGGGCTGCGCTGGGATTATATACGGACCACCGGGGACGAGGATATCCTTGAACTGCTTTCCGGCCGCCTCCCGGACGGCGCGGTGCTGCAGGTGGGGATGGACACTGCCCGGCGTGAAAATTTCCTTGAGAATTTCCAAGACATAACTCTTATAGTCATGGTCCCGGCTCTGCTCCTCGCCCTTATAGGCGGGACTTTACTTACCAACCGCGTCCTAAAACCGCTGCGGCACCTTATTGAGACCGTAAAAGCTATTGAAGCCGGAAAACTTAACGCAAGGGCGCCGGTGCGCGGTACGGGAGACGAACTGGATGAAGCCGGGTCGCTGTTCAACAGGATGCTGGACAGGATAACGGCGCTGGTCAACAGTATGCGCGAGGCGCTCGACAACGTGGCTCACGACCTGCGAACCCCGATGACCCGCCTGCGCGCCGTGGCTGAGACGGCTCTAATGGAAAAGACTTCCGCGGAAAGCCGCGGGGAGGCACTTTCCGACTGTCTTGAAGAGGCGGATCAGGTTATAGCGCTACTAAACGCGCTTATGGAAGTTTCCGAAGCCGAGGCCGGGGTTATAAAACTTAATCTGGGGCCGGTACGGCTGGCCGATATTGCGGCGGAGGTTGGCGAGATATACGGCTACGCCGCTGAAGCCAAGAGCGTAAGGATATCGGTAAAGATAGAATCCGACCTTACTGTCGCCTGTGATCGCGCCCGCCTACGCCAGGCGTTGGGTAATCTTGTGGATAACGCCGTAAAATATTCACCGGCCAGAACAGCGGTTTCCATTTTACTGGCGGGAGAGGGCGGCGACGTTGTGTTTCGCGTCGCCGACCAAGGGCCCGGGATACCCGCTGTGGATCTCCCGCATATCTGGGACCGCCTCTACAGGGGAGATGCCAGCCGCCACGAAAAGGGGCTCGGCCTTGGACTGAGCCTGGTGCGGGCCGTGGCACTGGCCCACGGCGGCAATGCCGTTGTTGACTCAAAGCCCGGAGAAGGATCTATTTTCACTCTACGCATTCCCGCCACTTGATCGGATTGCGAACTACGACGCCATAAGCCGCCCCTCCCGGGCGGTTTCTTTTTTAACATTACAGAACTGTAATCTTCCTGAAAGACTGTAGAAAGGCCGGTCAGGTATGATTAATAAACAGCATCAAGTGATTCCTGAGGATATATGACTGGCTCTTCGCTCTTAAAAAAGAATACACCCTGGAAAATTGCAGTGGTTTTCGGCGTGCTGGTTCTTTTTTTACAGGGCGCCGTTCCGGGTTTTGCCGGCGAAAGACCTTTGCCGGACCCTGTCGGCTATGGCAAGCGCTTCTGGGGCGATCTAAAGGAACTGCCTAAAAAGCCGGAGACATGGAGCAAAAATCAATGGTACCTGGCCGGCGGGGTGGTGGCAGCGACCGCCGGTTCCCTGCTCATTGACGATTCCGTGGCTGATTTTTACGATTCCCACAGGACGGAGTCACTTAGAAATATCAGTTTCGCCACCACGCATTTCGGGGATTTTAAGGGACAGGCTCCTATAATTTCAGGGATTTATATAGGAGGGCTGGCCTTCGGCAGTCCGACGATGCGCAAAATATCTGCCGACGCCACCGAGGCCAGCGTTATCGCGGCGTTGATGATAAATCCGGCGCTCTGCTACATCACGGGCCGTGCGCTGCCGTCCAAGGGCGAGTCCCCAAGCAAGTTCAAACCTTTCACCTGGCACCGCTACTCGTTTCCTTCTGGCCATACTTCGGCCGCTTTCGCTTTGGCTTCGGTGCTGGACACTGACTTGCGGGGCACTTTCGGCTATTGGCATACCCCGCTGGTCTACGGCATGGCGCTGGGTGTGGCGCAGTCGAGACTCTACGACAGGAAGCATTATCTTTCAGAAGTCATACTGGGCGGGGCTATAGGTTAGTCCGTCGGCAACTGGGTGGCGTCAAAGAACAGGACTGCGGCCCCGGCGGATATTACTCTGATGCCTTATCCAAACGGCGCGCAAGTAGCTACACGGTTCTGATAGTCTGACAGGAGGAAACATGAAACTTGTAATAGTGATGCTGTCTGTTGCGGTTCTGCTGGCCCCGACATTCGCTGCGGGCGGTAAAACGATAAGCCGGGCAGCCGCGCAAAAAACCGCGCTGGACCTGGTAAAGGGCGGAATTGTTAAAGACGCGGAACTGGAAAAAGAGGAGGGCAAAGAGGTTTGGTTTTTTTACATCTCCTCCGGCACGGTTATCCGGGAGATCTGGATAGACGCGCAAAGCGGATTAATAGTGCAGGACAAGGTTGAAACCAAGACCGAGGAGAAAGCGGAAAAAGCGAAAGACAAGGCCGAAGCTAAGGCCGCGCGCAAGGCAAAACACATAAGCCGTGAGGCCGCGGAGAAGGCCGCCCTGGAGCTTGTAAAAGGCGGCGTTGTTAAAGAGGGTGAGCTTGAAAAAGAAAAAGGGATGCTTGTCTGGTCGTTCGATATACAGGATGGGGAAACAACTCGCGAAATCTGGATAGACGCACTGACCGGAAAACCTGTAATGAACACGGTCGAATCTAAAGCCGAAGCTGACGCAGAAGATAAAAAATGAAGCGCGTTATAAAAAAACTGCTGTTCGTTTTGCCAGCTCTGCCGCCGCTGCTGTTTACTCCTCCCGTGGCGGCGCAGGCGTTGAAGACTTTTCCCGGCGACTCCCTAAAGGAAACCGGGCTGGTTGAGGCTATAACGGCTGCGGACCTGCTGGCCTATAAATTTTAACTGC